>JAKPCT010000022.1 GCA_029553165.1 Bacillota bacterium
TTCTTTCGCGGATTTGGTGTAAACTGTGTATTGTCCATAGTGATCACCTTTCTGCTGTTAATGTTTTATGGTAAATTCATTTTACAACAGAAAAGGTCACTATGGATTTTTATTAGTTCAATTTGATTTTACAATGAGCCAATGATTTTCAGTCATAGTCCTACCTCCTTACGGTAATATTAATTTAACCTGCTGTTACAAAGCTAAACTGGAACATCTTACATAATGGTGAAACAATGCTGAATTTTAGAGAAATTACATTAGCTGATCGAGCGACACTGGGACAAAAATTAAGAAATTTGCAGCCCGAGATCTCCGACCTCAATTTTACTAATTTCTTCATGTGGCAACATACCTATGTTTTAAGAATCTGTTATTTGGAAGATTTAGACTATTGGGTGCTTTTTGCCAGACCCAAAAGGTGGAAACCTTTTTTCTTTGTCCCAATTGGAGACTGGCAAGATGAGGATAAACTGAAGAGCGTTTTGAAGTACATTGAAGATTTTTGTCAAAACGAGAATCTTCAAGTGTTTTTCAAACGGGTGCCGGAGAGTTTTAAAAACATCTTGATGCGGATTGATCCGGATCTTTCAGCAAGAGAAGACCGCAATACTTTTGATTACTTGTACAGTGTCAGCGAACTGATTAGTCTGGCAGGACGAAAATATCATAGCAAAAGAAACCATCTCAATCAATTTCTGCGAAAATACAAATGGGAATACCAGGTGATTAACGAAGAAGTTCTCGCTGAAATTATGGCTTTAGAAACCGACTGGTTCAACTTGAAGTTAGCGCAGCAACCGAAGATCTCTGCTGAAGATCAGGCGATGTTGATGGTGATGACTAATTTTCAGCAATTGGACGTTGTGGGCGGAGTGATTAGGGTTGATGGTACAATTCAGGCCATTTCCGTTGGCGAGATCCTGAATGACAATACGGCATTAATTCATATTGAAAAAGCGAATACCATGTTTTCCGGGATTTATGCAGCAATAAATCAACAATTTTTGCTAAATCAATGGCAGGACAAGGAGTATGTCAACCGGGAGGAAGATATGGGTCTGGAAGGATTGCGCAAGGCCAAAATGTCTTATAATCCGTTGATGTTGGTTAAGAAATTTAATTTATATAAATAAAGAGGAAGCTGTGGCAAAAATCAATAGCTGTTGCTACAGCTTTTTACGTATATTTATCACTGCTAGATGTTGTCAGAGATCCATACTGTAATGGAAAATTTGTAGGATAAAATTATAGGGGTGTTGATTATTATGTCATTAACTATAAGAAAAGCACTCGAAGCGGATATTCCGATACTATGTACGCTGATGGAGCAATTAAGCGGACATGCGATCGATAACAAACAGATGCTCAACCGACTTCAGATGATCGAGGAAAGCAAGATTGATTATCTGTATGTTTGTGAGGAAGATGGAGAGATATTAGGATTATTATCATTTAGGATCAGAGAAAATGTAGAAGAAGTGAGTAGGTTTGGTGAAATTGCCGCAATTGTAGTTGATCCTGAGCAGAGAAAAAAAGGTGTTGGTAAGTTCATGATGGATTATGCTGAAAATCTTGCCCAAGAGATGGGTTGTATCGGTACGTGGCTGGTAAGTGGATTTGGAAGGGAAGAAGAAGCGCATAAATTTTATAAACGGCTTGGCTATGAGATCAATGGCTATCGCTTTGTTAAACGGTTTTAATGTTTTAATTGAGAGCATTCTATTTTCAGAGGACTGCTTGTAGTTGTTTGAATAAAAAACGGGCGTTGCTTCTACTCATTAAAGAAGTAGTTTGTACAACCGCCCTTTTTTAATTTATCGGTCAATGTCGTTAGCAAGTAAACGGTCAATCGAAGAGATTACGTTGATATATTTGATAATAAGCCGTCAATTGTTCCATCTTTTGAGCCATTTCTAATTGCAGCTTTGAGACGTTATCATAATCTTTCGACTCAATTGCTTCTCTGATTTTAGAGAAGAGCGACTTTTTATCCGAATGATCTTGCATCAACTCAATCCGCAGGTTTTGGATAGTTACCCAATTTTTCTTGTCAAGATCAGAACAATCTGAAAGATTATGTTTTCTAACTAAATTTTTAACTACAGCCATGTTAGCCGGGATGATCCGGTCACGCAGTTCGGTTATCCAAAGCAGGATCATTGCCTGAGCATAAGACTCAATTATTTGTGGGGTCAAAGCACCATATTTCGTTAATACTGCTAACTTTTCAGGATACTTTGTGAAGTTTTGAAATGCATCCCAAACTGTTGCCGGTGGCTTTCCAAATAGTCTGTTTCGTTCCTCTTCGCTATATGCTTCAAAAACATCTTCTTCACTGCGGTATGCCCGTTCTTGCTCCAAATAGCTGGCAGGTTCACCCGGTTTTTTAGAGAATTCAGCCTCTAATTCGGCGCTGGACTTACCACTGTTTACAGCAAAGTTGATCCCGTCCATTGCCCCTTGGAATAATGCCGCCAGTGCCAAGTAGGTGTTGGTATGCGGGTTTGGAGAACGGACTTCAAACCTGGTTGCCAGTGGATTACTGATATCGCGGACTAAACCAACTAAAACAGTACGGTTTCTCGAAGGAGTTGCTACATTATGTCCAATTGAAGCGACCGTACATACCGGTGCTTCAAAACCCGGTTGTAAACGGTTAAAACCATCATTGGTTGCGGTAATAAAGGCACCGATAACCTCGTAATTTTTGAGGATTCCCATGATTGCGCCCCAGCCAATCGTACTTAAGAAGTCTTTGGTATTATCTTGAGGCGCAAATAAATTCTTGACCGTACCGTCTTTTAATTTAATGGAGATACTCAAATGAGTGTGTTCACCGCTGCCGGCAACACCAGGGATCGGTTTTGCCTTAAAGATTACTTCTAAACCATGAAGTCTAAAGATTTCTTTAATTATTATCCGAGCCAGTAATTCATTATCAGCTGCCTGTAAGGCATTGGAGTATTTCCAACAGACCTCCAGCTGTTCCATAATATCATCAAGACGGCCGTCACCATTAACCGTAGCCTTGATGCCACCTACTTCCTTATGGCCCATCTCGGGTTGTAAACCGTATTTCTCTAAAATCATGAGGGTGTTTTCAAGGGCAGTTCTTACGGCGCCTTTGGTTCGTTTCCAATACTGTTCCTGAAGGGTTTGGGAGGTGGCCAGCTTTTCGGTTTCAATCTTAAAACCAGGAGTTCGAACCCAAAATTCGAGTTCGGTTGCTGAAGTAAAGATTATATCCTCAATACTGTCAGATTCAAGTTCAAACTCGCGAAGCAGGTTTTGGTTGGTTGTTAACATCTGTTTTAAATTATTTTTAATGATTGCGATGGTGTCAGCTAACATAGAACGCGAATCGACTTTTTTTCCGTCATGAATCAAAAAAGAAGGAATACGGAGGGTACCAATCGGTAAACCGGTTTTATGATCGAGATGCTCAAAATTATAATCGACAAACCAATTAACTGAATTATCAGCTAAAAGGTCTACTTTACCGTTGTTTAAGGTAGCAATTTTCGGCAACACTACACTGGAGCCGTCGGTTTGAACCCCGCCGCTAAGAAACTCGGCTACATTTTCCAAAAAACTGGAGACAGGGATCTTTTCATCAGTATCATTACCGCCTAAATCAACACCTACCAGTGAAACAAATTTAATTTGCGGATTTTCAATCAAGATTTTTTCTAGTCCCTTTGAGTTGCGTAACTCTGGAGAGACTAAAAACAATAAATTATCATCAACAAAACTCCGAAATTGTGTTAACATTAAAGCACTCCTTTGGATTAGCTAAAGAAACTATTAGCTAAAAATAAATTCTATAATAATTTAATAATTTTATTACTTGTTAGAATTCGAAATAAATGTTATATTTTCCTCTAATTATATGGTTAAGAAACGATTAAATTATTGCGAATAACCAATAAAAAGCGCCGATTTTTAGCAGGATTATTGGCGGCAATGATAAATATTAAGATATTAGGGTTAAACCGGTAAAATATAAAGGGGAATCAATGTTGAATACGAAAATGCTCAAGTTAGCTGCAGCAGATGATAATCTGGACAGTCTTACCGAGGCTGCCAAGTTGTTACAAAGCGGTGAATTGGTTGCTTTTCCAACTGAAACTGTTTATGGATTGGGAGCCGTATATAACTCTGATCAGGCATTGGCGAAGGTCTTTCAAGTTAAAGGCCGGCCGGCAGATAATCCATTGATTTTACATATTTGGTCCTACCAACAATTAGATTTAATAGTTAAAGAGGTAAGTCCGAAATACGAGCGGTTAATGAAAGAGTTCTGGCCCGGTCCGTTAACGTTGATCTTCCCAAAAAAAGAGGCTGTTTCTTATTTGGCAACTGCGGGATTGGATACAGTTGCTGTGCGGATGCCATCCCACCCAATTGCCCGACAGTTATTAGAAATAACGGATATTCCAATTGCGGCCCCCAGTGCCAATCTATCAGGCAGACCAAGTCCCACCAAGGGAGAACACGTATTTGAAGATTTAAACGGAAAAATTCCGTTGATTATTGATGGTGGCGCTTGCGAGGCTGGGCTGGAGTCAACTGTGTTAACAATCTATAGTGAGCATCCAGTAATATTAAGGCCGGGGTCAATTACCAAAGAGATGATTGAAGCGACCTTGCAAGAAGTTGTCCAGCTTGCCATGCCTGATCAAGCTGATAAACCGCAAGCGCCCGGGATGAAATACCGTCATTATGCTCCCAAAGCGGCTGTAACCTTGGTTGAGGGTGAGAATACCAAGGTTGTTGCCAAAATCAATCAACTATTGGCAGAGCTTGATAATGTTAAAAGAGTGTTTGTGCTGGGGACAGCCGAAAACGAAGCTAAATATCATTGTACTAATTTTCTTAATCTGGGATCACAGGCAAAACCGGGTGAGGTTGCGGCACGTCTCTACGACCTGCTTCGAAGATGCGACCAACTCAATGCGGAATTGGTTTTGATTGAAGGTGTATCTGCAAAAGGGATTGGAGTAGCAATTGAAAACAGGCTTCGCAAAGCCTCAGGAGGTAATATAATTAATGTATCGTAAATTGGTTTTATTGGTTATTTTATTTCTGGTCTTAACAGTTCCGAGTTTGGCTAGTAACGGGACGCCCAAAATCGGAGAAACATTGGAATATAAACTGATCGCCAAATCGGTAATCCACGTTGGAAATCAGAAAATTGTGGTTGTTGGCAGGGAGAAGTTTAACGGTCATGATGTTTATCGGGTGCGATCAACTATGGATACAATTGGAATGGTTAAGTCAATCAGTGGTTATTCGGAGACAGAAGAATTATTGATTGATGCTCATGGGATGTTTCCGCGCTATCTTAAACGGGTTGAGATCGAGAAAGACGGGAAGGACATTGAAGAAGTAACTTTTGATTATGATAAACGGGTTGCGATCCGGTTGCTTTCCAAGAACGGCGGGCCAAGTGAGCGTACCGAAATTCCACTGCCGGCTTATGTTCAAGCGGGATTGTCGTTACAGTATTTTTTCCGATATACCGCTTTAAAAGAGGGACCCAATAAAATGTTCTATTATTCCAATGGCAAAATTGATGAATATAATTATGTAGTGACCAAGAGTACCAGTCCGTTAAAAATTGATACCGGTACTTATTCGAAATACTATACAATTAACAACAAGGTGAAGGCAATTACAATATTTATCGCCGATAATGAGGAGCGTTATCCTTTGATCGTCTGTAAAATTGGTAAGATTGGAAAAGTTGAAGCCAAGCTAACCAAGATCAATTAATGGAAACACCGGGTAATTGATACGGTTTCGGTATCAAAGTAGCGTTGATTGCCGCATTGGGTACACTGCCATTCAAACTGGATGCCGTCGTTGGTTGATTGTTGGTTGGTTCTATCTGGGAATGTCCCTGTTGGGTTTTTAATCACATTGATTGCCTGGAATGAAATAGTATTTAAACATTTGGGACATCTTAACACTGGATAATTTGAATTAATACGCAATGGCCACATTTTATTTCAGACCCCTTTGCAACAGGATTTTTAATAAAAATAAAGAATTGGTAATAGTATTATTAGTTTAATGATGTACTATACTTCTCATTCCTTGGAGGAATCCGTTTCAATGATCAAAAAGGTTTTATTTGTTTGCACCGGAAATACCTGTCGCAGTAGTATGGCAGAGGCATTACTCCGTAAAATGCTGATTGAGGATTTAGGTGAAAAAGCGACCGAGATTCAAGTGGTTTCAGCCGGTACCGGCGCAATTACCGGTAGTAATGCAACGCGCAATGCAATTGAAGTTATGAAAAAGGAAGGGATCGACCTTCAAAAGCATCGTGCCCGGCGCCTAACCCCGGATCAGATTAAAACCGCTGATTTAGTATTAACAATGACCCTTGCCCAAAAACAGACGGTATTAGCGATGGACCCCAGTGCACAAAATAAAGTCTTTACTTTGGCTGAATTTGCCGAAGGTGTGATTGAAATCGAGAGTTTAATTAATGAAGTAAATAAGACCAGTAAAATTCTTGAAGAAAAACGGAACCGGTATTTAGAAAAAGAAGGTCCTAAACTTGAGGAATTACGGCGGCGTCATTATGATTTAACCCGGCAAATGCGGGAGTTGGATGAAGAATTGCTCAAGATTGAACAGAAGTTAGAACAGGAAATCGCACCGGAAAAGCGAAAATTGGAAGAACTGCACCAGCGAATCAGTGCCATCGAGATATCCGATCCCTATGGCCAGAGTGTCGAGGCATATCAAATCTGTGCCACGGAGATTAAAGAGAAACTTAAGTATGTTATTAAAAGAATTAAGGAATCATTACAAGACTAAATTCAGCAAAGATTATCAGCGTCAAACAGGAATCCTGGCTTGGAAAACGAAAATAATTAAATTTAGATATTTTAACACTATCAAAGATAGGGGCGATCTCAATGTCAAATGTACATCTAATTAACCACCCTTTAATCCAGCACAAACTGTCAATTATTCGGGACTCGAATACGGGAGCAAAGGAGTTTAGGGAATTAGTTGAAGAAGTGTCAATGTTAATGGCTTATGAAGTTACCCGTGATTTTCCATTGGAAGAGGTTGAAGTGGAAACTCCGGTTTCAACAGCCCGTTGTAAAGTAATCGCCGGTAAAAAAATTGCCGTTATTCCAATTTTAAGGGCTGGGTTAGGAATGGTTGGCGGAATCTTAAAATTAATTCCAACCGCTAAAGTGGGCCATATCGGGGTATACCGCGATCCGGAGACTTTGCAGCCAATCGAATATTACTGCAAGTTACCGTCGGATATTTGTGATCGGGAATTGATCATCGTTGACCCGATGTTAGCCACCGGTGGTTCAGCAGTAGCCGGGATCCAGTTTTTAAAACAAAGAGGAGCCAATCAGATCCGTTTGATGTGTTTGATTGCTGCTCCGGAAGGAATTGAAACCGTCCAAACCAAGCATCCTGATGTTGATATTTATGTTGCGGCAATTGATGAACGTTTGAATTCGCACGGTTATATTGTACCCGGACTGGGGGATGCAGGAGATCGTCTCTTTGGCACCAAATAATACATAATATTGATAGGTTCTTGTTACAATAATTTAACCCGATTAATAGTCGGGTTTTTTTGATATCATAATAAGCGTTTTCAATCGTAAATATTTAGATTGGGTCCTTAAGAGAGCTCTATTTTTGAATAAACCAATAAAATTTAAAAAATAGGTGGAATTTGAGGATAAACAGGGCTTGTGTAATTTCAATTCTAGGATTAATCTTATATAATATAATGCTTGAAAAGCTTTGATACGGTTATTATTAAAAAGATTGTATAGGGGCGGTTATTGTGGCTAAAGATAAAAAAAGTGGTTCAAAAGTGTGGCAAAGTTTTGGTTTATATGGATCATTGAGTTTAAATCTGGCCATTATGGTCATGGGAGGCTTTTTTATCGGCAATCTTTTGGAGGCAAATTATCATCTAACTAATATGAAGTTTACTGGGACATTACTGGGTTTATTTTTAGGATTCTATCAGATGTTTGTTGTTGCTTTTCAAGCCGTAGGTAAGAAATGACGACAGCGGCTTTGATTGTTGCAATCAATCTACTTCTCTTGTTCATTGCCTGGATAGTACCATTTCAAGGTTATCAAGGTGCAGTTATTATAGGCTTGATTGGTGTAATTCTAGACTGTTTGTGGCAATTGTTACGTTTGAAGTTGTTAAAGAAGACGAAGAACGGTTTCGTGGGTTTGCTGATTCTTGGTGGTCTTTTAATTCGGGTTGTTAGTATTTTGGGAATTATTCAGATTGGTGCTGTGAAACTAAGAGCAAATGCTGTTAATCTGTTAGTGATTGTTGTTTTGACTATTCCGGTTTGGAACGTCTTATTTGCTCGGATTGCAAAAAGGAGTGAATCAACGAACTAATGCATTCACAAACTACGGTTCATTTATGGGGAATGAGTTTTGATCTGCGAATAGTAGCAATGATCTGGCTAACAATGTTTTTGATTGGCTTGGCTGCCTGGTTAGCTTCCCGAAGATTAAGGTGGATCCCCAAAGGGTGGCAAAATATTTTAGAAATAACCGTTGAATTTATTGATAATACTGTTAAAGACAGTATGGGAAGTATAGGTATCAAGTACAGCTATTTTTTTGGTTCATTGTTTTTATTTATTCTGGTTGCTAATATGCTGGGATTGGTCCCGGGCTTGGTATCACCCACTAAAGATTTGAGTGTAACTCTTGGTCTGTCGATTTTGGTAGTTATCTGGATGCAGTATATTGGTATTCGGGAGAATGGTTTTGGCGGCCATATTAAACACTTTTTCTCACCCAATCCGTTCTTCTTCCCGTTACACCTGTTAGAACTGTTTACGCGGCCTCTGACATTGGCATTGCGTCTGTTTGGCAATATTTATGCCGGTGAGATTCTGATCGAAAAGTTAACGGAGATCTTTTATATCGCTGTTCCCAGTGTTTGGTTGTTGATGAGTGTTTTGATCGGATTGATACAAGCTTATATCTTTACGGTGTTAAGTGTTGCTTATACCGGGTTGACAGTCGGTGCAAATCACCGCGATGACTCTTCCCAGGAGCATTCGCGATAAAATATCTTATTTAATCAATATTATCAACAGCGGGGGTATGTAGTAATGGATTTCAATTATGTCACAACAGTAATTTCAATTGGTGCAATTTGTTTAGGAGCAAGTATTGCGGCAGCATTTTCGGATGCTAAAGTCGTGGCAACCGCCCTTGAGAGTATTGCACGGCAACCAGAGGTTGAAGATGGTTTGTTTAGAGCAATGTTGATCGGAGTAGGCCTGGTAGAATCGATTCCGATTATTGCTGTTGTTATTGCCTTCTTTTTGCTCGGTAAATTAGGCTAATAATAATTATTATTGTTTAATTGGCTAGGGTTCTTTAAAAGAATAACGGTAGGGGGCTTGACTTGTGAACTTTTTTAATGGTAATTTTCTTTTCATGTTAATTAACTTTATTATATTAATGCTTTTTTTGGTTCGCTTTCTCTACCGTCCAATCCAAGGGATTTTGGAGCAACGCAGTAAAAAGATTGCCGAGGATTTAGAAACCGCCGAGAAATCCCGTGAGAGCGCAGAACGTTTACATCACGAGGCGAAGATTGTTTTGGAAGAAGCACATGTTGAGGCTTATGAAATAGTTGAACGTGCCAAAAACGAAGCCGAGCGCTTACGTGATGAAATTATCAATCAAGCGCGCCAGGAAACTGATCAGTTGCGGCAAAGATTACAACTGGAGATTGAGCGGGCGAAACGGATTGCCAGGGATGAAATCCGTGAAGAAGCAGTTACTATGGCATTAACAGCCGTTTCAAAAATTTTAGGGAATAAAATGTCAACGGAGATCAATGATGAGCTAATTCGCGGAGTTATCACTGAGATTGAGAAGGGAGTAGAACAAGATGTCTACCCGGGTAGCGCATAGTTTTGCGCAAGCGATGGCCGAATTGGCTCAAGAAAAGCAGATAGTTGCCGCGGTGAAACGTGCTACCGAAGAACTGTTAACGTTGCTTGAAGTTTCTGATGTTAAACTCTTTTTAGAACATCCTCGCGTCCCGAGTGAGTCTAAGAAAACTGCATTACGAGAACTGATTGCCGCAGAACATCCACCGGAATTATTAAATTTCTTATCTGTTATTATTGACCGCAAAAAGGAACAGCATCTTCAACAAATCTTACAACTATTACTTGATCAGTTAATTAAAGCACAAGGATATGAAATTATTGAAATTGTTTCAGCGGCTGAACTGGGTGAAGAAGGAAGAACCAGGATCATTAATGATCTGGAAGCTGCCTGGAATACCAAACTGTATGCCAGGTACCGGATTAACCCGAGTTTGATTGGCGGGATGATTATCAGAAGAGGGGATTACTTATATGACGGTTCTCTAACCGGTCAGTTACAGAAGTTGAAACAGAAATTACTATCATAGAGTTAAAAAATCTATATCATTAAGGGATAAAAACAATGAATTTGGCGACTGATGATATCATTCAAGTTATTAAAAAACAGATTGAGAATTATAATCTCGATCTCGAAGTTCAAGAAACCGGTACAGTCCTTGAAGTCGGGGATGGTATTGCCCGGGTTTATGGCTTGCAAAAGGTCATGACCGGAGAATTACTCCTCTTCCCTAATAAGGTCTATGGGTTAGCATTGAACCTGGAAGAAGACAATGTGGGATGTGTCTTATTAGGAGATGAGACATTAATTAGAGAAGGTGACTTGGTTAAAAGGACGAAGCGGGTAATTGAAGTTCCGGTCGGTGAAAGTTTAATCGGAAGAGTAGTTAACGCGCTGGGACAGCCGATTGATGGCAAAGGACCCATAATCGTCAATGAATATCGTCCGATTGAGGCTGACGCGCCTGGTATTTTGATGCGTGAACCGGTCCGGGTACCATTACAGACGGGTATTAAAGCAATTGATTCAATGATTCCGATCGGACGCGGACAACGGGAATTGATTATTGGTGACCGTCAGACTGGGAAAACCGCAATTGCGATTGACACAATTTTGAATCAGAACAATACCGGTGTGATCTGTATTTATGTTTGCATCGGTCAAAAAACATCAACTTTGGCGCAGATTGTTAAAACCCTTGAGAGTAAGGGCGCGATGCTTTACACCATCGTTGTCGCGGCAACTGCTAACGAAATGGCATCGTTACAATATATTGCCCCATTTGCCGGTTGTGCAATTGGCGAACATTTTATGTATCAGGGTAAAGATGTCTTAATTATCTATGATGATCTGTCGAAGCATGCGGTTGCCTATCGGACGATGTCATTGTTGCTGCGTCGTCCGCCCGGACGGGAGGCTTTCCCGGGAGATGTATTCTATCTCCATTCACGTTTGCTGGAGCGTGCTGCTAAATTAAATGCCGAGCATGGCGGTGGTTCACTGACTGCAATTCCGATTGTTGAGACTCAGGCAGGTGACGTCTCAGCTTATATCCCAACCAATATTATTTCGATCACTGATGGCCAGATTATTCTTAGTTCGGAGCTGTTTTTTGCCGGTAATCGTCCTGCTGTAAATGTAGGGCTCTCAGTATCGCGGGTTGGTGGTAATGCGCAGATTAAAGCCATGAAACAGGTTTCGGGGAGATTGCGTTTGGATCTGGCCCAATTTCGCGAGTTGGAATCGTTTGCTCAATTTGGGGCTGAGTTGGATAAGTCGACGCAGGACCGTTTGAATCGTGGTTTCAAGATTGTTGAGATTTTGAAACAAGACCAATACCAACCGATGTCAATCTATGAGCAGATTGTACTTGTTTACGCAGTTACTAACGGATATTTAGATGATATTCCGGTAAATGAAATCAAACGTTTTGAGAAAGAGTACCTCCGTTTTATGCAGATTGAAGGTCAGGCATTTTATAAAGCTTTGGAGAAGAAACGGTTTTTAGATCAGGAATTAACGGAGGAATTATCCCGCTTACTTTCCAGCTTCCGCGAGCGGTTTAGTGTAACAACTTAAACTGACCAACCATTACTTGGGGTCAAGAGACGTGTAAGCTCATTTATTAACTGCTATTGAGGATCAAATGTCGAATATTCGTGATTTAAAATTAAGAATTAACAGTGTTAAAAATATTCAACATATTACCAAGGCGATGAAGCTGGTGGCTGCTGCCCGCTTGAGAAAGGCGCAGGAACGGTTGGAATCAGCGCGTCCTTATGCCCGGAAGATGGCTGAGGTTACTTCGGACCTGGCTTCATTAACTTTGTGGTCGTTTAACCCGTTATTGCGTCCGCATCAATATTTAAACCGTACATTAATTGTAATCTTTACCGGAGATCGCGGACTAGCGGGAGGATTTCACCAAAAAATTGCTGATGAAGCGGTGAAGTTTGGGAAGAAATTAAGCAGTAAAAATAAAGTTTATAATTATATTATCGGTAATAAAGGCGAACGTTGGTTACGGCAGCATAATGTTCCAATTTATCGTAGTTTTGAACAGCCGGTAGCGGGTGTGTCGTTTAATTTAGCGCAAATCTTGGCGCAAGAACTGATTGCGCTCTATTTACAAGAGGAATTTGATAAAATCTATCTCTATTATGCCAAATTTTATTCCGCTTTGGAGCAAAGACCCCGCGCCTTTCAACTGCTTCCGATTGATCCTTCTCAAGCTCAAAAGAAAGAATCAAGCGGGTTATTTATTTTTGAACCGGGGCGTAAGGAGATGCTGGACAGTATCTTACCACGTTATATCGAAAGTGAAATATTCCGGGCTTTCTTAGAGACAGAGGCTGGCGAAATAGGAGCGAGAATGACTGCAATGTCGGCAGCCACAGATAATGCTGATGAAATAATTGCTGAATATGAATTGGAATTCAACCGGCTGCGGCAGACTCAGATAACTGCTGAAATTGCAGAGATTGTCGGAGGCGCAGAGGTGTTAGGCAAATAATTATTTATTTTTGGAGGGTATCATGCCAACGGGGCATATTGTACAAATTATTGGACCAGTTTTAGATATTGAGTTTCTACCAGAGGAACTGCCAGCAATTAATACCGCTGTGACAATCATGGTTAACGATAAAAAGCATCCTGAGCGTAAAGTTGTGGCAGAAGTGATGCATCACTTGGGAAACAATCGGGTCCGCTGTGTTTCATTGACTTCGACCGATGGTTTATCAAGAGGGATGACTGCTGTAAGTGATAATGAGCCAATTAAAGTGCCGGTTGGTAAAGAAACTTTAGGACGAATTTTCAATGTTTTAGGGCAGGTTGTTGATGGGGGCGCAGAGGTAAAAGCACAGACTTATCTGCCAATACATCGCAAAGCGCCTACTTTTGAAGAACACCAGACCGAACAGCAGATTTTAGAGACCGGAATCAAAGTTATTGACCTCCTGGCTCCTTATCCTAAAGGCGGAAAGGTCGGCCTGTTTGGTGGAGCCGGAGTGGGAAAAACAGTATTGATCTTGGAACTGATTCGCAATATTGCAACGCAACATGGCGGGTATTCGGTTTTTACCGGAGTTGGCGAACGGACCCGTGAAGGTAATGACTTGTGGCTGGAGATGAAGGAGTCCAAAGTTATTGAGAAGACTGCTTTGGTCTTCGGGCAGATGAATGAGCCGCCTGGAGCAAGATTGCGAGTTGCGCTGACCGGACTGACCATGGCTGAGTATTTCCGGGATCATTTGCAGCAGGATGTTTTGTTGTTTATTGATAATATCTTTCGTTTTGTCCAAGCAGGCGCGGAGGTATCGGCGTTATTGGGGAGAATCCCTTCGGCAGTTGGTTATCAACCGACTTTAGCCAATGAAGTTGGTGCACTCCAGGAACGGATTACTTCAACGCGGAACGGTTCGATCACTTCAATCCAGGCGGTTTATGTTCCTGCAGATGATTATACCGATCCGGCTCCGGCAACTACGTTTACCCATTTGGATGCAACAACCAATCTGGACCGGAGAATTGCCGAAATGGGGATTTATCCGGCAGTTGATCCGTTGGCCTCAACTTCGCGGATGTTGACTCCGGAGATCGTGGGAGAAGAGCATTACCAGGTTGCACGCCAGGTTGAGGAGACTTTGCAACGGTATAAAGAATTACAAGATATTATTGCTATTTTAGGATTGGATGAACTAAACGACCAGGATAAGCTGGCTGTTGCCAGAGCAAGAAGAATCCAGCGCTTTTTATCGCAACCGTTCCACGTTGCAGAGACTTTCAGCGGAATACCCGGTAGATTTGTCCCGGTAGCGGAGACGGTCCGAGGCTTTAAAGAGATTCTTGAGGGAAAACACGATTACTTACCGGAAGAAGCCTTTTATATGGTTGGTAGTATTGAAGAGGCGGTTGAAAAAGGTAAGAAGCTTTTGGAGGAGACTGGTGGCCGAGAACAAGATGAACCAATCAAATAAACAAATCCTGTTGGAAGTGGTGACTCCTACGAAGATTGAGTTAGTTAAGCAGGTGGATTATTTAGTTGCGCCAACAATTGACGGCATGATTGGGATCCTTCCGGGACATATTCGGTTGATGACCCAGTTGGATACCGGAGTATTAACTTACAAGGTAAACGGTGAAACTTTTTATATGGCTGTCAGTGAGGGGTATATGGAAGTTACCCCGCATAAAGTGATTATTTTGGCTGAAGCCGCGGAGTTACCGGAGCATATTGATGTTGAGCGCACTTTAAATGATAAACGCCGGGCTGAAGAGGAACTTTATCGTCCGATGGAAGAGAAGATCAGTTTTGCGCGGACCCAAGTATCTTTACAGCGGGCTTTAACACGATTGCAGGTTGTAAAGAAGTACGGTGATAAAAAAGAGTAAAGTTACTTTTTTTGATTGTTAAGCCGTCAAAAAATTTTTGGCGGCTTTTTAAATTTTATTTTCCAAGCTTATCTTGTTGAAACCGGAATTATCCGTAACAAAATCTTAATAATTGGTAATAAATAGCTGGACAACCCAAGATATTGGGTTATATAATATTAAATGATACAACATCTGGTGTAACAACTAGAAGAACAGAATAGGTTATTCTTTATAAACCAAGGAGGGATGTCTTTGTTATGCCCTTTTTGTGGTCATCCCGACAGTAAGGTAATCGATTCTCGGGCTTCGGAAGAGAACAATGCGATTCGGCGCCGTCGGGAGTGTTTGATCTGTTTAAAACGTTTTACCACTTATGAGCGGATTGAGGAAGCCCCTCTGATTGTGGTCAAGAAAGACGAACGTCGGGAACCGTTTGAACGGCAGAAGATTTTAAACGGCTTACTTAAGGCGTGCGAAAAACGGCCGGTTTCGATCGTTACGATTGAAAAATTGGTTGACAAGGTCGAACGGGAAATACGGAACAGAATGGATCAAGAAGTTAAGACCACGGTGATCGGAGATCTCATCATGAATGAGCTTCAAAAACTGGACGGAGTTGCGTATGTAAGGTTTGCCTCGGTTCATCGCGAATTCAAGGATGTTGAGACCTTAATGCAAGAATTACAATCATTTCTAGGGAAAAAATCAGAGAAACCGGAGGAGTAAAAATGGCAAAGAATTCGTTGGAGTTGCAATCTTTGGAAGTTGAAGGAGTTAATCGTAATGTAGTTAGTTTCACTAACCATCATGATAAAGGTTTTCATTCGATCCGGAAGCGCGATGGTCGAATTGTTAATTTTGATGCTTCGAAAATTTCAGCGGCAATCTTTAAAGCTGCTAAAGCAGTTGGCGGAGAAGATCGACAACTAGCCGATGAATTGGCCCAAATCGTAATTCAATATTTAACTAAAAAACTGGGAACAATAATTCCTACCGTAGAAGAAGTCCAAGATGCAGTGGAGAAGATTTTAATTGAAACCGGGCATGCTAAAACCGCCAAAGCTTATATCATTTACCGTGATCGCCGTACCAGAATGCGCGAAGCAAAGTCTGAGTTGATGGATGTTGTCCAGGATATTTTAGTGGAGACAAGCCGCGAAAACGCTAACATTAGTAATTCACCTTCGGCAAAGATGTTACAGATTGCTTCCGCCGCAAGTAAACAATATTATTTAACACGGTTGATTCCTGAAGAGATGGCCCAGGCACATATTGCCGGCGATTATCATATTCATGACATGGATTTTTATGGCAAGACGCTAACTTGTGTCCAAATTCCGCTAGGAAGGCTGTTGGAACAAGGTTTTAACAACGGGCATGGTTTTATTCGCCCTCCTAAAAGGCCGGCTTCGGCAACTGCGTTGGCGGCAATTATTTTACAAAGCTCGCAAAACGACATGCACGGTGGGCAATCGTTTGCTTTCTTTGACCGTGATATGGCCAAGTTTGTAGTTGGTGCTTCGGAAGAAGAGGTTTTCCAAGCGATGGAAGCCTTGATCTATAATTTAAACTCAATGCACAGCCGTGCCGGAGCGCAAGTGCCGTTTAGCAGTATTAACCTGGGTTGTGATACGACTCCGGAGGGGCGCTTAGTAACCAAGTCATTACTCTTAGCATATGAAAAAGGATTGGGTCATGGTGAAACCCCGATCTTTCCGAATATTATTTTTAGACTTAAAAAAGGTTGTAATTTCGAACCGGATGATCCGAATTATGACCTATTTAAATTAGCGATGCGGGTATCGGCACAACGTTTAAATCCAACCTTTGCATTTATGGATTCGACTTTCAACAAACCTTTTGGGACTGAAGTTGCTTATATGGGGTGTCGTACCAGGGTAATCTCCAACCGTCATGGCGCAGCAGTCAGTGACGGACGTGGCAATCTTTCATTTACAACGGTAAATTTACCGAGATTGGCCATTAAAGCCGGTGGTGACTTAGAAGCATTCTTTAGCGATTTGGAAGCAATGATGACTTTAGCAGCGCGCCAACTCTATCACCGGTATCGGATTCAAGCAAAATTAAAAGTAAAAGACATGCCCTTTTTAATGGGACAAGGCCTTTATATTGATTCCGGGAAACTTGGTCCGGATGATACGATTGGTCAAGTGATTAAACACGGGACACTCTCAATTGGTTTTATTGGTTTAGCTGAAGCATTAATTGCGTTGACCGGTAAACACCATGGCGAGGATCCGGCCGTGCAACGTTTGGGATTGGAGGTTGTAAGTTTCATGCGAAAGCTGACTGATAATTTTGCGGAAGAGTACGATCTCAACTATACCTTATTGGCAACTCCGGCTGAAGGATTATCAGGACGTTTTGTCAGTAAGGACCGGAAGTTGTTCGGGGAGATTCCCGGTGTTACCGATAAAGAGTTTTATACCAACAGTTTTCATGTACCGGTTAATTATGAGATTTCATCGTTTGATAAAGTTACGATCGAAGGCCCTTATCATGAACTAACTAATGCAGGCCATATCAGTTATATTGAGATGGATGGTTCTCCAGTCAACAATCTTGAGGCCTACGAACAATTACTGCGTCATATGGCAAACTCCAATATGGGCTATGTCGGAATTAATTTTCCAATCGATGAATGTACAGCGTGTTTCCATCGTGGAATCATTGATGATGAATGTCCGTCCTGTGGCTCGCAAAATATTCGCCGTATCAGGAGGATTACCGGGTACCTGTCAACAGTCGATCGTTTTAATGATGCCAAACAAGCTGAACTACGTCAAAGGATTAAACATAATATCATCAAATTCAAAAAGTAATAATTAGTTTTGCGTTGAGGGTGATCAAAAATCACCCTCTTCAGAGGTAAGTTGATGGATGAAACTACAGTTAAAATTGCTGGAATAGTCAATGAGAGTATCGTTGACGGGCCAGGTCTGCGGACTACGATTTTCTTTCAGGGTTGTATTCATGCTTGTGATGGCTGCCATAACCCTGATACCTGGAATTTAAATGGTGGAATCGAGCTGACTTTGACCGAGTTAATCCGGAAATTGCGTTTGAATCCGTTAATTTCCGGTATAACCTACAGTGGCGGTGAACCATTTTTACAGGCTGAAGCCGCAGCCAAACTAGGCCGATTTTTAACAAAACTGGGGCTTGATCTGTGGATTTATACCGGTTACCGCTGGGAGGAGCTAATTAGCCAACTTGACAAACCCGGTATAAGTGAGCTGCTGCAAATAGCCAGTGTGATTGTTGACGGTCCATTTCTGAAAGAGCAAAAAACGGCCGCCTTACCCTTTCGAGGTTCGGCGAATCAGCGGGTGATTTTGGTGGCAGAGTCTCTGAAAAGCGGAACAATAATTGAATGGACTCCAGAGGCGGTGATTGGATAAGGTGGGTTGGGAGTTAAAGAAGGATGGTCAATTATTATATTATCAATGTACGGAGTTGAACAATCAGCATCTTATTCAAGCCGTTACTACCAGTTCAGCCGGTAACATGGCCTTACATACCGGCGATGATGTGGCCAAGGTGATCCACAACCGGGAGCTTTTTCTGGACAAATTAGGGTTGAATCTGGACCAATTAGTAGCAGCTTCCCAAATTCACGGGACCAATGTTGTTAAAGTTGGAGCAGCGGATCTTGGTAAAGGGTCGCGGACTACTGATGATTTAATCCCGGATACCGACGGTTTGATATCCAATGTGCCTGGTATTATACTCTCGATCTATACTGCAGATTGTTTGCCGATCTTTATTTATGACCAAGCTACTCCGGCAATTGGGATTGTCCATGCCGGTTGGCGTGGTACAATTGACATGATTGTTGTCAAGACTTTAGAGAAGATGCGTGAATGTTTTAAGACGGAACCAATTAATTGTCAAATCGCGATTGGTCCTTCAATCTGTTCCCAATGTTTTAAAGTTGATCCGCTGTTGGCAGAACGCTTTGCCAAGCTTGATCCGGACTCGGTCAGCAGTCAAAGAATTAGGTCAGAAGACCAATATTATGTCGATTTAGTTGGTTTTAATACAAGACTTCTTTTGGAGTTGGGTGTATCCAAAGACCAAATTTACTGTTCAAACAGTTGTACCTGTTGTCAACCGGAATTACTCTTTTCACACCGTTTGACAGGGACACATGGTCGGATTATGGGAATAATATCGCTGGTGGAATAATTTTCAGAAAATGAAGTTGCTAAATATCAATCAAACATTTCAGTTTAAACCGGCCCGTTCCCCAAAGTCTTTTAAATGGTTACGGTTGTTGTTGTTAATTTTAATTGGTGTTTTGCTGATTGAAGCCGGATGGTTGTTGGTAACGGATCTGTCCAATAAAACAGTTATTGCCAATTGGAGTACCATTGAAAAAGGTTGTTGGGTTGATGCCCTTTTTTTACGTAAAGAAACAGTTATAAGGGCTAATCAGGACGGATATTTTTATTGTCGGCATCAAAATGGCACAATGGTGCCAAAGTCTGATATTGTCGGTTATTTAACTGCCGATCAGGGGAAAAAATATTCCGAATCAGATTTGGTTAAATATAAAGTCCAAAATTCATTACTCAATGAGAAAAACCGCTTGGAGTACCACTTACAACAGGTTGTTTCTCGGTTAAATGAACTGAATTCCGGGAAAGAGGTTTCCAGAAAACAACTGTTAACTAAATCAGATCTTCCTCAACTTAAAGCAGAGCAAGAAAGTATCCTGGCGGACCTTGACAGGATCAACCGGCAATTGACGGAGTCTGATATTGTTGATTTGGAAGATGGGCTTTTAGAATTAATTACTGCTACAGAATCAGGTTTTCTTACGCTTGAATATGATGGTTATGAGTCAAAGTTGCAGCCTGATGACTTTCAAAAATTAAAGTTCAATGACTTTTTACCCAAATACCAACTGCAGAAAGTGGCAGTAGGTTCGAGAGTCAAATCCGGTGCGATTGTCGGTAAGATTGTTGATCCGTTTCATCAAATTGTTGCGGTTGTTGTTGATCCACGACAAACCGGTATTCCCAAAAAAGCGGAACAATGGGAGATTAAAATCAAGAACAACTGGAGAAAAATTTCGATTATTGATATAATTACATTATCTTCCGATAAAATGATCGTAGGATTTAATCTTCAGGAACTCGAACCGGAGTTTTCAGCAAATCGTTACCGGAAACTGTTTTTAATTTACCGGCGAATTGCCGGGGTAAGTGTGCCGGTTCAGGCCGTATATCGCAAAAAAGGACAATATTTTGTTAAAGTTGCGAAAGGAAATAGCTTTTTTGAAAGAGAAATAAATCTTTTAGAGAGTGATGGCCAAAATGCAATCATTGAAGGAATAAATGTTGGGACGGCAGTCAAATCCCGCTAGGAGGGTTCACTTGAAAAAGATATTTGTATTGGATACCAGTGTTTTAGTGCATGATCCCAGAGCTTTAAAGGCTTTTCAAGATAACGATATCGTAATTCCTTTAGCTGTAGTTGAGGAGATCGACGGCCATAAAAAACGCCAGGACGAAGTGGGGCGCAACGCCCGAGCGGTATCGTCCTACCTCGATAAACTTCGGACAATTGGGCATCTTGATACCGGAGTATCATTAGGTGAAAATCGTGGTACAATCAGGGTCGAACTTAATCATCAAGACATTGATAAACTGCCGCAGTCGTTAGAACGGGATAAGATTGATAATCGGATTATTGCAGTAGCATTTGCTTTGAAGATTGAGTCTTCGATTCCGGTTATTTTGGTAACCAAAGACATTAATATGCGGATAAAGGCTGATGCGCTCGGGATTCAAGCCGAAGATTATGAGACCGATAAGATTGAGATCGAAGAGGTTTATACCGGGTTAAGAACGTTAAAAGTCGAACCGGATCAGATTGACAGTTTCTATAATACCGGTTCAGTGCTTATCAACAGTGAAACATTATTTCCGAATCAAATGATTATTTTAGAAGATGCTTTCGGAAGTTCCAAGTCGGCATTGGGAAGGCATGTTGCTGATGGCAAGATTGTCCCGTTACGGTATGGCGGGCAGGACCCTTTCGGGCTGAAAGCACGGAATAAGGAGCAAAAATTTGCACTGGATTTATTATTGGATGATGATATTCGCTTGGTTACTCTGATTGGCCGGGCCGGTACCGGAAAAACCTTACTGGCCTTAGCAGCAGGGTTGCAAAAAGTAGTCGAAGAATCCAAATACCGGCGTCTGGCAGTGTCCAGGCCGGTGGTTCCGATGGGACACGATCTGGGTTTTCTTCCGGGGGATATCAATGAAAAATTACGTCCGTGGATGCAACCAATCTATGATAATCTTGAATTTTTATTCAGTAATCGTGAACGGAATGAGAAGATTGATAATTTGGTAAACAGTATGAAAGATCTTAATCTGCTGGAATTGGAGGCGTTAACCTATATTCGGGGACGCAGTATTCCGAATCAGTTTTTGTTGATTGATGAAGCTCAAAATCTATCTCCCCATGAAGTCCGAACAGTGATCACCCGAGTGGGAGAAGGGACGAAGATCGTGTTGACCGGTGATCCATACCAGATCGACCATCCGTACCTTGATTCCAATAGTAATGGCTTGACCTATGTTGTGGAACGATTTAAAAATGAAAAGATCGCCGGACATATAACTTTGGTTAAAGGAGAGCGTTCTGACTTAGCGGAGTTGGGCGCAAAATTGTTGAGTTGAGATGGATATAGAGTTCAATCTGAAACAAATCAGAGCAAAAATTGAGGAAAGTGCGCGCAAGGCAAACCGGGATCCGGACGAGATCCGGTTAATAGCGGTAACCAAGTACGTATCTGCCGAGCAGATCAATCAAGCGTTAGCCTGTGGTATTACCGATATTGCCGAGAGTCGGGTTCAGAATGCCCTAACTAAGTTGCCGTTAATTCAAACCGGAATCACCAAACACTTTATTGGAACATTACAGACCAATAAAGTTAAGCCGGTGATTGAAAATTTTGACCTGATTCATTCGGTGGACCGGATGTCATTGGTTGAAGAACTGGCCAAGCAAGCTGACAAGCTTGGCAAGCGGGTTTCTTTCCTGATTCAGCTGAATATTTCCGGTGAAGCAACGAAACATGGTTTGGATCCGGACGAGTTGCCGGGATTTATTGATAATTTGACCCATTACTCCAATTTAGAACCATGTGGCTTAATGACCATGGCTCCGTTGGAAGCGGATCCGGAAGCTGTCCGTCCGGTTTTTAGAAAACTCAAAGAATTATTTGATAAATATGCGCAACGAGCCGATATATTACCTAAGTGGCGTTTCTTATCAATGGGAATGAGCCAGGATTATCAGATTGCGATCGAAGAAGGATCGAATATGGTACGAATCGGAACAGCAATATTTAATAGTCATAAGTGAGGTAGTTAAATGAAAAACCAGTGGGATAATAATTCAAAAAATGAGACTGACAATGAGGTTCAATCAAATAATCAGGGGTTATTTGAAAAGCTATTAAGTTTATTTGGATTTGAAGCTGAAGAAGTGCTTGATGATGACGAAGCAGCTGCAACCTATGAGGAACCTATTCCGGTTAAGAAAGAGAAAGAGTCACGGGAAAAGGGAAAGTTACTGGCGCTGACCAATGCTAATAAGTCGGTAAAGATGGTAATAATCGAACCGGATGGGTTTGAGGAAGTGCAGACAATTGTTGACCACTTGAGAAATAAGCAGACGGTGATTCTAAACCTTGAAGAGACGGATAAATCAACCGCAAGACGAATTGCTGATTTTGTCAGTGGCGCGATTTATGCGTTGGAGGGTTCAATGCAGAAGGTTAGCGCGTCGATCTTTCTGTTTACACCTCCAAATGTTGAAGTCTCTATTCCCATTCGGACAATGTTAAAAGACCGGGATAAAGATGGCAGTGAGCACGACCGTAACGAGCGGGGCGACCGGAATAATCTTCCGGCGTCAGTGTCATCGGTTTTCTTCCGTAATGATAATAAACGGAGGGATTGATAGCGATGAAGCGTTTAGGGATCATTGGCGGCGGCGCAATGGGTTCTGCGATTATCCATGGGATATTAACAAATAACATTATTACTCCTGAAGAATTATTCCTGTTGGAGCTTGACCGTGAAAAACGAAATCTGTTGCAGCAGCAATATGGTTTGAATTTGGTTGAATCACTGCAACAACTGACCCAAAGCTGTGACACAATTATTTTAGCGATTAAACCGCAGGTAGTACCGTCATTGGCTGCCGAATTAAAACAATATACAAGTGAAGCGCATTTAATTATCTCAATTGTTGCTGGAATTACATTAGATTACTTTGAGAACGAGATACCGTTACCAAGATTTATCAGGGTTATGCCGAATACACCGGCGAAGATTGGTAAAGCAGTATCGGTCTATTGTACCGGTTCCAAAGCTACAGGCAAGGACTGTCAAACTACGGAGTTGATCTTTGGTGCGATTGGGACTGTATTACGGCTCAATGAGTCACAGATGGATGCGGCTACAGCGGTAAGCGGCAGTGGCCCGGCTTATGTTTTTTACTTAATAGAAGCGATGGTTGATGCCGGTGTGATGCTGGGACTTACCCGGAATGATTCATTCAATTTAGTAGTAGGTACTTTTATCGGTGCTGCTGAAATGTTACGTGAGTCGGGAGAACATCCTGCCAAATTGAGTAATGATGTTACTTCGCCCGGAGGTACAACTGCAGCTGCTTTATATGAATTACAACAGAATGCGGTAGCCGGCAGTATTATGAAAGCACTTAAGGCTGCAGCAGAGCGTTCCCAAGCGCTTGGGAGGAGAAATTGAATTATGACAACGGGTACCTCATCACCTGGTAATGAGATCAAGCTATTATTAGCCAAAATAAATGATCTGGCCGAGCAGTCGTTAAGGGACCAAACCCCAAAGTGGACCGACTTTTTAGATCCCAATGAACGGGAACAAGCTGAAGCAGTTTTAAGGGCGATGGTTGGAGTCAGGTTTTCAGCTTATGGTGGTTATCAACAGTCGGAACGCCGTCGTTTGGTAATCTATCCCGATTATTATTTAAATGAAATGATTGAACCGGAATTAAGCTTTATTGAGGTCGTCCCCAACCGGTTGGGTAATGAACCGGCCTCTCCGCTTAGTCATCGGGATTACTTAGGAGCAATCCTTGGTTTAGGAATTAACCGCAGTAAAATTGGGGATCTTTTAGTGTCCGATAATGGGTGTCAATTTATTCTCGTACCGGAGTTACAAGAGTTTATTGAGATTAATTTGGAAAAAGTGGCTAACTATAAGGTTACTTTGAAGGTAATCGACTCTGAACAGTTAAATTTACCGGAACGAAGAACCAAGGAGATTAAGACTACAGTTGCTTCATTACGGTTAGATGCTTTAGCGGCGCTTGGTTTTGGTGATTCCCGTACTAAAATGAGCCGCGAGATTAAAGCCGAAAAAGTAAAGGTAAATTGGAAAACGGTTAAATCTCCGGATTTACAACTGAATCCCGGTGATATTATTTCAATACGCGGACGGGGTCGAGTGGAATTTCGGGAGGTAACTGGCAAGTCTAAAAAAGGCCGGATTGGAATAGTTTTAATTAGACAACTGTAACGGACATTCCTGGTTTTTAAATTATAATTAATAAAGGGAGTGATTTTCCAGTGATAACCCCGGTTGATCTCGAAACTACAGTATTTAGGCGTGGATTCCGTGGATATAATAGAGCTGAAGTACAAGAATTTATGGCTCGGATAACCCATGATTATGAGCATCTGTATCGTGAAAATATTGAATTGAAAGAAAAGATTGAGGAGTTGCAGAATAGCCTGAATCAGTATCAGATTATGGAAGAGACTTTGCGGAATGCGATGCTGTTAGCGCAAGAAACTGCTGAAGAAGTTAAAAATGCAGCTAAAAATCAAGCGGAACTGATTATTCGTGATGCTGAATATAAGGGCGAACGGATCAAAAGTCATATCCAGGAAGAAATTCAGAACGAGGTCCAGAAATTAGCGGCATTAAAAAATCAAGTCGAGTTTTTTAGATGTCAGTTTAAGAGTTTCTTGAAAGGTTTATTGGATATTGCCGAAAATCAAATGGAATTGAAGATCGATTGGACCAATAAACAACTCAACAATATCTTGTTTGAAGGAGAAAATAAAGCTCAAAAAGAAGAACACAAACCGGTTGCCGAAACTGCTGTAACAGGTGAAAGCAGACCTGAATCACAATCAAAAACCGGCTAAAAGCGGACCGATGATTAGAGCGAGGATAAATACCACAATCTCACAGATCAGTCCTACTAAAAGAAGATGACGGCTGTCAGCAATATTGACCGCGCCAAGGTAAACCGAGAGGACATAGAAAGTTGTTTCACTGCACCCTTGGATTAATGAGGCTGTCATTCCAAGTGCGGAATCAGGGCCGTACTTGGTAAAAAGTTCGGCGGTTGTTCCTAATGAAGCGGAGCCGGATAGTGGTTTTAGTAACCCCAGAGTTAATAACTCCGGCGCCAGATTGGTTAATTTCAATAATGGTCTCAATAAATAGACCAGAAAGTCTAAGGCTCCTGAGGTTCTAAAGAGGCCAATAACTACAAAGATCGCCAGGATATAGGGTGTTAGTTTGAAGGTTGTTTTTAAACCTTCCATTGCGCCCTGAACAAATACTTCATATACTTTGATCTTCTTCGAATAACTGGCAATTAGAATTAGTAATAGCAAAATCGGGATTGACCATTTTGAAATGGCAATAAAACTTGATAACATAGATTACTCCTTTCTTTGGTGCCAAAAGCGAAGCTTAATTATTAAATAATTAATCAGGAGACCGATTGCGGTACCGACAAAGGTTATCAACAAAATTGGACCAAGGATAATCGTTGGATTTGCAGAACCTGACTTGGCCCGGATAGCAATCAGAGTTGTCGGTAGTATACAAAGCCCGCCTAAGGTTAAAACTAAGAAAGTGCATATTTCATTCGAGGCCCGATTTTTGTGCGGGTTAATTTTTTGGAGTTCTTCCATCGTTTTAATTCCTAAAGGTGTTGCTACATTGCCCAAACCTAAGAGGTTAGCGGCGAAAGTCATTGAGATCAGCCCTAACGCGGTTTTATTGTTGGTCAGTTTCGGGAAAAGCAGCGTAAAGATTGGTTGAAAACTTTTAGCAATTGTTTCAGTAATCCCGGCTTGTTCCGCAACTTTGAGGATCCCGGACCAGAAGGCAATTGCTCCGGCAAGACCAATTGAGAATTCAATTGCCGAACTGGTGCTGGTGAAGATTGTTTCAGTAATAACAGTTATTTTGCCGGTTGCAATAGCAGCTAATATGCTTAATAAAAAAAGAAATAGCCAGACAGCATTGATCATTTTCTTGCCCCCTGTTTTTAGTTGATTCAATACTATGATTATGATTGGGAATTAATGACACAATGGTAATGAAGGTTTGATATTGTAAATATATTTTCGGCGAACAGTAAGTTATGACTCCAACCAATAAATGAGGATATCTAATGGAACGGTACTCGCAACAAGTCAGAGATGAAATCATGCGCAATGAGCTTAGTTCCTGCCAGCGTTGCATCAAGGCGGAACTTTCTGCTATTTTACATATTTCAGGCAGTATTCAGCTGGCCGGTAAAGAAAAACTGGGTCTGTCAGTTGTAACTGAATCTGCCGGAGTGGCAAGAAGAGTAATTAAACTGATTAAATCAAGTTATAATATTGAATCAGTTACCAGAGTCGAACAGGTTGAACGACTGGGAAAACACAACCGCTATAATGTGGTTATTCCGCCTCAAAACGGTCTCAATGAGATGATTTATGATCTGGGGATGATGACCAGGGAACGTTTGATTGATACCAGTATCCGTCCGGAGCTGGTAAAAGAGAAATGTTGCCGGGCTTCTTATTTACGGGGAGCATTTTTGGCCGGTGGTTCGATAACCGATCCCCATAAGAAAACTTATCACTTGGAATTGGTGACTCATAATGAAGAATTTGCTGCCGGTTTGGTCTATCTAATGAGTTTGGTTAATATCAAAGCCAAATTGGCGAAGCGGAAAGAGCAATATTTAGTTTATTTAAAAGACAGTGAAGCAATTGGCAAATTTCTTTCAACGATCAATGCTTACCAAGGGGTTATCAAGCTTGAAGAGGTAAAAGTCGTAAAAGAATTAAGAGCGGAAGTCAACCGTTTAGTAAATTGCGAAACTGCTAATCTGGAGAAGACTTTGTCTGCCGCCTGGAAGCAAGTAGCGATCATCAACCGTTTAAAAGAGTTGAATTTATTTAATAATCTGTCTGACAGTTTAAAGATCACCGCTGAGCTTAGGTTAGAATACCCGGAGGTGAGTCTTAAAGAGTTAGGTGAACTCCACTCGCCACCGATCAGTAAGTCAGCAGTGAACCATCGTTTAAGACTGATTGTTGAATTTTCAAAAAAATATTTTGATGAAGCAGGAAATTGATTGCTAATAGAGAAAATAATTTTTTGGTCGATTTTTTGTAGTATTTGTGGGACGTATTTTTAATTAGTGGGACACAAAACATCCCGCAAGTTGACAAATATTGTATAAATGTGAGTAAGATGGATAAACTTTTAGCATTACATCAAAAAATTGTACCAGAAATAATTCCGATTCTTTTGACTCGGTATCAGATTTTGCGTTCAATCAGGTACTTACAACCGATTGGCCGGAGAGCGCTGGCTGAACAATTACAGTTGCAGGAACGGAAGATCCGTAATGAGGTGGATTTTTTACGGGAGCAGCAGTTGATTCAGTCTAATGTCTCGGGAATGTCGGTTACGGTGGAAGGTGAACAGTTATTATGGGACTTAGAGGGTTACATTCGTGAGATTCAAGGTTTGAAAGACTTAGAAGAGCAGATCAGCCAACTTTATTCAATTAAACGGGTAATAGTTGTACCCGGAAATGTCGATGAGGATCCCAATGTTAAGAAAGACTTATCACGAGTAACCGCTGATTATCTGAATAAACATCTGCGTGATGACTCAATTCTTGCGGTTACCGGCGGTACTACGCTGGCTGAGGTTGCCAGTATGCTCACGCCACCGGCAGTAAAACGTGATATTACTGTAATCCCTGCCCGTGGCGGACTGGGTGAAGAGGTTGAGATTCAAGCGAATACGGTTGCTGCTAATATCGCCAAGGGTCTGGGAGCCTCATATCGTCTGTTGCATGTCCCTGATGATCTCCAAGCGGAGACAATGCAGTCAATTTTGAATGAACCAAAGATAAAGGAAGTATTGGAGCTATTGAAGAAGGCGGATATTATTCTTCATGGTATTGGTTCGGCAGAAGAGATGGCGCGGCGCCGCGGAATGTCTCCCGAAGATATTAAGAATTTAGTTGGCAAGGGAGCAGTTGGAGAAGCATTCGGTTATTACTTCGATCAAGAGGGGAATTTGATTCATATTACGTCCAGTGTCGGATTACAGTTGTCGGATCTCCATTTAGCCCAAGTCATGACGGTGGTCGGCGGAAGAAGTAAGGGACTGGCTGTTAAAGCAGTGCTGTTGAACAGTTCCCGGGATATTTTAATTATTGATGAAGGTGCTGCCCGGGTTATTTTGAAGGGATAATTAAGACTGAATGATTGATGTTATGACGACTCAAATTTATTCGATATTAGTTAACAATTGTTTAAAAGTATTAAGAGAAAGAGGAAGTTTGAGTTTTATTGTTAAAGTTTGTAGTAGAAATAACTTAAAGATTGTATCACGTTTACAACAGGACGTCTGTTCCTGAATTAGTATAGAGGGGGATCATAAATAATGAACAAATTATCAATTGATGACATTCAAGTCAAGGGTAAACGGGTTTTCGTGAGAGTTGATTTTAATGTTCCTGTAGATGATGCCGGCAAGATCACTGATGATCGTCGAATTGTAGCGGCAATTCCGACAATCAAAGCATTATCTGAAAAAGGCGCCAAAGTAATTTTAGCTTCACATTTTGGTCGTCCCAAAGGTGCACCAAATGATAAATACCGTTTGAATGCGATGGCGGAACGCTTACAAGAATTAATCGGCAAACCGGTAGTTAAAGTTAATGACTGTATTGGTGCTGAACCAAAAGCGGCAATCGAAAAACTACCGGAAGGTGGAATTGTTTTATTAGAAAACGTACGGTTCTATAAAGAAGAAGAAGCTAATGACGAAGGTTTCTCCAAGCAATTAGCTGAATTGGCAGATGTTTATGTTAATGATGCGTTTGGCGCTGCTCACCGTGCTCACGCTTCAACCGCAGGTATTACCAAATTTGTTAACCAATCAGTAGCAGGTTACTTAATGCAAAAAGAGATCAACATTATGGGTAAAGCGCTCTCCAATCCGGATCGTCCTTTTGTGGCAATCTTAGGTGGCGCCAAAGTATCCGATAAATTAGGCGTCATTGAAAATCTACTGGATAAGGTTGACACTTTGATTATCGGTGGCGGAATGTCCTATACCTTCTTAAAAGCCAAAGGATATGAGATTGGACGTTCGTTATTGGATGCCGAAAAGATCGAATTTGCCAAAGAGATGATGGCTAAAGCCGAAGCTAAAGGCGTAAAACTGTTACTGCCGGTTGATAACGTAGTGGCTGATGACTTCAAACAACCCACAATGTCAAAAGTGGTGGCTTCAAATGAGATTCCGGCTGATCTGGAAGGTGTTGATATTGGACCTAATACAATCAAGCTGTTCTCCGAAGCAATCTTGGGTGCAAAAACCGTAATCTGGAACGGCCCAATGGGAGTCTTTGAGGTGCCTGAATTTGCAGTTGGTACCAAAGCAATTGCCGATGCTCTCTCTAAGTGTGGCGGTACCACAATCGTTGGTGGTGGCGATTCCGCAGCGGCAGTTGAACAACTTGGATATGCTGATAAAGTAACCCATGTTTCAACCGGTGGTGGCGCTTCACTTGAGTTCTTAGAAGGAAAAGAACTACCTGGAGTTGCAGCATTAACTGATAAGTAAGATCTAACTTAAGGATTTAGAACTTGGAAGCCAGAGTTAGGAATCCAGAAGTATTAAGTACTGCTGATACTTCGGATTCCTATGCTCTGCTTTTCTTCTGAATTCAATAAACTTTCTTTGAAATTCAATATTTGCAGATGGAGGTTCATGATGCGTAAACCAATTATTGCAGGAAACTGGAAGATGTATAAGACAGTTCCTGAAGCTAAAGAGTTAGTGAAAGGAGTGCTGGATAAGCTTGGTGCTTATGAACAGGTAGAAGTGGTCTTTTGTCCTCCTTTTACAGCATTAAGTGCAGTTAAAGAGCTGATTAAAGGAACTTCAGTGGGACTGGCTGCTCAAAACCTGCACTGGAAAGAAGAAGGAGCTTATACCGGTGAAATAGCTCCGGCAATGTTAAAAGATCTTGGCTGTGATTATGTAATTATTGGTCACTCTGAAAGACGTCAATACTTTGGTGAGACCGATGAGACTGTTAACTTGAAGGCTAAAGCTGCACTGGCGGCAGGGATCAGTCCGATTATCTGTGTCGGTGAGTCTTTAGAAGAACGCGAAGCTGGTAAAACCAATTCCTTGATTAAAGAACAAACCGAAAAAGCATTAGCAGGGATCGCTGCATCAGATATCGCTAAAGTTGTAATTGCTTACGAACCAATCTGGGCCATTGGGACCGGAAAATCCTCCAATGGACAAGATGCGAACGAGGTTTGCGGTTTGATTAGAGCAACGATCGCCGGATTATTTGGTGCTGATGCTGCCAACCAGGTACGAATCCAATATGGCGGTAGCGTTAAACCTAATAATATTAAAGAATTTATGGATCAACCGGAGATTGACGGTGCTTTAGTTGGTGGAGCCAGCCTGGAAGCGGATTCATTTATCAATATCATTAAATATTAATTTTGGAGGGTAAGATGGGCTACAGACCAACAGCATTGTTCATTCTTGACGGTTGGGGTGAAAATCCAAACCCGGAAGCAAACGCAATTAAACAGGCGAATACTCCATTTTTAGACAGTATGTTTGCCAAATATCCGCATGCGACATTACTCTGCTCCGGAGAGGCAGTCGGTTTACCGGAAGGGCAGATGGGTACCTCCGAAGTGGGGCATCTGAATATCGGCGCCGGCAGAGTTGTCTATCAGAGTCTGGTAAGAATCTCAAAAGCTTTACGTGACGGAGAATTCAAGCAAAATAAAGTCTTTTTGGATTTGATTAATTATGCTCTCAAAGCTGATCGTCCTTTGCATTTAATGGGATTAGTATCACCGGGAGGGGTACATAGTCATACCGAACATTTATACGGATTGATCCAACTTGCTAAGGATTTTGGAATCAAGCAGGTCTATATTCATGCTTTTTTAGATGGCAGGGATACGCCTCCGTCAAGCGCTGCCGAATATCTTGAAGAACTGGAACAAGTTTGTCGGGAGAAAGGGTTAGGCAAAGTAGCAACAATTCATGGCCGTTATTATGCAATGGACCGTGACAAACGTTGGGACCGGGTCGAGAAAGCATATGCCGCGATGGTATATGGTGAAGGCGAAGAGGCTGATTCCAGCCTGCAGGCAATTCAAAACTCCTATCAAAACAATGTAACTGATGAGTTTGTATTACCGACGATCATTAAAGAAAATGGCAAACCAGTAGCGGTGATCGAAGCCAGTGATCCGGTGATATTCTTCAACTTCCGTCCGGATCGGGCGCGGGAGATTACCAGAGCTTTCGTTGATCCCGATTTCGATGGGTTTTTCAGAAAAAATGGCTATCTGAAACCATACTATGTATGTATGACCCAATATGATGAAACACTAAATGTGCCGTTAATCTTCCCGCCTGAAGAGAAGATGAAGAATATTTTATCAGAAGTGCTTGCCAATAATGGATTAAAACAACTGCGAATTGCAGAAACCGAAAAATATGCTCACGTAACCTTCTTTTTTAATGGTGGTGAGGAGACCCCCTATCCATTGGAGGACCGTATTTTAATCCCGTCTCCCAAAGTTGCTACTTACGATTTGAAACCGGAGATGAGCGCTCCTGAAGTTACCGAAAGGCTTTTACAAGAGCTCAATGATGATAAGTACGATGTAATAATTGCCAATTATGCCAACTGCGATATGGTAGGTCATACTGGTGTAATGAAAGCGGCACAACAAGCGGTAGAAACAGTCGATCAGTGTCTGGCCAAAGTAGTTCCGGTGATTCTTGAAAAGGGTGGCGCAGTAATTATTACGGCTGATCATGGTAACGCGGAGATGATGGAAGACTATCAAACCCATGAACCGTATACCGCGCATACGACTTTCCCGGTTCCGGTAATTGTTGCCGGAGTAGCCGGTGAGTATACGGTTAAAGATGGCGGACTGTCAGACTTAGCACCAACGGTACTTGATTTATTAGGAATTGAAAAACCGGTTGAAATGACTGGAAATACATTAATCGTAAGGAAGTAATTGATAATTAGTTAAAAATGTTTACCAAAAAAACATTGACTTTTACTATAATAATTTGGTAAAAACTTAGTGTGAGTAAAAATAAGACATCCTTTTTGTGAGGGTGTTATCAAAAAATTAGGAGGAATAACATGACAACGATTATTGATGTTTATGCTCGCGAAATTCTTGATTCCCGTGGTAATCCAACAGTTGAAGTAGAAGTAGAATTAGCTGACGGTAGTGTTGGCCGCGCCGCTGTCCCATCAGGAGCTTCAACCGGTGCTTTTGAAGCAGTTGAATTACGTGATGGTGATAAAGAGCGTTACTTAGGTCGTGGCGTTCAAAAAGCAGTTGAAAACGTTAATGAAGAGATTGCTTCCGAGATTGTCGGTTTGAATGCTTTAGACCAGGTTTTGGTTGATAAGTTAATGATTGAGCTTGACGGAACTCCTAATAAAGCCAAATTAGGCGCTAATGCAATTCTAGGTGTTTCATTGGCTGTAGCTAAAGCAGCTGCCAACAGTTTAGCATTACCGTTATACCGTTACCTTGGCGGTGCTAATGCCAAAGAGTTACCGGTTCCAATGATGAATATCCTTAACGGTGGAAAACATGCTGATAACAGTGTTGACTTACAAGAGTTCATGATTATGCCAACCGGTGCTTCCAGTTTTGCTGAATGCTTACGTTGGGGTGCTGAAATCTTTCATGCCTTAAAAGCAGTATTAAAAGACAAAGGATACAGCACTGCTGTTGGTGATGAAGGTGGTTATGCTCCTAACCTGAAGAGCAACCAGGAAGCACTTGATGTTATTATGAGTGCGATCGAAAAAGCTGGTTTTAAACCTGGCGATGATATTCGGATTGCAATGGACCCAGCATCTACCGAATTGTGGGATGCAGCGGTTAAAAAAGGTGAGAAAGGCAAATACTATTTCTGGAAATCAGATATCTTAAAGACTTCCGAAGAGATGGTTGAGTTCTGGGCTGGCTTATGTAAAAACTATCCAATTATTTCAATCGAAGACGGTATGGCTGAAGAAGATTGGGATGGATGGAAACTCTTAACCAACCGCCTTGGTAAAACCGTTCAGCTGGTTGGTGATGATCTCTTCGTTACTAATACCGAACGCCTCAGCCGTGGTATTGAATTAGAAGTAGCTAACGCAATTTTAATCAAAGTAAACCAAATTGGTACCTTAACCGAAACCTTAGATGCGATTGAAATGGCCAAACGGGCTGGTTATACTGCGATTATTTCACACCGTTCCGGTGAAACCGAAGACGTAACCATTGCTGATATTGCAGTCGCTACCAATGCCGGACAAATTAAAACCGGAGCTCCTTCAAGAACGGATCGTGTGGCCAAATACAACCAATTATTAAGAATTGAAGATCTTCTGGGTGAAGAAGCAATCTATCCCGGCAAGAAAGCATTTTATAACGTGAAGTTCTAATCCCAAATTCAGTCTTGTAGTTCCTAACTTAATGTGCTACAATGGTGATTGATATTGGGGGCGGAGGTGTTTCATTGAAACTCTTTTTTCAGATTTTACTAGCAATTAATGCTATTGCTTTAACCATCATCATTATTATCCAACCTAGTAAAGGAGAAGGGTTGGGCTCGATTGGTTCGGGTGGACAGTTGTTTTTTGCTAAAAACAAAGGTCTTGAGAAACTCCTTGAGAAGGTTACGATGTGGTTGGCAATTGCATTTGGTGTATTAGTAATTTTAGCGAAAATTACCAGGTAAAAAATGGGGCAAAAAAGCCCTATTTTTTTTTATAATTATTCCGATGTATATATTAAATTTAAGAGGGAAACCCGGTATTATGTCGAATTCACTAACAAATGTTTTTTGATTATATGGGAGGGGTATATTTGAATTTAATTAGGGGAATTAAACAAAGATTGTTAATCAGTTTTTCATTGATGTTTCTTATTATTTTGTTTTTACTTAAGGTAATCCCCAGCAGTAATATATTATTGTTTATTCTTCTGGTTCTAGTTATGTTGGCGGGGTTTATCTTTGCCGGTAACTTTTTATTGAACCGCTGGTTGATCTACCCACTTTATAATTTTATTAATATATCCAAGCAGATCGCTAAAAATGATCTCAGTATCCAAATCGATGATGTCAGTGATGATGAATTTGGCGAATTAGCAAAAACAATGAATGATATGTTGAAAAATCTAAGAGCGGTTTTGCAGGAAAACTTAAACGCATCGGAACAAGTAGCGATTGCTGCCACGGAAATGCGTAAAATGTCAGATCATGCTAACAACGCTACTCAAAGTATTACCAAAACAGTGGAGCAGATGGCTAATGCTACCGAGGAGCAATTTGAGAACATTCAAATGTCAGTGTTGGCAACGCAACAGATGTCTGAAAATGCGCAACAAGTTGCTGTTGAAGCACAAAAAGCTGCCAATTTCTCCAGTCAGGCAGCAGATCGGGCTAAAAAAGGTGAAGAGATTGTTCAGGTAGTACATTCAAAGATCGTTCAAGTTAAGGAAACGGTTGACAGTTCAGCTGAAGTTGTCCGGAGATTAGGAGCCAGCTCAGCAGAGATTGGGAAAATTATTGACGTTATCAGAGGAATTGCCCGGCAGACCAACCTGTTGGCACTTAATGCGGCAATTGAAGCTGCGCGTGCCGGTGAACATGGCCGCGGTTTCTCGGTTGTTGCCGATGAAGTTCGAATGTTGGCAGAACAATCAACGCAATCAGCTACTCAGATTGTTGAGATGATCAGTGAAATCCAAAGTGAAACCAAGACTGCAGTCGAAGCGATGGAGATTGGTACCAAGGTTGTTGATGAGGGAACGGTTTTAGCTTTGGCAGCTAAAGAAGCATTTAAGCAGATTACTGAAGCAGTAATGCAGACAGTGAATACGATTCATGAGATTGCTGCTGCGTCCGAAGAACAGGCAGCCAGCAGTAAAGAGATGAATAACACAATGCATACTGTTGCTAACGTTGCTAAACAAAATGTGAGTGGTGCCAATCAAGTATCAACATCATCACATGAACAAAGTTTTACAATGGAGAAACTGACCTCCTCAGCGGTCCAATTAGTAGAGATGGCCGATCAACTTACGGCATTGGTCGGCAGGTTTAAAGTGAAATCCGATTTTCAACGTTGCTGGCGCGTCAATGACTGTAATCAGGTAAATTGCCCGGCTTACCAGAGTGCTGAAAAGAAATGTTGGTTAATTCCAAATACATTAAGTCAGAATGGGACACCCTGTGGTTCAGTTAATGAAAAACGGCAGGGATGTCATCAGTGTAAAGTATTTAAAATTAATACCAAAATTGATTAAAAGGAAAAAAATGATAAAAGAGATTGGTTACAACTAATCTCTTTTTTTTGCAACAAATTAGTAACATTATCAATTTGTAAATTTAATTGCATTCCTGGTATTAGAGGTCTATAATAGTAATGGTTTGATTGATGAACGGAAAAACTAAGCAGATAGGAGGTTTTCTCTTGTTAATTTTAGTTCTTAACAGCGGCAGCTCGTCACTCAAGTACAAGCTGTATCAGATGAAAACTGAAACGGTATTGGCTTCAGGAGTTGTAGAACGGATTGGCAGTGGTAACGGAAATTCACTCATCAACCATAATAAAGGTGAAGAGAAGTTTAAAATTGAACAAAAAATAAGCAATCACAGTGAAGCATTGAAAGCAGTTTTTGCTTTACTTACCGATGCTGAAAAAGGAAGTATCGGTTCTTTAGAAGAAATCAAAGCAGTTGGACATAGAGTTTTACATGGTGGAGAAATTTATTCAAGTGCCACTATCATCAGTGACAAAGATATGGAACAGATTGAAAATCTGCGCGATCTGGGTCCGCTTCATATGCCGGCAAACATTATGGGAATAAAAGCCTGTCAGGAATTAATGCCTCAGACTCCTCAAGTTGCAGTGTTCGATACTGCATTTCATCAAACAATGCCCCGTAGTTCATATTTATATGCATTACCTTACGTCTATTATGAAAAATATGGAATTCGCCGTTATGGTTTCCACGGAACTTCACACCGCTATGTCAGCAACCAGGCTGCCAAATTATTAGGAAAGAGTCTTTCAAAATTAAAGATGATTACACTTCACCTTGGTAATGGCAGTAGTATTGCAGCGATCAAGGATGGAAAATGCTTTGATACTTCAATGGGATTTACTCCATTAGAAGGGTTAGTGATGGGGACACGCAGCGGTGACCTGGACCCGGCGATTGTGCCATTTTTACAGAATGTATTAAATATCAGCGCCAGTGAAGTAGACAACCTTTTAAATAAGAAAAGCGGTTTCTTGGGAATGTGCGGTTTCAGTGATTTACGAGACATTCAAAAAGCACGTCAGGAAGGTAATGAAAGAGCAATTGATGTTTATGATGTATTTATTCAACGTTTAGTCAAATACATCGGTTCTTATTATGCTGTATTAGGTGGCTTGGATGTATTGGTATTTACTGCCGGAATCGGTGAAAACGATTGGGTAGTAAGGGCTGATGTCTGTAAACATTTGACCCACATGGGAATTGAGCTTGATGAGAAGAAGAATGACGGACTGCGTGGTAAGGAGACTGTAATCAGCAAGTCCCGTTCCAAAGTAACGGTGATGGTAGTTCCGACTGATGAAGAGTTGTTAATTGCCAGAGATTCTTACGAATTGATCCAATAGAAGCGTATTATTTATAGTTAATAAAAACAAACAGGTTGCAAATTAGAACCTGTTTGTTTTTTGTTAAAATTATATTAAATATTATATCCGATTTTACAAAAAAAGTATACTATTTGATTATGTAACTTTTTGAGATATAATTATAATTGGTAAAAAAAGATAAAAAGTTTAAAAAAATTTAATAATTCAAGGAGGTCACATGAAGCGGTACATAGGTATATCATTATTGTTAATTGTAGTGCTCATTGTAGCAGGATGTGGGGGAAATAAAAGAATAGTAAAAGAGAGATCTACTCCAGGTGAAACAGGTGTTAATCCAGTTGGAGGACCCAAAGATGATCCGGTTTCAAAAATCATCTTCTTTGATGATTTTGAAAGTGATCAAGGTTGGACAACAACCGGTTTTTGGCATCGTCAGGTGAATGATTCCGGTATTGTTAATAAAGGGTTAATTTATTACAATTTGCCAAAAGGTGATACTTCAGGTGGAAATATTCCCAGTGCTTATGATGGTAACTATTGTTATTGGTACGGCGAAACAGATACTGGAAACTATTCTAGAACCCCAGAAGGAGTTATCTCAAAAGGAGCAAATTCTGGAACATTAACTTCACCGGCGATTACTATTCCTGAAAAAACAAATCCGGTATTGACATTTATGACTTGGTATGAGGTTGAGAGTGTTACCCCTAATGAATTTGATCAGATGATCGTCAAAATAAGCGACGATGATGGAGCTAGTTTTAAGGAACTATATCGGTTAAATCCAGTAGAAAATCCTTATCACGATGGTAAAAAATCCTCAATTGCCTATACCAGTGGTGGATTTGATCTTCCCGGAAAATGGGTTGAAGTTGGAAAATTAAGTTTAAGTGAATACCAAGGTAAGACAATTAAAATTCAATTTGAGTTTAGTACGAAAGATGATGCTTTCAATTATTTCCGGGGATGGTTCATTGATCTGGTAAAGATTGTTAATTCTGATGAGCCGGTACTCAAGGTTCAAGGGATGCAATCGATTAGGAGCTATCCAAAGAATCCCCCGCAGAGAAGAGAAATAAGTTTTTAAATTATACCAATTTATATGTTGTCAGTAATGTATTTGATTTAGGTACAGACTTTAAAGCTACTCCAGCTTTAAAGTCTGTTATTTTTGATAACGGTAAAAAATTCTTCAAGCATTGGCCAGTTTTGTGGGAAGCCATATGGCTCGTTGACATAACCCCAGTAGCCGACGCCTCTTAAAGCAAGGTTTGAGGCAGTTTGATATTTTGCTTTGACGGAACGGACATCTTCAAACCAGACTTCATGTCCGCTATTTTGCTCGTCTGTATAATTAAACCAGGGTGATTGTGCCAGTGGTTCAAAGTTAATAACAGCATTGAAACGGTAAGCCAGATTATAAACATCTACTAAATTAACAGGAGTTGCAGTGGTTTCGGGGGTATCGGGTAAAGGCCAATTGTAAGCATAGAGTGGAATCCCTTGCAGGATCTTTTCGGGTGGTATTTGGGTAACGGCATAGTTAAGGACCTGCCGGACAAGATTGATCGGAGCAATTGGCATTGGTGGACCGCCAACCCAACCCCATTCATAAGTCATCAGAAAAACAAAATCAGCTAACTCTCCTAGGGCGGCATAATCAAAAGTACCAACCCATGGCGAATTAGGAAGATCAGAAGCTTTAGGGGCAATTGCCAAAGATAGCAGATATCCGCGTGGCTTAACTGTTGCCGCCAGATCGCGGATAAATGCAGTATAGAGTTGCCGATCGGCAGGATACATATTTTCAAAGTCGATATTGATCCCAGTAAAGTTGTAATTGGTAAGCAGATTTATGATGTTAGCGATGGTCCTTTGTTTGACTGCTTCATCTCCCATAATGTTTCGGGCAAGATCAGGATCAAAGCCGATTCCCGGAGTCCAATTGGTGATCACCGCCATCGGTTGAATGTTGAACTGGTTTAGAAGGGCAATCGCCCGTCCCGTATTCGGATTGATTTCAATCTTTCCATCGGAATTAATTGGATAATCATAAAGTCCGCCATAGGTAATATACGGAGCAATACTTGTCAGTGAACGTTCTAATCCGGCTAAATTATAGAGGAAAAAATAACCAAAAGTTTCAATCGGTCTTTTTGCCGGGACACTAATCTGTTGCGGGATGCTTATAATTTGGCCGGGGTAGATTAGCGCCGGATTGGTAATCTGATTGACTTTAACAATCAGTTCGAGGGATACCCCGTAACGCTGAGCAATTTGATATAAAGTATCACCCTGACGAATCTGGTAATTAATTTGGGACCAGTCTGGAATTATTAAAACCGTACCAATATTTATGAGATTGGGATTAATAAGATTATTGGTTTGAACAATAGCAGTAACGGTAGTATCAAATAATTGCGCTAACTGAAAGAGCGTATCTCCGGCAACTACCATATATTGCAGTGGTGTAGGTTGAGGTGTTGGGATTAAAATAGCTTGGCCGATCACTAATTGGTCCGGGTTGGGAAATTGATTGAGCGCTTGAATCGCAGTAACAGTGGTATTAAAACGCCTGGCAATTGCAAACAAGGTATCGCCTGGTTGAACGATATAGATCTCCATTAAATTCACATCCTAATCTTTAGATCGGTTTATTTTATGTGAAAATGGAATAAGTGGTTCATAAAGAAAAGAGTGATTGCAGCATGCAGAGGGTCTAATCACTAGCCAAACGGATCTGATCATTGTTACAATATTAAAAAGTGGGGAGAAAATATGGATCCCATCAATACCAACAATTAATCAAATATCTCTAATCGGGATTAATGGAATTCCGCTGCGGGATGAGGTCGAATTAGAAATAATGTATGTTATAAGATTTTTTTGATCATCCGGTAACCGTCTTCCTGATCATCATAATAAGCAGGGAGTTTTTTTACTATTTTGAACCCCAGCTTTTGGTAGAGACGGTAAGCCGGTAAATTGGAAACCCGCACCTCTAAACTGATGGATTCAAAATCATTTGCTAAACTGGCAATTCGTTGCTGTAAATAATTGAATCCAAAACCTCTGCCGGAGAAGTTAGTGCTGATGCATAAGTAATAGAGTCTGATTTTTTTGCTATTGGACCGGGTGAAGAAGATCGCGAAGCCGATTGGTAGCTGCTCGGTTTCGATTAGATCAAAAATAATCGTATTTTGTTTATTATGTAATAACCTGCGGAGTGTTTCCGGTTTTAAGTGATCAACCGGTTTGAATGCTTGTTGCTGCAGTTCGAGGATTATTTTTAAGTCGGCAAGGGTTGCCGGACGATAGGTCAATTGGTTTGGATTTTCCATCGCTGATCTACTCCATAACTTTCTAATTAGATTCTTCAAGTTTCCAAAATCTGATCAACGTTATCATAACCTAATTTGTTCTCAAATACAATGTTAATAATCCAGGGGATGAAGACTGAAGACGGAGTAATTGGAAGATGGTAATCTATTTTCATAATCCGGTACGAAAAATCGCTTTAATCTTAGCGTTCTTATTTGTAGTGTATTCTTATTGGTCGTATTTTAACAGTAGTCAAAGGATTCAGGGGCGTTTGGCGCAATTGATATTGTTGATCGATCCGGGACACGGTGGGGTTGACGGCGGAACTCAGGACCAATTTGGCAACTTAGAAAAGGATATTAATCTTCAGATCGCCCTTAAGGTTCGGGAACAACTTGTTGCCAGTGGCCTGAAGATCATTATGACCCGGGAAAACGATACTGATTTGGCACCATTTCGTTCCGGTCAACGTGGCAGACACCGCCGTGATTTACTCAGCCGGATTGAAAAAGCGCGATTCAATAATTGTCTATTTTTAATCAGTATTCATTGTGACTCATCAGTTGCCAGGGAGCGTCGGGGAGCTGTCGCCTTTTATAATTACCGTTCTGACGAAAGTAAACAATTAGCGCTTTTACTTCAGGATGAACTTAATAAGGTTCAACAAGCACCGGCTAAAGCAGCTCCTGGCAAGTATCTGATCATCCGTCAAAGTGGTGTTAACAGTGTCTTATTAGAAGTTGGGTTTCTTTCAAACCCTGAAGAAGCAAAATTACTGCAGGATCCTGATTATCAACAGCAATTGGCAGCAGCAATCGCCAAAGGTATTTTAAAATATTGCCAAAAATATGTTCCGGCCAAACCTTCTGACTGTGGTTAGACTGAATAATAACTTAGCTGAAAAATATTGTTACAGTTTGTAAATAAATTTTAGTTTAATTTTTGATAATATTAAGGTAATTTTAAGTTTTCTTTCACATTTTTGCTAAAATATAGGTTATAATAAATATTAAATAAGATTGTAAAATGGAAGGAATATTAAGATGAAGATTAACCGAGCGGTATTATTCGTCTCCTTAATCAGTCTGTTGCTTGTTTCAATGGTGGCAGCATCGGATACGGATGATTATTTTCCGCTGCAGCTTGATAATCGATGGAGTTATGAAATTACCATCAATAATCGCAAAGCAACCAGCGAGTTACGTGTCAGTCAGCAGCAAAATATCAATGGCCAAAATTGTATGGTTGTCGAGAAAGTTTTTAATGGAGTTGCCCAGCAAAAAGAGTATTATCTGGTGGCTGATAACGGTGTCTTTACAGTGATGCGTTCGATTGGTAAGAGTGATTTCATCTTTAATCCGTATCAGATATTACTGCGGTATCCGGTTAAAATCGGTGATTCCTGGAGTCAGGAAGGGACGATGACGATTACCGGAAAAGACCGGACTGTAACTTATCGAATGACCTCATACTATCAGTCATTTGAAGATGTTCAGGTTCCGGCGGGTAATTTCCGGGCAGTTAAATTGGTAATGTCCAGTGATCTTTCCGATGGAGCGCGGGTTGAATGGGTTCAATATTATGCTCCGGGGATTGGAGTTGTCAAAGAAAGCGGAATCACTACCTACCAAGGGAGGATCATTCAATCGAGTACTGTTTTAATAAGCGCCAAAGTAAATAACCGGAGTTATCCAAAGTAAAAAAAGTATTTCAGCAGGATAATAACGTTGCTGCCACGAATCCATTAGTTAATTTGTAAATTGGCTGCGCCCGTCAGCTGGACGGGTAAGTTAATTAAATTAATTGATGGATTTTTTATTTTGTGGAGGGAGACTATCTGTTGCAGGTTACAACTATTTGTGGTGAATTAAAACAGCATACAGCGGTCCATGCCAGAGTAAAAAAAGCAATTGCCGATCATGATTTTTCGCTGATAGTTGTTTTTCCTACGCTTAGTATGTTGCGGATGATTGAGGACGAATTGCTTAACTTGCCTGAAATGAAAGGGTTAGGGGGAATTCGTTTTTTACTTTTTGAAGGTTTTATCGGAGAGATTAGGGATTTATTCGGATTAAATAATCGTCAGGCAACGGCGATGGAACGCAATCTGATTATACAGCAGATCTGTCAGGAGTTAGAAGCCGGAGGAACACTGGCTTATCTTAACCGGGTGCCGTTTACCCAGAATTACCGCCAATCTTTATTAGACAGTATTGCTGAATGGAAACGGAGCGGTTTGACAGTAGAGGTGTTTCGCGATTGGGCACAAGAAAAAGGAATTAAAGAAGCAGAATTGGCGCTGATCTATCAATACTATCAAGAACGATTGGTCCGGCACAATTTGGTTGAGGAAGACCTTACTTTAGAAGCACTGCATACCCTGCGTTTAAATGGTTATTTTCCGGAGAAGAAATCCCGGGTAATTCTTTACGGTTTTACTGATTTAACACCATTACAAGCCGATTATCTTAAAGTTTTGGAGAACTGGTTTGAGTTTGAAATCATTATTGATCCAACCACCGTTCCGGAGTTTCAAACCTTTGTTGCCAGCCATTTTGGGTTTAAAACTGTTGCCGAAACGGTGCCAGATGATTTGCAACCGTTGTCCGCTTTACAGATGTTGCAAAATGTGTTTTGGAGGCAGGAACCGGAACAACTTGACCTCAAGCGTGATGACCAATCGATCAAAATCATTGAAGTAGCCGGACTTAACCGGCAAATATCCAGTATTGCCAGGGAGATCAGTCTCTTTCTACACAATAATCCTGCTGTTACGCTTGCTGATTTTTTAATCTTAACTCCCCAACCACATTTATTTATCACTCAGGGAAGACCAATCTTTGCACGATATGGTTTGGAATTGAGTGCTGTAACCAAAACGTTGCAGGAATCCACCCTTGTCCTTGAGTATTTAAACCTGTTAAAACTCTTGGATAACGGTTGGCAGTGGCAGGACTTGCAATATCTAATCCGGCAACTCTGTGTCGGACCGGAAGCAACCGGCGCTGACCTGTTGTTGTTAGAGATTGGCAAACAATATGGTGCATTATCGGGAAAACAACGCTGGTTGCATCTTATTGAGGAGGCGGAACTGTTTGAAGAAACTAATATTGCTGCAGTAGCATTTGAAAAGCTCAAATGGTTGGTTAAGTGGTTAGCTGAATTTCCAATTGAAGCTTCTTTATTGGAATTGCTGACTTTAACGCGGCAATGGTTTGAAAACAGATGTCAAACTATATTACGATCTCTTAACAAGCAAAATAAGCTTATTTTTGGGGAACAATTGTGGAATTGTCAAGCAATCAATTGTTTAATTACAGCGATCGATGAGCTGCTGGGGAAAGACAGAGGCTTGTGGAATCCCGGACAACAGTTGACGCTTGAAGAGTTTCAGACCTTTTTTACAGAATTCTTTCTGGAATTAGAAGTTAAGGGAGTTCATTCCCCAAAAAATGGAATTCGGGTATTACCGCCACGGGAGGCCCGTGGTTTGCAAGCCAAAGTTGTCTTTATTACCGGGTTGGAACAGGGTGTTTTTCCGCGACAATATATCAGTGACTGGAAATTGGACACTGACGCCCGTTTTGAACTGAAACTGCTCGGAATTAATCTGGAAACCGGGGAGAACTATTTAATTCAGGAAAAATTGGCATTTTACTGGTCACTTCAGGCTGCGGTTGACCATCTGGTCCTGGTCTTTAAAAGTCAGGGAGAGAACGGCAAACCACTGGATCAATCGGTTTTTCTTAAAGAAATCATTCAATGGTTCCCGCAGTTAGCAGAGGAGCGGCACTATTATCCGTTAGGACCAACATTGTGCAACTCTTTTGAAAGTTGTAGTAGTCGTTTGGAGCGTAAAGAGTTATGGGTGCATTATCTTTCACAACCTAATTCGGAGATTCCTCCGGAGGAACAGGAGATCTGCAATCAGTTGCTCTCGGAACCGGAATTCTTAGATTTAGCATTGCGGCTCAACCATTGGAATTGGGGAAGAGCCAAAGTACGATTCTTTGAAGCTGATTCGCCTGCGAATAAGTGGTTGCTGTCGAGATTTGGCGAGCGGTCGGTTATTAATATCACTGCCATCGAGGACTATCGTTCCTGTCCCTACCGGTTTTTTCTGAAGTATGTGTTACAAGTCATTCCGGTCAGTGAACCGCCTGCTTCGCCGGAGGCATTGGACTTAGGTGAGCTTTACCATGCGATCCTGCGGGATTTTCACTTAAATTTTATTGGGATTGGTTTAGTAGTAAATAACTTTGATCAATACTGGGAGATGCTCCGGAATTTGTTGGAGAAACATTTTGATGTCTGGCACGAACGGGTTGCGAATGACATTGCACGAGTTATTTTAGACTTGCAAAAGGCTGAGATCAGTAAGAATTTAATTGACTGGTTAAGAGCAGAACTTGATTGGACAAGCACTACCGGATTCCGGTTTAAACCGCAATTACTGGAGTATGATTTTGGTAGTAGATTGTCGAGTGTACCAACAACTGCTCCCTATCGCTTTCAGTGGGAAGGAATCAATGCTTTGATTTCTGGCCGGATTGACCGGGTTGATGTTGATCAGGAGCGTAATTTTATTGTTTATGATTATAAATTGGGAGAGAGTTTAACGGCGAAGGAATTAGTTGAGGTCGCTAAGATTCAAATCCCGGTCTATATTTTAGCATTGGAACAGCTTATTTTTGGAGCCGATAAGGCAGTTGGCGGCTGCTATCTCTCGCTTAATAATTCATCACGAGCGAAAGGCGGTATTTGGCAACAAGCGAAGATTGAACCGGTGATCAAGAGTAAAGCTGTATTAACACCGTTTGAATGGAAAGAATGGTTGCAACAAATCTGTCAGGAAGTAGCCAGAGCGATAAAAGGGATTAGGGAAGGAAATTATAAGACGGTTATCAGTTGTTTGCCATATTGTGAATATCAGAGTTGTTGTCGGCGTCAAGAATTATTCCATGCCGTAGCGGAGGTGAATGAGCCCAATGCCGTATGCGCTGAATGAGGAGCAGTTAGATGCGGTTAATCAATTTGATAGAGATTTATTGGTAGTTGCCGGTGCCGGTACGGGGAAGACCAGTGTTCTGACACAAAAATACTTAAAATTGTTGGAAGAAAGACGCGCCGAGGTTAATAATATCTGTGCCATTACTTTTACCAATAAAGCAGCAATGGAGATGCGCGAGCGGGTTCGAACAGGGATTGAAGAACGATTAAACGCAACCACCGATCCAACGGAGCTCAATTTTTGGAAAGAACAACTGGCAAAATTGAATAATGCCCGGATTTGTACCTTTCACAGTCTCTGTCTGGGGTTAATTAAAGAACATCCTTTGGAAGCAGGTATTCCTCCAGTCTCCGGAATCCTGGGTGAAGACGAAGACCTGCTCTTTTTGAAACAAGCTGCTGCCGAAACGCTAACCGGTCTTTTCAACGCTCAAACTCCGGAAATGCCTGCGATCAGTAGGATATTGAAAGATTATGGCTGGGAATCTTTTATTGATAGTAGTTGTCGGGTGTTGCGGTCAATCAGGGAATGTGGTAAAAGCGTTGCTGAGATAGTTGATTTTAGTCTCAAGCAACTTGAACGTACGGGTTTTCTAAAAGCTGAATTAACCAAGATTATTGATATAATTGAAGAGTTTCTAGCGTTTTCCCGTACACAAAAGTTGACTGATCGCGCCTGGGGTATTATTGAAGAATTTCAGGCTAATTGGCCTTCATACAAAGAAAAGCTTCAAAGTAATCCGGGACTGGAAATTATTCCGGTTTTGGCTGAAATCAAAAAGAGTTTACCGAAAAATCTTCCCAAAGCAATTAAAGAGCCGGTTGTAGAGATCCATGAAACTGCGGAGTTACTGACTTTTAAATTAGCAGATCAGGCTGCGGTTGACCGTTTACCAATCTTTAAGTTTATTCTCGAGCGAATTGATGCTGATTATCAAAGGATGAAAGCGCGGGCAGGTCTATTGGACTTTACGGATCAACAACTGTTAGCAAGAAACCTGCTGGTTAATAATCCGTGGTTAACTGATAAGCTTCGCCGGAATATCAGTTACTTATTGGTTGATGAATTTCAGGATACTAACAGTTTGCAGATGGAGATTATCAATCTTTTGGTTGGTCCAGAACGCCCCAATGGTGGCAGATGGATGGCGGTCGGCGATGTCAAACAATCAATCTATCGTTTTCGTGGCGCCGAAGCCGATTTGATTGTCAAACTACAGGAACGGTTTGAAACAGGGGAAGGTGAGGTCAGTAGCCTTACGAAAAACTACCGGTCGAACGAATTGATCATCAAATACGCTAACCGGGTATCGGAAGCAATTTTTAACGATGAACCGTTTAAGTTTGAACCGTTAGCGGCAACTCAAAATAACCATGGTTCCAAGATTGAATTTATTCTGACCGGCGATTCTGATCTCCAAAAGCAGGCAAACCAGGTAGCAAGTTATATTCAGCAATTGGTCGCTACGAGTCAAGCTACTGATTTTCCGATTCAATATCAAGATATTGTACTGCTTTTTAGGTCGAGTACGGCCATGCCATTCTTCCAACAAGCGCTGCAAGAGTTAAGGATCCCGTTTTTTATTGCGGGAGGTACCGGTTTTTATCATCGTCAGGAGATTGTGGATCAGATCAACTTCTTAAAGTTGATTATGCAGAAGTATGATTTGGTAGCATTGACCGCGGTGTTGACCTCGCCTTATGTTGGGTTGACTGAAGAAAGCCTGTTTTGGTTGGTGCAAACCAAAAAGGGTCTGCGTCATTTTTATGAACTGGAACAGTTTCACCCTTTAATCAAACCGGTTGAAGTCCAACAGATTCTTAAATTCCGGGAACTGGTCGAATCTTTGCATCAAAACCGGGATCAGCTAACGATTGCCGATATTTTAAGAGTTGCGATGGAACAGCTTAATTATCGCGAGTTAATGTGGATGTACCCTGATGCCGGTGAACGATTGGCTAATCTTGAGAAGTTAATAATGAAAGCTGAAGAGTTTGCCCTGAAAGGTTTTTCAGACGTGACTAACTTCTTAAGATATATCAAAGAGCTTGAGGGGGTTGATGCACGCGAAAGTGATGCTCCGACTCAATCCGAAGCCAACAATGTAGTCCGTATGATGACGATCCACCGGGCCAAAGGATTGGAGTTTCCAGTGGTTATTATCCCGGATTTAGACCGTAAATTTCACTTGAGTAATCCCGAAGAGTTAGCCTTTCATAAAGATCTTGGTTTGGCATTTAAAGTTTATATTGAAGATGAAGGAGTAACCACGTCCCTTCGGGAGGAGATTAAGGAACGGGAACGCTGGGAAGAGATATCAGAGTTAAAACGGGTATTATATGTTGCCTTAACCAGAGCAAAAAAGCAACTGGTTTTAGTTGGTTCCGGCAACAGTTCTTCCACTGGTGATACATTTGCAACGGCAACCAATTGGATGCGTTGGTTTGAATTGATTCATCCGTTTGATACCACAACTGATTCAATCGATTTCCACGGGATTGAGATTCAAGTAATACGCGATCTTCCCGTCATTGATAATCGGCATTCGGAACCGAAACTGATCGAGCAATATGGAGCCGCCAATCTGCTTGAAGGTAATAGGCTACTATTGAAACCATCAGCGGTTGAAGTAGCGGCTGCTTCAGTAGTTCCAACGGGTTTGCCAAACCGGGTTCAACCGTTATTACTGAAAGTATCTGGTTTAATAACTTATAAGAAATGCCCTCGTTGTTACTATTGGAAGGATATTTTGCGCATACCGGAACTGAAACAGGAGTTGTCTCCGAATGATTTTGAGACTGCAGGTAGTATTGGGACAACAATTGGAAATTTCATTCATCGTGCAGTCCGCTTACAAAGCACCGAATGGCCTGAATTATTGTGGCAAGCGTGTTTTAGCCAACATTCTGCTGCTGATTTAAAAACAATCAAGACTGATGTTGTTCGAATGTGGAATAACTTACAATCAAGTGAGTTTTTCCGTGATTACATTGATTGTTGGGATGAAGTGCCTTTTATCCTCAATTTTAATGATCCGATTGCTTTCCGGGTGGAAGGACGGTTTGACCGGTTATTATTGAAGAAAGACAGCCGGTTGATTTTGGTTGATTATAAAACTCACCGGTTTCAATCGGGTTTCAATGCAACCAAACTTCAGGAATTGGCAGGATATTACTCTTGGCAATTACAGATCTACGCGTTAGCCGTGGAAAGTTTGTGGGGAAGGATGCCGGACCAGGCGCTGCTCTATTTCCCGTCTTTAAATAAATCAATCCCGATCCCGCTTGACCGGGTTTCGATTGAGAAATTAATCAGCGAACTGAAAGAGATTGCTGGTATTATTAACGCTTATGATCATCCCGAAGCATTTCCGACTGCGCAAGAATGTGATGGCTGTGGCTATTCAAATCTTTGTAATCTGGATCAGGTTCTGGCTTCGACATGAGACGCAAAGGCGCTATGGTTGTGGATCGACTCATAGCTTTCGACTTCCACTTGGAAGTGATTAATCCGAGGATCGGAACGTAATGCTAATACTGAATCCCGTAAAATATCTTCAACAAATTTGGGATTTTGATAAGCGGTCTCGGTAACATATTTTTCATCTTCACGTTTTAAAACCGGATAAACCGGGCAACTCCCCTGGTTTCTAAGGAGTTCAATCAGATCTTCAAGCCAGAGGATTTTCCCGGGATAGTCGAAATTAATCAAGCTGCGAATGATTGCCCGCTGGTTGTGAGCTCCGAACTGCGAGATCTCTTTACTGCAAGGGCAGAGTGATTGGACCGGGATCTCCACTCCTAATTGATAGAAGAATTCGTTTTGGGGTTGTTTATAAAATCCCTTAAACTCGGCTAAATAATCCAGATAGCCAATGATCTTGCTGACTGGTGCCGGTACAGGTAGAAAGTAGCGAAACTTCAGACTAATCTCGGCTTCAATGACATTTAAATTGGAACAGAGTTGGGTTAGGAGTTGTTTAATCTCTTTGCAGGAGATTGGTTTATCAGTCCACCACATCAGTAACTCCATAAACCGGCTCAAATGAGTCCCTTTGTAGTGGTGCGGCAAACTGACGGCAATCGTTACGTTTCCTTGTACGTGTTGAAATTCGCTGTTTTTCATCTTGATTTGAAACGGAAAATTGACATCTTTCAGTCCGACCCTTTTAATCTCAATTCCCCGGAGATCAGTCATATTTTGAACATCAATCATCTGTTGTTAACCGCCTTTCTGGGAAACACCGAACTGTCTAAATGATTCGGTCTTTTTCTTGAAAATCCTGCTGAAAACCAGTGATTATTTATTGTTAAGCTAAAAAACCAGCTTTGTCTGTGGTGATTCTGCTTTAGTTAATCATTTGTTTATTGGCTTTGTAAAATTTGTTTATTTTAGACATTGATTATTTAAATCTATGTAAAAATTGAGTTTTCCAGCAATTTTTAGAAGGAAAGCCGATTAGCTGCCGGAATAATTCTTTTATGACCGAACAATCTTACTTAAGTTAGGGGAGTAACAATGGTTAATAAAACTGGGATTTTAGGTTGTTTGCTGGGATTAATTATTTTGATAACATTATTTACTGGTATAGTGAGTCCGCTGACCACGGTTTTTGCTCAAAAAAATGCAGTTAGTCCGAGTGGCAAGTTACCACCTAATGAATTAGGCCGGATTATGATCTTGGAATATCATTTGATTGGCTATCCTGAAGCCCGTTGGTGCCGTACTCCGGAAAATTTCCGCAAAGACTTGCAACTGTTGTACGATAATGATTATTATCCGGTTGCTTTAGATGACATCATCAGTGGCAATTTCAAAGTGCCGGCAGGAAAAACACCATTTACAATCACATTCGATGACTCGACTGAAGGGCAGTTTCGTTACTTAAAGCAGGGCGATCGGTTGGTGATTGATCCCAAATCGGCGGTGGGGATTATGGAACAGTTTAAGAAGGAGCATCCCGATTTTCCGGTGACGGCTACTTTTTATGTTTTAACCGGTACCAGTGCCGGGCATCGCCTCTTTGGACAGGAAGAATACGTGCAGCAAAAGTTGGAGTTTTTATTGAAGAACGGTTATGAGATCGGTAATCATACTCATACTCATAAAAACTTAAGTAAGTTAGTTGATGAACAGGTTCAAAAGCAGTTAGCCCTTAATGTGAAAACAGTCCAAAAATATCTGCCGAATTATGAAGTCCGTAGTTTTGCATTACCTTATGGAGTCCATCCGAAAAACCGGAATTTGTCGAGAAGTGGTGAGTATCAGGGGCAGAAATATAATAACCGTTCAGTGATGTTGGTCGGTTCAGGTTCAGTCCCTTCACCGTACTCGGTTGATTTTAACCCCTATCAGTTAGAGCGGATTCAAGCCGGTGATTTTGAATGGGGTCCGGGAGCATTTGTTCAGAGATATAAGAAGAACCCAACACTGCGGTTTGTCAGTGATGGTGATCCGAAGATGATTACCGTTTTCAAAAGTCAGCAGAGTAAGTTGGCACCAGAGGTTACGAAACGTTTTAAAGTGAAAGTGGTTGAGGATTGAGGTTGACAATATTTTAAAAATTGGTATGAAAAGGCATGAGTCTCTTTAAGACCATGCCTTAAATTTTTATTTTTTCGTTTTATTATTGATAGTGTTACTCTTATTATCATAATCTTCGGCAAACTCCGCTGTCGCATTTTCGCCAAGTTGATCATTTTTAAAGTCGGGTGCATTTTTTACTTTGTTTGCATCATTCTGCTTTTGATTAGGCATAACCGGTTCCTCCTTTCCATTATTTAGAGTATCTACTGTCTTTGATAGCTTGTGAAAGTATTACAGCTTTTATTCCAAAAAGGTTATACTCATTTAATTGGCGGGGCGAAACGAAACAGACTGTTAATGGACCGGTTAGAAAAGAGGATTCAGAGAGATTATCCCGAATTCTATAATAGATGCTTACAAGTTGTGTGAATAAACATCAATCTAAATATAGTAAGGGGGATCTAAATTATGAGAGAACAACTTGAAAAACGTCTGAATGAATTAAAAATTGAATACCAGTCTGGTCAGATAATGTTGCCGAGCTCGAATCCAAACAAGCCAGCTTACGGGAGAACATGTTACGAATCAGTGGCGCAATCCAAGTATTAGAAGAAGAATTGAATAAAAATGGTTCATCTAAATCGGAATTAGTTGAAGAGAATAATTTTAATGTTTTAATTGGCGGTCAGTTTTAACCGTAAGGTTGATCTTTTGAAGATACTCCACCAAAACAGTGATGGTCGTTAACAGGGGATGGGGTTTCAATTATATTTTGATCCTAATATTAGTGATGACGCTCTTAAATCTTTTTTGCTTCGTAACCCATGTATGGCATAAAAAGGGCAATGTAGATTTTAGATATCAATAACTTACCTGGCTTCATGCCAGGTTTAATAATTATAGGATTAAATACTTATTTAGGAATTATGACTATTGTTCACTTTTTGAACACATGACTGTTTTATAATGAAGTTAACTAGATTGGTAATTAAAGAAGTAGTTTAAGTAATTGAAGACTGATTCAATGTTAGCTTGAGGTGGCGTAATGTCGGGAATAAAAATTTTAATTGCTGATGATGAACTACGGATGCGAAAACTGGTTTCGGACTTCTTAAAGAAGGAAGGATACCAGGTATTTGAAGCTGAAGATGGTCAAAAAGCATTGCAGTTATTTGATGCAGAGGAGTTTAATCTGGTAATTTTAGATGTAATGATGCCTGGTTTTGATGGCTGGACTGTCTGTCGTGAAATCCGTAAAAAGTCCTCAATTCCAATTATCATGTTGACAGCCAGAAGTGAAGAGAGTGATGAACTTTTCGGTTTTGAACTTGGTGCCGATGAATATATTACCAAACCATTTAGTCCAATGATCCTGGTTGCCAGGGTTGAAGCGTTATTACGGCGGGTAAAGAGTGATCTTAAGGTTAAGAAGGTTTTTGGAGATTTAGAATTGGATGAGAGCGGCAGAGTAGTCCGGGTTAACGGTGTTAAAGTTGATTTAAGCCCGAAGGAATTTGAACTATTACTTTACCTTGTTGTCAATAAAGGAATTGCTTTGTCCCGGGAACAAATTTTGAATGCAGTGTGGGATTATGATTATTTCGGCGATGTCCGGACGGTTGATACCCATATTAAGAAATTGCGCCTAAAATTAGGGGATATGGGTAATTATATTCAAACAGTCAGGGGTTTGGGATATAAATTTGAGGTGGAGCCATGAAATATCCAATCAGATTTAAGCTTTTTATAGCAATGATCAGTTTGATTGTCTTTTTTGTGTTTATTTCATGGTTTGCCAACGAGCAATATCTTGCTAAGTTTTATTATTTAAGTAAAAAGAATGTCCTTAATAATGTATTCCGTGAAATCGACAACATCTATACTAAAGAAGTAGCCAATTTTCCATTAGAGCTTGAAAAACTGGAAAGCGCCCGTGAATTGCATATAACCATATTAGACCGGGAGCGGTTGGAGATTGTTTATGATTCCTGGTTACGGGACAGCAGTCCTAATCCCAGAATGCTTGAACGGCTTAAGAACCGTCGTAATTCAACTATTGAGTTGATTAGAACAATCCGGCCGCAGTTGGACCAAGGTAAGAGTATTATCAAAATTATTCAGGATATGCGCTTGAATACTGATTTTATCTTATTTTGTTCGCAATTAAATAATGGTGATTATATAATCTTACGGACCTCAATGGCGGCGATCAAAGAGAGTGTGGAGATTGCCAACCGTTTTTTTGTCTTTACAGGGTTTTTTACTATTTTATTTGGGAGTGTGATTGTGTTTCTCTTATCGGGGCGGATCACCAAACCAATTCTTGATTTGGAGAAGATTGCCAAGAAAATGGCAGTTCTTGATTTCAGTGAGAAATATCTGGTGACTAATAATGATGAGATTGGTGATCTGGGAAAAAGTATTAATTCATTATCCGAACAACTCGAGAAATCAATCACTGAATTGACCAAAGCGAATCAAAAGTTACGGGAGGACATTGAACGGGAACGCCAGATTGATGAGATGCGTAAAGAGTTTATTGCTAATGTCTCTCATGAATTGAAAACGCCGATCGCTTTAATCCAAGGATATGCAGAAGGATTAAAGATGAATGTGGTTGATGACGAAACCAATAAGGCTTTTTACTGTGATGTCATAATGGATGAAGCCAATAATATGAATCGTTTAGTCAAACAATTGTTGGAATTGGCCCGGTTGGAATCAGGAAATTACTTGCCGGAAAAGACCGAATTTAATCTGTTAAGTCTGGTTGATAAAAGTATAAAACGCAATCATATTTTAATCGAAGAACAGAATATTCACTTGCAACTTGATGTTGACAAAGACTTAAACGTGATTGCTGATTTTGAGTTGATTGAGCAGGTAATTAATAATTATTTATCAAACGCGATCAACCATCTGGATCAACAGAGAAAAATTGCGATTACTGCACAGAAAGTAACACCGCAAAAGGTTAGGACTAGCTTTTTCAACACCGGAAAGCATATTCCGGAAACAGATATTGATAAAATCTGGATCAGTTTTTATAAAGTTGATAAAGCCAGGACCAGAGATTATGGCGGAGGGACCGGGTTGGGACTGTCAATTGTCAGGGCAATTTTAGAAGCACATGGTAATGCTTACGGAGTTAGTAATGTTAAGGATGGGGTTGAATTCTGGTTTGAACTGGATATTGCAAATTAGTTTTTGCACTAAAAATACCAAAAATAGACACAAAATGAACACATTGATCTCTTATAATTACATTTGTAAATAATAAATTATGGTAAAGCAATCTGGTAATATGTCAAGCCCATAAAAAATAAATTTTGTAAGCAAAATCGCGAAAAAAGGGTACACTTAACAAACCTTCACTTCAAAACGAAGAAAAAGTTAAAAAAAGGAAATGATTAACTAGGATTTACTCTA
>JAKPCT010000035.1 GCA_029553165.1 Bacillota bacterium
CAGCTTGTCAACATCAATGTCCTTAAGCTTGCTGGCTATCAGGTTTATATTCGACAGTTTCTGTATAAGTTCCTTATCGCAGAACTTAACGGTTTTGGAGTCAATAATAATCGATTTCATTACCCTACGGCCAGCCGACTCCTCCATGCCACGCCAGTTCTTGAAACTCTCAGTGATTAGCGCAAAGGGCGGAACAGTAGTAATGGTATTGTCAAAATTTTGAACCTTTACGGTGGTAAGGCCAATATCAACTACAGTTCCATCGAGGTTTCGTGAGGGCATCTCAATCCAATCGCCAAGCTTTAGCATTTCATTTGCCGATAGCTGAATTGATGCCACCAAACCGGTAATAACATCCTTGAAAACCAGCATTAAAATGGCGGTTGAAGCTCCTAAACCAACCAGGATTGATGCCGGGTTCTTATTGATTATTATTCCAATAACCAAAATACCTGCAAAAACGTAAAGAATTATTTTAATAACCTGCAGGTAACCTTTGATTGGTCTATTCCTGGCGAATGGTAATTCCTGGTAGATTTCGTTAACTGTGTCGAGAAAAGCATTAAATACATTAATGGCAATAAAAATCATGTAGATTTTTGTAATTGCCTGTAAAAATAGCGTAACCTTTGGCGAGTAATCGTAAAGGGCTATACCAAGGGTAAAGTAAACCACAATGGCAGGAGCAAAGTGCGCTAAACGGTGAAAGAATCGTTTTTCAACCAAAACATCGTCCCAGTCGGTTTTGGTTCGCCTAGCTACACTAGTCATGGTGGTTAAAAAAATCCGCTTTGCAATAAAATCGGCAATTAATGCAAGTATTAAAATGGTTGCAAGCGATATTACCACCTTGAAAACCTGGGCAAAAGTTTCGCTAACGCCTTGGCTTAAGAACCACGACTCAAGGTTCTCGAGAAAAAGATACTTGCGAATTACTTGTTCCTCTACACCTTCCATGTTCAAGTATTTTTTGTTGATAGTTTCCTAAAGCAAAATTACAGCTAAAAAGGTAAGTCATCGTCACTTCCACCCTCCATAGGCTGATAAAGATTATCATTGAATGGGGGAAGTTCAGGGGCTTGTTCGGGTGTGGCACCCTTGCTCATTGGTTCAATTCGCCATGCCCTAACATCGGTGTACCACCGACCGTTGAACTCGCGCGATTCAATGTTGATTGCGACTTTTATTTGACTGCCCTCCTGAATTGGATCAAGCTCTCTCACCTTATCGCCCCAAAGCGATATGCAAATCTTTCGGGGGTACTGCTCCTGCGTTTCAATAATGAATTCCTGCTTGACCCAAGCGCCATTTTTCCCATGCCCGGTTTGCTGGTCGAGCTTTTTAATAAGTTTACCTTGGATTTCCATTTTTCAATCGATTAAAAAACCGGGCGAATGATCAACCCGGTTATGTATGATTGACTATAATTAAACTACTTCTTGCTGTCTTGAGCATTTTCCTTTACAATGTCAAGCAGTTCAACCTCAAAAATCAGGGCTTGGTTAGGGCCAATTGGGCTTCCCGGTCGAACCCTTTCCCCGTAACCTAACTCACTAGGGATGTAAAGAATGAACTTAGAGCCTACTTTCATTTTTTGCAAACCAATAGTCCAGCCAGGAATAACCTGGTTGAGTTTAAACTGGGCGGGTTCTCCCCTGTCGTACGATGAATCGAATTGGGTTCCATCAATCAGAGTACCCTTGTAATGAACCTTTACCACATCCTCAGCTGTAGGCATAAGCCCTGTACCTTCCTCAATAATCTTATACTGCAAACCCGATGAGTCAACAACTACACCCTCCTTGGTTTTGTTCTCATCAAGGAACTTGTTGCTTGCCTCTAGGTTTTCCTGAGCAAGGCGCATCTCGCGACGGTTAAAGAAATCCTGAATGTATTTCACGGCTTCCTCATCATTCATCTTGATTTTGGAAGAGTCTTTACTGAAAAAATCCTGAATGGCGCGAGCCATTGCCTTGTAGTTAATTTCATCGATCTTGGCATTCTCAAAACTACCGGCAATGTTTACGCCGAGTGCATAGCTCAAGCTATCGGTTTCAGATTTTAGGATAACCTTGCCAACCTTACTATTTGAATTTTGGCACGATACAACTACAGGTATTGCAATGGCAGCAACGAGTAAATTTTTTAGCTTCATGGTGATATTGATTTAAATTAGTTACTTATCAATAAATTCTCTGCGAATATACTACACTTTTTGAATAAGAAAAAAATGTTAGCTTTTTTTGAAGATTTTAATGATCGGG
>JAKPCT010000082.1 GCA_029553165.1 Bacillota bacterium
TCAGAATTTTTCCGGGCAAACTGTCCGAGTTCAAAAAATATTCGAATCCTGTAACCTTCCATTCCTGGCGATTTGGCATTGTGCAAATAGCGAATGCTGTGGATTTGAGTAATTGTTTCGCTCTGCCTGATTGTTACAGTACCTTCGCCAGCATTGTGTGTTTGAAGTTCGGTTACAATTGGTATGGGCGTGGAGCTGTTTGTGTTTTGGGCAAAAACGCCAAAACTTAAACCGAGCAACCCTAAGAGTAGGAAAATTTTCCTCATAAAGAGTATTATTTCGTTGCAAAAATAGCAAAAATTTATCTATGGCATTACAGCAGGTTGAACCGAAAGAGTATCGGTAACAACAAATTTCTTTTGGAATGAGTTGGCTAGCTCATTTAGCGGCTGCCTGGGGATATTTATTTTTTTTATAACTGGGAATTTACCCCCTTTAATGTAGCCTTCAACCTCAATTGCATTAATCAGGTTTTTCCCTTCGCCTATAAGCTTGAATGCATCGGCTGGGGTTCGAAGCATAATCTCTAACGGGACTAGATAGTCTTTTCGGGTTTTACCATCTATTTTCAATTTATGGCTACTCCTCAACTTTCCAAGTTCCCTATTGTTTAGCCATGCTTTAAAGTGAATATCTTTTATTACAATTGACTTCCGGTTAGGGTTTTCAACCTCGAGCGTTAGGTTTAGGAATATTACACCATCCTTCATTCCCCGAAACCTATAATCCTTTACACCATGAATATTTAGATCGTTGTATTTACCACAGCCTGCTAGCGCAAATAGTAAAATGGGAAGAAGTAAATTGAATGAAGATCTCTTCATGTTTTATGCTTTTATTTATAAGATCAAATGTTATACCATGCCCACAAAAGTAATAAGTTTGATTGGCCGTGGTGTATAGTAAGCATTAAATTAAAATGGGGAGGCGACAACATTTATACAAGAGCTTAGCAAATGGAAATACAAAAAGCACTAATCAACCTGTATTTATTGACTAATTTGGGACAAAAAACTCCCCAAATTAGGGGAGTGTAAAGTTTTTATTGTGTTTACTCGTTATCCATGGCAGCCATAACCTCATCGGTAAGCTCCAGGTTATGGTAAACCTGCTGAACATCGTCATTATCCTCTAGTTCCTCAACCAACTTCAGGAACTTCATTGCAGTATCCTTATCAACCGATTTGAAATCGTTAGGAATACGTTGCAGGCTGGCATTTTCCACCTCTATTTTCAGTTCCTCAAGCTTTTTATTCATTCTGCCAAAATCTTCCATTTCGGTAGTAACCACATAGAAATCACCATTGTCATCGATGTTTTGGGCCCCGGCATCAATAAGATCGAGTTCCACCTCATCGAGGTTGATTTTATCCTTTGCAATGGTAAAGATGCCTTTTCGGCTAAAAAGGAATGCCAGCGAACCGTTGGTTCCAAGGTTTCCACCTTTTTTGGTCAGGGTTGAACGGACTGCGCTAATGGTTCGGTTGTTATTATCGGTAAGGCACTCAATAAAGATGGCAATGCCCCCCGGGCCATAGCCCTCAAAGGTAAGTTCCTGAAGGTTTTCAGGATCTTTCTCAGCCTTAGTAATAGCCCTTAGGATATTTTCCTTGGGCATGTTTACCCCTTTGGCGTTGTTAATGGCAAGCCTTAATCGTGGGTTACCCTCAGGGTCAGCCCCTCCCTCCTTTACGGCAACGGATATTTCCTTGATTATCCTAGAGAATTCCTTTGAACGCTTGGCATCAAGAGCCCCTTTCTTGCGTTTGATGGTTGACCATTTATTGTGTCCACTCATAGTTTTTTATTTTTGTCACAGGTAAAGTGCAAAGTTAGCTACAAACTTGTGCTTAACAAAAATATTTAGCCTCTATTGATTTGTATCACTTTATACACTTAAAGCAAAATATTCATAAATTCTTACCTTTGCAAAAAAATAAGATTTCCAATGGATTTTAATGCCGAAGATGCCAACATTTTTGAAAGTGCGCTGAGCGATGATAGTAGCCGCCCTAAGGTTTACATTGAAACCTATGGCTGCCAG
>JAKPCT010000084.1 GCA_029553165.1 Bacillota bacterium
CTTTCGCGGATTTGGTGTAAACTGTGTATTGTCCATAGTGATCACCTTTCTGCTGTTAATGTTTTATGGTAAATTCATTTTACAACAGAAAAGGTCACTATGGATTTTTATTAGTTCAATTTGATTTTACAATGAGCCTAATATTATAGCAAAATCCGGTTTAGTAACAATAGCTAACTTAAAAAATTATTGACAAAATATTTTATTAATGTTATGTTATTATCATAAATATTTTATGGCGCCGTATTACGTTTATAAGGATCTGTTACAAATTTAATCTTCTTATAAGATTGAACGGTAACAACCTGATTTTAATTTCATTGCATTATTTTGTATCATTTTGTATAATAAAATTAGGTTTTTACACATTTTTAACAGTACATTAAAAAATCAAAAATGAGAGGTGTTTTTTAAATGGGTCTACTAAAAAAAATGACCAATGAAGTTGCTCCACAAAAAGGTCCTTCTGATGATGCACTGATTTTACATGGAATGTTATGCGTCGCCGGTGCTGACGGTGCGTTTGATGATGCCGAAATCGAATTAGTTCAAGGCTATTTCGCTACTCTTCCCGAGTTTGAAGGTAAGGATTGGGAAGAAGTATACAATGGTGCTAAAAAAGTATTATCCAAATATAATTCTGTTTTTGAAAGTGTAAAAGCGCTTGCCGACCTCTCAACACAGGCATTGAAGAATAAAATGTTTGTTCTTGCCGTTGACATTGCGTTATCAAGTGGTGATGTTGATGAAGCAGAAGATGAAATGCTTGAAGCGATGCAACGAGTACTTAGTATTCCTGATGAATTAGCAGCTAAAATTATTGAAGTAATGGCGATTAAATACGCTCAATAAAAAATAAAACCTGGTCATTACGTAATTAATGCCCAGGTTTTTTAGTAAATTAAGGTGATAATTAATGATCAATGTATTTGATATTCAGGTAAAACAAGAGAAAAGTCTTAATGATGAACTGTTTAACCGTTCTGATGTAAAAAAAGGAATCGCCAAAATTAAATCATACTGGAATGGCCGTGGTTTTGAATCACGCCGGGAACTGCTTACAGGTTCATTACGACTCACACGCTCGATGAGCCCGGAGATTGCCGACAGTATTCAGGCTTGTAAAGAAATACTCGGTTGCACCAGCCCTATTGAAGTGTATGTCCGTCCGGAACCAATGTTCAATGCCTACTGCCTAAAAGATTTAGTGGGGCCAATAATCATTGTCCTTTCATCAAGATTGGTCGAGTCATTCACTCCTGAAGAATTACGCTTCGTAATCGGGCATGAACTGGGTCATGCCATGTATGATCATTTCCGTTTACCGATGCCCGCTCTTGCCAAGGTCGAACATTATGGAGTTCCTCTGGTAAGTCGTCCTGTTGCGCTCAAACTTTTTGCCTGGACCCGTGCAGCCGAATTATCAGCTGATCGGGTCGGTCTGATCTGCGCTCAAGATCCTGAAGCGGCAGCCAGTGGTTTTTTCAAGCTAGCCTCTGGCACATCTTGTTCCCGAATCAAACCCGATCTCGAAATCTATGCTAAACAGGTTGAATCCTTGGCAAGCGCCCCATTAGCCCGCGAGAAGGAGTATGAAGCAACAAGAGATGACTTGGACTGTTTTTCTTCACACCCATACAGTCCAATCAGAGTCAGAGCCGTATATGCCTTTTCAAAAAGCGACCTCTATGCGCGAACAATGGGAATCTCCATTCCCAATGCTATTTCTGATGAAAATCTTGAGCAAATTATTCAACAGGATCTTGCCCTTATGGAACCTGGTTACCTTGAGGAGAAGAATGATGAAAGTAAGCTGTTACGCCGCGCTTTATTTACAGCCGGTGTGGTAATCGCTTCAGCCAATCATGTAATTGAAGATTCGGAGATTGCAGTATTAGCAACCCTCTTAGGCAATGATGAATCTGAAAACATTCATCAGCAAGTTGAAGTTGCTAAAAAAGATCTGGACGGAAGGCTTCAGGAGATAGTTGATGCCAACATTTCTCTGGTAAAACGCGGACAGCTCCTGCAACATCTTACAATTATTGCTGGTGCTGATGGTTGTATCGACGACCTTGAACTTGAAGAACTGCGTCGTATTGCCGATAAACTAGGGGTCGACTTTAGTGTAGTTGCTCATACAATGGCAGCCGCAGCCTCTCCGATTGATTAATTTAAGGTTCAATTGTCAGTGAAATAACTTCAAAGACTCCCTTCTCTTAGTTAGGGAGTCTTTGAAGTTTTTGGAGTTTTTAGAATTTTTTAGAGTTTTTGTAGTTTTTAATGGCTTTTTATTAAATTTTTAACCCACTCACTAATTTTTTGACTTCGATTTAATTTCTTCATTTTGTCACAATTTTGGTTGTTTCAAACAACTATTACAAAAATATAGCTTTTCCTTTAAAAACCATCATAAAACCATTTTTTATTATTATTGTCTTCCAAAAAATAATAGTTTATAATTTCATAGGAATACTTAACTAATAATTTTTAATAACCGATATTAAATTAAAATTGACTTTCTAAGGAGCTTAAGATGGATTTCTCAATAACTTCATTCATTACTTTTTCTATTTTTACAGTAATTTCATCCATTATCTTTATCCTTAGAAAAAGAGCAACCGTTAACATCTGGTACAGTGGTTTTTTGTTGGCAATTGGTTTAGGACAATTAGCCGCCGCTCTGGATCCAAATCCATTAACAGAACCCGCAACTATTCTGATATTCCAGCAAGTGCTTGCCCGAACATTATCCTTCATCAGTTATTGGTTTTCTCCCTATTTTATGTTATTAGTAGGATTGGAATTACAACCAAATTTTTCTCCATCAAAACATCCTGCCGTTAAATACTGGCTGATGTTGCCAATTTTACTCGGAATGATAATTAATTTAATCGATTTCTATCAAAGTTTTATCTATATCTATTTAGATTTCTCAAACCGCTTTTTCATAGTCAGTATTTGGGGAGTTTTCTGTACCGTAGTTGCAAACTTCTTCTTAATTAAAGCTGCTTTACTGGAGACATCCAAGAAAATCAAACGTCAAACAGTAATGATCGCCTTTTTAACCCTCCCGTCTCTCTGGGTCACTTATCAAGCTTATATTCTACCATTGAATGGTCCCTACAATTTCTCTCACATCGCCGGTGGATTTGGCATTTTTGTCGCATTGACCTTTTTCTTCTTTGCCTTTAAATACGGAATTATGGGGCTTAAGATTACAATTGAAAATGATTCATTTGAATATGCGATGAAAGCTGCCAATTCGGGTACAATAATTATTAATCACGCAATAAAAAATCAACTCAGTACAATGGATATAGCGATTGAAGTCCTGAAAAACACACCTTCCGAAACGAAACGCGAAGAAATGATCAAAATTGTTGAAAGTTCATCCAGCCATTTAAAAGAGATTATCACCAAGATTCAGGATCAAATTAATGATATCGTTATCAACAAAAATCAACATGATTTATCAAATGTAATTCATGACACCCTCTTTTCAATCAGTCAAACCCTCGATGATAACCAAATCAAACTCAATTTGGAACTGTCCCCGATCACTGTCTGTTTTGACCGCATCCATATCCAAGAAGTTTTACTGAACCTAATTAAGAACGCAGTTGAAGCAATGCCTAACGGCGGACAATTAACGATTAAAACATTCATCAGATCAAAAAAAGCTTTCATAATTATTCAAGATACCGGTTGCGGAATTTCAAAAGACCAGTTACATATTATCTTTGAACCATTCTATACCACCAAACAACATAATGGTAACTTTGGTTTAGGACTATCGTATTGCTATAATGTCATTAAAAATCACCGCGGGAATATCAGGGTATCGAGTACTCCCTGTGTCGGTACAACGTTTGAAATATCACTTCCGCTCTAATATTGTGCGAGAACCTCAAAAATTTCAGATTTTTAAACCATCAAAGCAAAAACTAAAACCCAAGATGCACATAAAAAAGCTGCTACAAAATCTCTTTTGTAACAGCGCCTTGAACAACGATTAAATAATTTAATTATTATTTCAGCTTCGCAATAATCGCGTCAGCCATCTCTTGGGTTCCAACCGCAGTTGGGTCGTTACGGTCTTCCTTCAAATCATAAGTCACATGCTTACCCTCGGCTATTACTGCAGCAACAGCCTGCTCCAAACGATCAGCAGCCTCTTTTTCACCGATATGACGCAGCATCAGCATTCCGGAAAGAATTAACGCCGTTGGGTTAACTTTATTTAATCCTTTATATTTGGGTGCTGAACCATGGGTTGGTTCAAATAAAGCCACACCATCACCAATGTTAGCTCCCGGCGCAACACCCAAACCACCGACTAATCCAGCGCAAAGATCAGAAAGAATATCGCCATAGAGATTTGGCATTACCATTACATCAAAAGCTTCCGGACGTTGCACCAATTGCATACACATTGCATCAACCAAAACTTCATCGTAAGCAATCTTACCCTCGTACTCCTTAGCAACCTCCCTGGCAACCCGATAGAAAAGACCATCGGTATATTTCATGATGTTTGCCTTCGAAACTGCTGTCACCTTTTTCCGGCCATTGGCAACCGCATAATCAAAAGCATATTTGACGATCCGGCGGCAGCCGGTAACTGACAGCGGTTTAATTGAAATCGCGGAATCTTCACGGATTTTGCCGTTGGACATCGTAATAATCTGTTTGGCTTCGGGAGTATCCAAATCATATTCTACGCCGGCATATAAATCTTCGCTGTTTTCACGAATCATAACGACATCAATATCACTGTAACGGGATCTTACTCCGGGATATGTTTTACACGGTCTAACACAGGCATAAAGATTTAACGCATGCCGCAAGGCAACATTTACACTGCGAAATCCGGTCCCGATTGGAGTTGTAATTGGACCTTTTAAAGCAACTTTATTACGGCGAATTGATTCGATCACGGCGTCTGGCAACGGTGTCCCGTATTTCTCCATGACGTCTACACCTGCATCATGGACCTCCCAATCAATTTTTACACCTGTAGCTTCTATAACCCGACGTGCAGCAGCCGTCTGCTCCGGTCCGACTCCATCACCGGGAATCAAGGTAATCTTATGAACCAACTGACTCTCTCCTTCCAAATATGAAATATCCTCAAAATAACTATGATTAAATTCGTAATCCTAATCAATTTTCCTGCCAAACCGGTAATGAATACAATATACTAATTATTAAAAATACTTTATTTCAATATCCTTTGGCTTCAGTTAAATTCATGTTGTCCTCCAATACCCAATCCGCAACTGAATAAGTTGTAGACTGTCCCGGTTTTTCTCTGACAACGACTGTTTCAATTCCGGCATTAATTATTAGGCGGGTACACATTCGACATGGCCTGGTGCCTGGAGTAAATTCTCCAGTCCTCGCATCAATACATGCCAAGTACAGAGTCGCACCAAGCATGTCTAAACGTGAAGCATTGATAATTGCATTTGCTTCAGCATGAACCGAGCGGCATAATTCATAGCGTTCTCCCGGAGGTATTTGGGCAACTTCACGGGGGCATTGACCGACATCACAACAGTTTTTAGTGCCACGCGGCGCACCGACATAACCGGTACTGATAATCTGGTCATCTTTGACAATTACGGCACCAAATTTACGCCGTAAACAGGTTCCCCGTTCGGCAACCTGCGAGGCAATGTTTAAGTAATATTCTTCCTTTGAAGGTCTCATCTGCACACCTCTTGCTTCGGTTTTTGATATTCGGTAATAATCTGTTGATAAAAGTTCAAGTATTCTTGGGTTATGTTACGATAGTCATAGCGCAACGAAGATTTGATCGCGTTTTCTTTTAAAACTCTCATCCTGGCATGATCACTAAGTAAACTGATTACGTTGTCCCCAATATCAGCAACGTCAGTAGAAACTAACAGACCATTCTCTCCACTTACGATATTATCTTGAGCCCCGGGCGCCTTCACTGAAACAACCGGCACTCCAACAGCTAACGCTTCCAGTTGAGCCAAAGGCCGAACCTCGCTCATTGAAGTCATTACAAATAAATCAGCAATTGCCAGGTATTCCGGAATCTGCTCCGGAGGCACTAACCCGGTAAAAATAACCTGATCAGCAATTGCCAGTTCATTGGCTAACACTTTTAAATTGTTTAATTCGGGACCGTCTCCAACAATCATCAATTTGATCGAATCCGAGCTCCGTTCCAAAATATACTTGAAAGCTCTTAATAATAAACCTAAATTCTTTTCGGGAGCTATTCGCCCGGTATTAATTAAAATCCGCTCATCTTGAAGCCCGTATTTAATTTTAAGATGATCGCCGTTAACTTTTTGAGTGTTGATTATCGTTGGATTAGGTATAACTTGAATGGGTTTAGCGATCTGATATTCCAGCAAAAGCTGCTTGGCGGTATCCGCAGGGGTTGTTACTCCATCAACCCGCATGCAAAAATTCTTGATTCTTCTTCTAATCATCTGATTAACCAGTGTCTTTGGCAATGGAACATAATGGTTATAGAGTTCATATTGAGTATGAAATGTATAAATAACCGGCACCCGCTTTTTACTCGCAACACTAGCTGCTAAAGGCCCTAACACAAACGGATGATGTGTATGAATAATATCAAGCTCCAATCCGTTTAATACTTGGTTAATCTTTCTTGAATACGGTATTGCTATCGGATACTTAACCTCTTTGGTCAAATCAACTGCTTTGAACCGATAAACATTTTCTTCAACATCAACATAATCATCAAACGCCGGTGCAAAAATATATACTTCATGCCCTTTTTCGAGCAAACCTCTACGCACTAAATTTACTACCCCTACTACACCGTTAACCATTGGATGATAACAATTGGTAAAAACTCCGATACGCACCTATTTTCCTCCCAAAGAAATTCGTCATCTTAAATTAAGATAATTTATACTCCCAAATCTTTTTTTGCAGTATCTCTGATTGTAACTTAATAACCATCTTATTATTCGGCAACTAAAGGTAAATACCTGCAAATTTAAAATCCTAAAAGAATGATTCATTCGTCACTTAGTCCATTTATAGATAAGTCTTATAATTTAATAACCCATCTTTCCCCAGGCAATCTCGTATCGATACTGCCTTAGCTATTAATGGTTTATCATCTCTACAAGGTATTTCACAACTTATAGAGAACCAAGTACCATTCTTATATACTTTTTTCTCATGTACGTCGTTTAAATAGTCTTCCAGATCCAAACTCGCTAAATAAGTCATCCAACCTATCCAGAAATCGTTATCTTCTCTCTCAACCTCAGCGATGAATTTGTCATATGTAACTACTGCATAGACCGGATTAACTGTCTCAATTACTCTTTCCATCAGGTTTTTAATAAAATCATATCGATAAAATACATCTCTATTGTTTCGCGGAAATTTGATACTTAAAATCCCCTGCGAATTTTCCATGCTTGATCCTGCAATAATTCTAATAACAAACTGATCATTAGAGTCATTAGCAACATTCGAATACGAATTAATGAAATCTACAAATGACTTTGATTTCAGGGTTAATTCTTGATTATTGGGATCAGGGTTCTCATATGCAATTTCATCATCGCCAATTCCTTGGTTAAATATGATTTCTTCAAAGTTTTCATAATCCCCTTTAAAACCCTTGCTCCAATGTCCATCATCGCCAGTACGACTAAAAACATTTTGAAACACTTCATGAAAATCGCCTAGCTCAATCAATATTTTTTTACTAAAATTCAAGTATTCTTCCAAGGTCATTACTTGATTTCGAAATCTTAGATGCATCATAAGATCTTCCAACAACAACCACCCTTTCTGCATCATGCAATGAAAAAATAAAAGAGATGCAACTTTTGATTACATCTCTTTTTCTTTTCCACCAATATGCCACCACCAAAACCGGTCAAACAATTCTTCCCGAATCAGTGACAGATTTTGAAACAGTCGAATACTGAAAGCAACAACCGCTCCCATATGAATATCAACGCCTACCAGATCACCAATATAAGCCAAAAGTGCCGCTAAAGCAACATTAGTAAAGAAACTACTGATAAATTTGGAAAAAACAAACTTTTGGCTTAATTGAGCACGAATTCCGCCCATAATTGCATCTAAGGCAGCTAAAATTCCAATCGCAGTATATTTAATATACGGATAAGGGATATCGTAATCAAAGACAAAACCAAATAAATAACCGATTAACACCCCAAAAATAACACCTAATACCGGGATCAACATCGTTAATTCCCCTCCCCTTCGATTAATTCGGTAGGTTTAGCATATTCAAAGGCAATACTGCCCTTGTAAGGAGGAATATAAATATCATCAACCAATTCGATGTTAAATTGGAGCGAAAATGATAATAATTGTTCCTGGACAAAACCACCCTTCATCATCAGGGCATTCTTTAAATTGTTTGAATCTCCAATCGCATCAATGATATAAGGCGGTGCCAGCCGTTTAGTATCAATCAGGATGGTGGTACCGGCGCAGCTAAATCCGGAAGTCGCTGCCAGCCGGTGCCCATTGACCGCAATTGCTTCTGCGCCCGCTGCTCTTAATTCATTAACTAACAATTCCAATTGATCATAGTGAACAATGTAGAATACCGGATCTTCATACTCTTTTAACTTTTTTTCCGAGTCATTTAAAGTAATGCGGACCCCTTTACCTCTAAGTGGCGCAAGTCCTGCCGCCATCTTCAGCCGGACAATCTCGCGGTCCCGGTCATAATCTTTCATTTGAGAGCGTAAAGTCGCAATCTCATTTTCATACTTGGCAATTCGGATTTCATAGTTTTGTAATGTTTTCGCTAACTCATTGATCTGTCTGGTTGGTAATTTAGCCCGTACTTTATGTTCAGTCTTTAACTGAAAAACCAATAAGCAGCTCAAAAACATCGCCACTAAACCAATTCCCCATTGCCAACTGCTATTTTTTAATCGCACGATCGGATCGCACCTCTTTTAAGTAATCTTCATCCAAATTACGCTAGTTTTGTTATATTCACCATTTAAAAATTAATTCCTCTCTTTAATAAAGTAATAAATTGTTAAACATTTATAAACGAAAAAAGACTTAGCAAATAGTTTTTGGGATTCCCAAACCCTATCTCTAAGCCACCGGATCATCATTATCAATTTATCTTCTCTATTTTGAGTTGGCTTTTTTAGCCGCAACCAAAACTCTTGACAGTAAATTGATCTGTTCCAGAGTCATTCCGGTCCCAATCGCAACACTGGACAACGGATCATCAACAATCTTAACTGGCATGCCTAATTCGACGCTGATTAATTTATCCAATCCTTTTAACAGAGCTCCTCCTCCGGTCAGGACAATCTCCTTAAACATTACATCAGCAACCAACTCCGGCGGCGTCCTTTCCAAGGTCATCCGCGCAGCATTGATAATTGTTTCCAAAGGTTCTTTTAAAGCTTCTCTAATCTGACGTGAAGTTACCGAAACAACCTTAGGCAGTCCCGATACCTGATCGCGACCCCGCACTTCATAAGTGATCTCTTGGCCAATAGGATAGGCCGATCCCAAATAGATTTTAAGATCTTCGGCTGTCCTTTCCCCAATGATCAGGTTAAAATGCCTTCTAATATATCTAATAATTGTATGGTCAAAGACATCGCCGCCGGTGTGGATGGATTGCCCGGAGACAATCCCCCCCATCGAGATCACCGCCATATCTGAAGTTCCTCCACCAATATCGATGATCATATTACCAGTCGCATCATGCACCGGTAATCCTGCACCAATTGCTGCCGCTACCGGTTCTTCAATCAAATAGACTTCGCGTGCCCCAGCATATAAAGTCGCTTCAATAACCGCCCGGCGCTCTACATCCGTAGTTCCGGAAGGGATACTGACAACTGTCCTTGGTTTAATAAAAACCTTCCCTTTACAGGCTTTTCGAATTAAATGCTTCAGCATTTCTTTGGTAACTTCAAAATCAGCAATTACTCCATTCCGTAGCGGGCGAATTGCTAAAATATCTCCCGGTGTCCGCCCCAACATCTGCCTGGCTTCATTACCAACAGCCAGGACTTCCCTGGTATTCTTCCTAATTGCTACTACAGACGGCTCCCTGATAATAATTCCTTTATTACGCTCATAGACAAGACAATTCGCAGTCCCGAGATCAATCCCCAGATCCTTTTTAAAATGACTGGTAATAAACCTTACTGGCATTTTACTACCTCTATTTCTTTAGTCTACTTCTCACTTATAGTTCCTCAATTTCACTTCGATATTCTTCATTAACCCTAAAAATAAATCTTTCGACTTCATTATTGGATACTAACAACTGATTTGGTTCTAAGATTTTAATCTTCCGAAACTCCTCTCTCAAAGTTAACGGCATCAAATCTTCGAGCGAGTCGGCTTCCACAACCATTTCCACAGGAGCATATGCTGTAGTCTGCTTTTGGCCATCCCCAGGGATCAAATAAACTTCATGATCAACATTTAAAGTTTCTACATTAATACCTTGCAACGGTAAATTACGAAGCAAAGTGACTTTTTGATTTCTAACCTTTTTGGCTGCTTCCAGTAGATCACTGCGTTTCCAAAAAAATTTTCTGGTTCCGGTTTCCGCTTTAAAATCATATCTTATTTTGGCTTTTACCGGCATCTTATCGCGCTCCTGTAAAATTATTTTTTTACATTATGCCCCGAAACCTCAAATTTTATTTGGCTATTGATTCTTTTAATTTCAGGAGTTCCTGCAATTCCTTTTCCGTCGGCCTTCTGGTCGCTCCAAGCTTTAGATCTCCTAATGATAATGGCCCCATCGCAATTCGATGCAGTTTAATGACCGGGTGACCAATCGCCTGCATCATTCGTTTCACCTGACGTTTGCGGCCTTCGCGGATAATCACAATTAAGGTAGTCGTGCCTCGCTGTTCTGTTTTGACATGGATTTTGGCAGGAGCAGTAGGCCCATCCTCCAATTCGATTCCGTGAGTCAGTCTGGTTAATGATTCAGCTGAAGGCGATCCATTAACCGTCACTTCATAAGTCTTTTCAACCAAATGTTTCGGATGGGTTAGTGCTAATGCTAAATCACCATCGTTTGTAAAAAACAACAACCCGGATGTATCCTTATCCAACCTTCCGACTGGATACAACCGGGAAGCAATATTGGGTGGTAATAATTCCATAACCGTAGACCGCCCGAATGGGTCGGTCACAGTTGTTAAATAACCTGGTGGTTTATTTAAAATCAAGTATTCATAATTAGTCTTGATTGAAACCGGTTTACCGTCAACAGTTACTTGATCGTGTTCAGGTTCTACCTGAAATCCCATTTGGTTGACAATAACACCGTTCACACTGACTCTTCCGCTGGCAATAAGCTGATCAGCTTGTCTCCGCGAACTGATCCCGGAAACTGCTAAAAACTTATTGAGTCTCATGTTGATTTTCGGCCTCCCGATGGTTCTTATTTGGAATTACAAATGAAAACTGACTGCCTTTACCAAGTTCACTTTCGACAGAGACTTTGCCTCCATGACGTTCAATAATGTGTTTGACAATCGACAAACCCAAACCGGTACCGCCCATCTCCCGTGAACGTCCTTTATCAACACGGTAAAAACGCTCAAAGATTCTGGGTAAACTCTCCTCCGGAATCCCAAAACCGGTGTCTTTGACAAAGACCATTGTTCCTTCCTTCACCCGCCGGCTGCCGACCAAAATTTTACCGCCTTCCTGGGTATATTTAATTGCATTATCAACCAGGTTTAACAGTACTTCCTGCAATAACTCCTTGTCACCCAAGATTAGCTTAGCCTCAATATCCTTGGTTAATTCCAAGTTTTTTTCACGAATCCGATTTTCAACAGTTACAATTATATTGTCAATCAACGGTTCCAGCTTTACATTCTCTTTTTTAAGCTCAATCTGACCACTCTCAATTTTGGAGATGTCCAGCAGATCATGGATCAAATTGTTAAGACGTTCGGTCTCCTGAAAGATGATTCGCAGAAACTTAGTCGCTACTTCTTTCTCTTCCAATGCTCCGTCTAATAAAGTCTCAATAAAACCTTTAATCGAAGTTAACGGTGTTTTCAACTCATGCGAAACATTGGCAACAAAATCACGGCGCATTGTCTCCAGACGTCTTAACTGCGTAACATCGCCAATTACCGCAACAACTCCCCTGATTTCTTCAGTCACATCATCACGAATTGGTGCCAGACGCAGGCTTAATACTCGATCCGTAGCCCCGGACCAAATGATTTCCTGCTCCAACGTATTACCTTTCACATATATTTGATGGAAAATATCGCCCAATTCTGACTGCGGAAATACGTTATGAGGAAACTCCCCAACTCCTTCTCCCGCATTTAAATTAAACAATTCCGCAGCCGCAGGGTTGATTAAGCTGATTCGCCCGGTAATCTCCGTAGCAATTACCCCTTCGGACATACTTGCTAGGATAGCCTGAATCTCTTCCATCCGGCCATGAAGCGTACTTAAATCACTGGTATAAGTCCGTTCAAACTTCTCAATTTTGCGGGCGATCTGTCCATAAATATCCGGACGTCTGGTAAGACGGGTCCGCAATGGGACACCATGATGCAGGTTTTCCATATAATCCAGCAATTCAACAAGCGGTATCTTAATCCATTTAAACAAAAACCAACCAACCACTGCAAACCAAAATATTGAAAATATAATAAAAGCATTGTTTTTCCAAAAAAAATCAGTTACGAGAAACGGCAAAAAAAGAAGGAGGAGAAAGCCCCCCATCTGCCAAGCAACTTTTTTCATAGCTTAATCACTCCGCTTTATTCACTCCGAAACCGGTATCCAACTCCCCGAACGGTCTCTAAATAAATTGGATCAGCCGGATCGGTCTCAATTTTCTGGCGTAAGCGCCGAACATGAACATCAACGGTCCGGGTATCGCCAAAATACTCATAACCCCATAAGTGCTCCAATAAAAATTCTCTGGTAAATGCTCTCCCCGGATTAAGTAACAATAACTTTAAGAAGTCAAACTCTTTAGGAGTCAATTCAACTTCATCGCCGCGAACTTTAACAATATGTTGACGAAGGTCCATTTTGATCTCGCCAATCTCAATAACCTCTGGTTCTTCATCACTGGCGTTACCGACCCTGCGCAATACCGCCCGCACTCTGGCAACCAACTCCCGTGGTGAGAACGGTTTGGTCACATAGTCATCAGCACCCATCTCTAATCCCAAGACCCGATCAGCCTCTTCGCTCTTGGCAGTTAAGATGATAATTGGGATTGATTTTGTTTGAGTATCACTGCGCAGTTGTTTACAGACCGAAATACCATCCAACTCCGGTAACATCAAGTCCAAGATTACCAAATCAGGTAACTCCTGACGGACTAAATCCAAACCTTTCTTACCAGTATTGGCAAATAAAGTCCGATATCCTTCCCGGTCAAGATTATACTTCACTAATTCAACAATATTTTGTTCATCTTCAACGATCACAATTGTCCCGGGCATAGGCAAACCTCCTAATGTTTTAAGTATACCAACCTTATAAAAATTAATACATTAATTATATTATAATTATAACAAATTTTGAACATTCCACAAGAGTCAGCGCTTTTATTTAGCAACAACCGCTTTGATTCCGCTGAAATCCAGTGTTGCAAATAAGTCATCAATCGTCTCCGCACGCCGGATTAGTTGTACAGTACCATCTTCTTTCAACAATAATTCTGCCGAACGCAGTTTCCCGTTATAGTTAAATCCCATCGCATGTCCATGGGCTCCCGTATCATGGATTATAACAATATCATTCCGGTTAATTTCCGGAAGATTACGATCAATCGCAAATTTATCATTGTTTTCACATAATGAACCGGTTACATCATAGATCCGGTCATGAGGCCAATCTTCTTTACCAACTACCGTAATATGATGGTATGCGCCATACATACCCGGCCGCATCAGGTTCGCCATACAGGCATCCAGTCCCACGTAGTTTTTGTAGATCTCTTTCTTATGCAAAACCTTAGCGACCAAATAACCATAAGGCCCAGTGATCATTCGGCCATTCTCCATCACGATCCTTAGCGGTGCTAATCCATTGGCAACAATCAGTTCTTCATATGCCTTTTTAATCCCCTGCGATACTGTCTCGAGATTTACCGGCTGTTGTTCCGGCCGGTATGGAATCCCAATCCCGCCGCCAATATTGATAAACTCAAATTTGATTCCGACTTCCTTACTGATTTCAACTACCAACTCAAACAAGATGCGGGCAGTTTCCACAAAGTAGTTGGGGTCCAGTTCGTTAGAAGCCACCATTGTGTGAAGTCCAAAACGTTTGACACCTTTTTCTTTCATAATCTGATAGGCTTCAAAGAGCTGTTTTCTGGTCAGTCCGTATTTGGCCTCTTCAGGATTGCCAATGATTGCGTTGCCTTGCTTTAACGGCCCGGGATTATAGCGGAAACAGATCAACTCCGGGATCCCGGCATGCTCTTCCAAGTAAGCAATATGCGAGATATCATCAAGATTAATGATGGCACCAAGTTCCATTGCTTTGCGAAACTCCTCAGCCGGAGTATCGTTTGAAGTAAACATAATATCTTCACCAACAATTCCAACTCTTTCCGCCAGAAGTAGTTCCGGTAATGAACTGCAATCCGCCCCAAAACCTTCTTCTTTGAGGATATTTAATAAATAGGGATTTGGCGTTGCTTTAACGGCAAAGTATTCTTTAAACCCCGGAACCCACGAAAAAGCCTGAGTCAATCTTTTGGCATTGGCCCGGATCCCCCGTTCATCATAAATATGAAACGGAGTCGGATATTGTTCAATAATCGCTTCAAGTTGTTCTTTGGTAAATGGCAATCTCTTCGTTGTCATTAATAACCTCCAAAAGCTAAGCTTTTATAGTATTCAATCCTTTTTTTACCTGTCGCTCTTAATAATGATATTATAGTATCTCCTTGATTGCAAATCAACAAAGTTACAAAATGTATACAAAATATCTAAACCTACCCTAATCATTACAATCAATCCAATACCATCGTTCTTTAAGTTTTCTATATGTCGCTTTCTCAAGCCATAATTCTTCAATTTTCGGGTCATTACCATCAGATTTATATAACAGATATTGATGACAGCCTAACCCAGAGCCGGTTAAATAAAACTCAATCAATATTACATCCTGCTTCTTTTTTACATATATTTGGCTAAACCTAGCTAAATTCCGATATTTTTGTGGAATTCGTTTATTAATCTCTTCAGTACTTTCATCTTCCTTAATATCCATGTTCTCAATAAAAGCTGCAGCTTCGCTATATAAATTGCTTCTTAACTGAAAAAAATCAGGCAAAAAGATCAAAGTTACAATAATCAATATTTGAATTCCCAATATTATAAACAAATCAAACTCAATTGCTTTCTTTTTAATGATCAATCTAATTAATTGATAAATAATTAAAGTAATCAAGGATATCATAGAAAATAAAAATATTAATATAATAATAAGTTCATTTAATGAAAAAATTGATATTCTTTTATGTTCGACATAAAAAACCTTTTGACTAATCAATACTAATCCCGACACAATTGTAAGAAAAAATAATGTATTATATTTTTTTATAAATCTTAAAAAAATGGCCGTTAACACCGCCATTCCAAATACAGTTATTATTGCAACACAAAACAAACTCAGCACTTCAATCACTCCAATTGGTATCGGCTTTTATTTACCATTCAACTTTATATTGAATTTTTCCTTCAAAAACATGACAAGATAGTATTTTTTGTACTGAATTCCAATTTTCGCCTTTTTATTAAAAGGTCAATCAGAATGACATTCTTAAATCATGAAATTGACATTCCGAGCCCAGTTAAAACTCATACTAATCCTCAATCATCCAAACAATTTATTTTCCTGATGAATATCGTCTAATAACCGGAATACTAAGCAGAAAAACAACGAGTAAAAACCCCATTCGCGCTACTATTCCCTGATTTAACCCATCGGCATAACTGGTATGGACCAGATTAACTGCAGTATTAATTAAAAAATGCGCAATCCATGGTGTCCAAATTGTTCTGGTGTAATAAAACATCATCCCAAAGACAATTCCCATTAAAAACTGGGGGATAAAGTTGGTTATTAATGCTCCGGTAAACTCAAGCGGTGTACTTACAACCCCACTGAGATACCATTTGAAAGCCCAGGGAAGATGCCAAGCGCCAAAGAGCAGAGCTTGAAGAGAGATCGCTGTTCTGATCTTATATTTCTCACCGAACAGCGGAATTAAAACCCCTCGAAACAGACTCTCTTCCATAAAACAGTTAATCACATTACCAGCGATCAATAAACTGCCAAATAAGTACTCTCCTGCAATTCCGGCCTTGGGATCGATCGCTTTAAAGACAATTTCGGGCGAATGCGAATTAAAGATTGCCAATTCGAAGAGATAACTCATTACAATAATAATGGTCGTTAACAGTCCTCCGATCACGAAAACCGTTACTAGATTTTGCTTAGAGTATCCAATATCCCTTAATGATTTACCAATTAATTTGAGAAATAATACAACAATTATAAATCCCACAACCTTTGACAGTATAATCTCGCCAAGCAGCTCGTCCAGCTTAAACAGGAATATATCAAGGAGCCTGAAGAACAATGTAATTGAGATTAAAACTAATCCTGTCAAAATTGGCTTTTTAGTAATATCCATCATTATTATCCGTTTCCTTTTCTTTGTTTAGCAATCATAACCGTCGTTATCTTTCGACTTCATACTGATTTTCCCTGTTGAAACATGATCAAAAATAATTTTAGGTATAAATGTTTTTGATCTATCATTATCAATGATATAATATCTATAATACTGATAAAAAAAAATTGGTTTATTATCCTCATACTTTGGAGTCAATGTAATAAATTAATATAGTGACTACCAATAGTCCAATCGTTTCAAACATAATCTTTTACCGATAATGCAATTAGTTTGAATTCGCTTAATTGACTTTAAGCCAGACAAAATTAATCACCAAGGGGGAATTGGAGATGAATGTCTTAGTCGCAGGAGGAGCCGGTTATATTGGCAGTCAGGTGACACGGGATTTAAAATTACAAGGGCACAATCCGATTGTTATTGATGACCTAAGCAAAGGACACCGTCAGGCAGTACTTGATGCCAAACTGATCGTGGGTAACATCGGCGATCGCGAATTAGTAAAAGACATCCTTACAACCGAAAAGATTGAGGCCGTCATTCATCTGGCCGCCTTCAGTCAAGTTGGAGAATCGGTAACCAATCCCGCCAAATACTTTAACAATAACATCAGTAACGGTATAGCCTTGTTAGATGCAATGATTGCCAGTAATGTGAAGAAGATTGTCTTCTCCTCAACGGCAGCTGTTTATGGTGAACCAATCACCACTCCAATCACTGAAGAACACCCTAAAAATCCAACCAACCCCTATGGTTTTTCCAAATTAACGTTTGAAGGGATTATGAGTAACTACGAACAAGCTTACGGACTGCGTTACATTTCACTCCGTTACTTTAACGCTGCCGGAGCAGCAACCGATGCGTTGATCGGCGAAGACCACCAACCGGAATCGCATCTAATTCCCCTCGTACTCCAAACCGCATTGGGACTCCGGGAACAACTTGATCTATACGGCACTGATTATCCAACCCCTGACGGAACTTGCATCCGTGACTATATCCATATCATCGATCTCTCTCAAGCGCATCTGTTAGCACTGGAATCCCTGATGAATTATTCAATCTCCAACATTTACAACTTGGGTAACGGTCAAGGCTATTCCAATCTGGAAGTCATTGAAACCGCCCAAAAAATAACTAAAAAGCCGATTAAAATTAACAAGACCTCCAGACGTCCTGGAGATCCTGCTGTCTTGGTAGCTTCAGCCACTAAAATTCAAACCGAACTTGGTTGGCAACCAAAGTATCCTTCCTTAGAAACGATTATTGAAACCGCTTGGAAATGGCATTCGAACAATCCTGAAGGATATAAGTGATAAATCCGGTTATTTAATGGTTCATCTATGTTTACCAAAAATCTTAAAGCAACCCTAGATCTTTTAATACTCCACGCATAATATCAAGCTCTTTGGCGGACGCTTCAACCAATGGCAACCGGAGACCGCCGATCTTGTAGCCTAATAAGTTACAAGCAGCTTTGACCATGGTTGGATTGGTAGTAATAAACAGCGCCCGGTTTAATGCTCCCAATTCCGCATTGAGCTTGGCAGCAACATTTACATCACCGCGTTCAAAAGCAGCGATCATCTCTTGAATCTTTGTGCCGGCGATATGGGAGGCAACACTGATAACACCAACACCACCAACACTTAGTATTGGTAATGTAAGTGCATCATCACCACTATATATATCTAACTTTTTAGCTACCCGTTCAAAGATTTCGCTGCTTTGACTAACATTACCCGATGCTTCTTTAATGGCCACAATATTCTTAATCTCGGCCAGCCGTACTACCGTATCAACGGTTACATTGATACCGGTCCGCCCCGGAATATTGTAAAGGATAACCGGCAGTTCAGTATTGGCGGCAATTGTCTTAAAGTGTTGGTATAATCCTTCCTGCGACGGTTTGTTATAGTAAGGAGCAACCAACATCACTCCGTCAACGCCGGCCCGTTCAGCCTCCTTAGTCAATTCAATGCTTTCCTGCGTGCTATAACTCCCTGTCCCGGCAATAACTGTCCCTTTACTTCCCACTGCCTCTACAACAGCCTTAAACAGTTCGACTTTTTCCTGTTTGGTCAATGTTGGCGATTCACCGGTCGTCCCGGCAACAACCAGACCATCAGATCCGGATTCGATTAACTTATTGGCCAATTCTTGAGCTGCCTGATAATTAACCTGAAGTTTTTCATCGAACGGGGTCACCATTGCTGTTAAAACTTTTCCTAATCTCGCCATAACTATTAGTCCTCCTTCTGCATCTGCTGCTGATCATCAGCTAAGCTAATTCAAATTCTTCGTGTAAAGCTTGTAAAGCTTTAACCATTTCTGTTTGTTTGACTAAACAAGAGATATTGGTATGTGAGTCAGTAGAATGATAAATTGATATATTTAAACGGCGTAACCCACGGACCATCTTGGCCATTACTCCGGGAACTCCTCGCATTCCGGAGCCAACGATCGCAACCTTGGCAAAGCCAGTCTCAATCTCGGCTTGTAATTTGAGGTTTTTTAATACCGTAGTAGCTTTATCAGCCAACTGTTGTGTAATAATAAAACTGATCTGAAATGGAGCGACCTGAATCATATCAACACTGATTTTGGCAGCCGCCATCTCTTCAAATACCTGTAACACTTTGCCGCTTTCATTCATATCAGTTTCAGAATGAATCTTTACTAAAGCCATCTCTGCAAGATGAGCAATCCCGGTAACAACCCGGTCTTTACGAATTTCAATCTTCCCAATCGGAGTACCGTCAGTTATTAAGGTCCCTTCTCCGTCTGAAAAAGTTGACTTTATTTTTAACGGGATGCGCCCTTCCATTGCAATCTCAACTGCCCGAGGGTGGACTACTTTTGCTCCAAGATGAGCCATCTCACATAGTTCCTGATAGGTCATTACTTCTAAAGGTTTGGCTTGAGGGACCAGTCTCGGGTCGGCAGTCATTACCCCGTCAACATCGGTATAAATTTCAACAACTTCCGCCTTTAAAGCAACACCTAAAGCGGCTCCTGTAGTATCACTGCCGCCTCTGCCCAGTGTAGTTATCTCACCATCAGCAGTTACTCCCTGAAAACCGGCAACAACCGCTACCCTACCTTCTTCAAGACATTTAAGAATAGCAGTTGGCTTGATCTCTTTGATTCGTGCATTATTAAAATCATGTTCCGTAATGATACCGGCCTGACCACCGGTGAATGCCGTGGCTTTAATCCCATGCTTCTCCAGTGTTTGCACCATGATTACGGTAGAGATTATCTCACCACAGGACATTAGTAAATCTAATTCACGCGGTCCAATTTGATTGACAATCCCACGTGCTAATTTGATCAATGTATCAGTAGCATATGGCTCACCAAGACGTCCCATTGCCGAAACAACAACCACCACTTGATATCCTTGATCCAGGACGTTCTTCACTTTCTTGGCTACCTGATCTCTTTTTTCTTGGGTCGCAACTGAGGTTCCGCCAAATTTTTGCACTATTATCGGCATCCCGGTTCCCTCTTTCTCCCAATTTAAATAATGGGCAAGCTTCCGAAGTTGAATAAGCCGGTATTTTAATAGCTAACAAGCAACGGTTGAATCTGACGGCCGGAAAGAGCTTCTAAGACAGTATCCGGTATCAACTCCATCTTGGCAACCAATGAAGTCTGTTTCGACTGTGGCGCGTCTTGACCAAACGGGACAAAGTAAACATATTTTTTATTAAGTAAGATTCCTAAATTACGGGCATTGGTACTTAACGCATCATTTGAAGAGATTGCCAAAATAACCGGCCGGTTATTTCTTAATTGCGCTTTACAGGCCAGCGCAACAGAAGTATCACTAATACCTAACGCCAGCTTGGCTAAAGTGTTCCCAGTACAAGGAGCTACTATGATCACATCAAACAGTTTTTTTGGCCCGATTGGTTCGACTTCTTCAAGGGTTGTCAAAGCTTGATTGCCGGTTATATACAATAATTTCTTCTGCAGATCCTCTGCTTTCCCGAAACGGGTATCAGTATTAGCTACCACTGGAGAAAGTATCGGAGTAATATCAGCACCCTCATCTTTTAAGTGTTGAATATTTGGTAATACTTGATCTATCGTACAATGGGACCCGGTCAATGCAAAACCGATTTTAAGATTTGCAAAACGCATTTTAGAGGCCACCCCCATCCCTTAACAGTTTTAACATAATCTCTGGGATTGCCGAAGCTAAAATCGCTCCAGCGGTTTTGGGGGCTACTTTCCCGGGAAGACCCGGCGCTAAAATCGCTAAACGCTGTAACTCTTTAGCCGCCTCAAAGTCAGTCCCTCCAGGAGGTGAAGCCAGATCAATAATTAACGCTTCGTCAGTCATCAACTGCAATAACTGCCGGTCAATCACCAATTGAGGAACTGTATTGATGATTAGATCTACTTCTCCAAAAACAGCTCCTAATTCGCTGTGTTTTACTGTTTTACAACCCATTTCGGCTGCGCGTGCCAATAACTCTTCCCTTCTGGCTGCTACAGTCACTTCTGAACCTAATGCTTTAAATGTCCTAGCGACCGTTACTCCTACTCTCCCAAAACCAATCACCAGGGTTTTCGAACCATGGATGGTGATTGGCAGCTGCTCCATTGCGATTTGTACTGCTCCTTCAGCAGTAGGAATTGAATTTAAGATCGCTATGGTATTATCTTCAGCATACTCATATACGATTAAGCGATTATTCGCCGCTAGTTGTTTCCAATTCGGCGTCATCGAACCCACAATTACAATTGTACCTTCAGGCAAAGCTCTAAAATAATCACCAAAAGCAATTGATTCATCAACAGTCTTGCCCCGTACTAAACCCGAAGCACTCATTCCGCTAATCGGTAAAATAATCACTTGAGCACCATTCAAGGCTTCAGGCAGAGTGTCGCAAAATACTATCGGTGCGTCTAATTGGTCTTGTGGATGTCCGTATACTTTTACTTTAGTAACTAAATTTGTTAAATTTTGGGCCACAGCTATTTGTCGTGAATCACCGCCAATAACTGCTACTTCAATCTGCAACACATACTTCACCAAGTATCCCCCTTTTTTTTGAAAAAAGGCTTTTGATTTCAATCTCTCCTAAAATCTATCCAAAATAGTTTATTTGAGATCTGATTTTAGTTCATTATATTCGAATCCTAAAAAGGTGGTGAAGGCTTTTTGTTCAGAAGCAGGTTGCTGATTCTTCAATTGCACGGGCCAGCCCAAAGCTTTTAGGCTTCAAATAACAGGTGTTCTAAACCATATGTCAGTCCTGGTCTGGAGATTATTTTTTTGGCAGCTAAAACTACTCCTGGCATAAAGGATTCACGACTTAAAGAATCATGGCGAATGGTTAAAGTTTGACCTTCTCCGCCAAAGATTACTTCCTGATGGGCGATCAAACCCGGGAGCCGGATACTATGAAGATGGATCCCGCCCATCTCGCCGCCTCGGACCCCTTTGATCTTCTCTTCCTCATTTGGATTACCGGTTACTTCCCCCCGTGCCGCCAAAATCATCTCGGCAGTTTTAATCGAAGTCCCCGAAGGAGCATCTAATTTCTGATCATGATGTAACTCAATAATCTCAACATGAGGAAAAAATTTGGCGGCCATCTCCGAAAAACGCATCATCAAGAGGGCTCCAATCGCAAAATTCGGTGCAATAAGCACATTAGCCTTATATTCCTTACTCAATTCAGCAAGTTTCGCCAAATTATCCTGAGAGATACCTGTCGTTCCAACAACCGCATGTACTCCGGCTTTGACCGCTGTTATTACGTTTTCGAATACGGTCATTGGTGTGGTAAAGTCGATCATCACATCCGGCTTGGTAACCATAATCGCCTCTTGTAAATCGCTCATGATCACTACACCCAAAGATTCGCTACCAACAGTTGTTCCAATATCCTTACCAACATTTGATTTATCAACTGCTGCTACCAGTTTCAACTCACTGTCTTTCAAGACAGCCTTAACAACTTCACAACCCATTTTTCCGCAACAACCGGAAACTAAAACTTTAATCTGTCCCATATTATCCACTCCTTAAAATAAAAAAGAATTGGTATAGCTACCAACCCTTAGAAAACGTGATTACGAATTCATTGTGGGGTAAGATAGCTCTTCACTAAAAAAATTAGTGACAGTACTGAGACTCTTAATCGCAGTACCAGCTGGAAGATGGCAGCTTCCAACTTCGGCGAAACTCCCTTTCACTTGGCTTCACTGGTTTTGCCAACCTCCACCAAGTTACTGATGATTTTCGCGCCTCTACTCTACCGCAAATTACTTTATTTTAAATATAAAAAAAGGAAGCTTCGTAAACTTCCTTTACATTTTCCTATAAAAAAGGCCAACTGTCAATAGTTCTTTTTAGTAGTCCTTATAAAAGTTAAAATTATCTAGCTTTCATTATCAGTATCAATTAGAATATTGCTACTGCTACGCAAATCTGCTGGCTCTTCGACCAGAATTAGATCCGAACTGATTGTGCGAATACAGCTCCAGGGAATAGTTCGAATACTCTTTTCACCACGCCAATTTGACTTTTCAATAATTAAAGCCTCAATTATTCCGGCACTTAAATTGAGCAACAACTCAAAGTTACTGATCACCCCAATGCGTTCCCCACTATTTAACTCAATTACTTCTTTGCCTTCAAGTTCACTAGCTCGCACTTACAACTCGCCCCCACGACTAGTTTATGAAGATAAACAAATTCTTAGAAGTTACTAAATTACCAATTTTGCAAGCTAATCTCGTCTAAAATATTGAAAATTATCTAATTTTGATTAAAGATAAACTTGCTTAAAAAATATTTTTCCAAGTTATTATTAATTTAATTGTAAAAAAATCAAAACCGTGGGATAATCAAAATATAGTGTTAAATTTTTGTTACAGATTACATTTATTTATGTTAACAAAAATTCAATACCAACGTGGAAATTGTTTGAAACAAGGAGGAGCACAAATGGGGGTAAAAAAGACAGTATTATTATTTTTGGTAGTCTTTTTGGCATTTAGTATCGTAGGATGTGGCGGCGGAAGCAGTAAACCGTCAAGGACATCTGAACAATCCGGGCCAGTTGAAACTTCTGAACCATCTACACCGGTTGACCCTTCTGAATCATCATCTACACCGGTAGACCCTTCTGGACCATCAACACCGGTAGACGAAAATCCTGGAGTTACTCCAAAAAACCCAGAACCAACTCCAGAATTTGTTGCCCTTCCCTTAAAGAGCAGTATCACTAATGTCCAACCGATGACCGGTTTAGTCTTATGGACAACCAATGATGAACATAACAAAGCCAGCGAGATACAGCTTGAGTATCGTTATGTCGGTTATAATGAGATTGTTGACAACAACGGCAACTATAACTGGACAAACTTTGAGGCTATTTTAAATGGAGTTGCTTCCAGAAAACACCAAGCGATAATCCGTTTTTATGACACCTATCCTGGAAAACAGACTACTGTCCCAGGACATATTAAAAAGCGGAGTGATTATCAAGAAACACAGGCAAAAAGCGAAGGTCAAAACACCTATTTCCCGGACTGGTCGAACAAAGCTTATCAGGATTTTATTATCGAATTCTTCAACAAATTTGCAGCCCGTTATGATTACGACCGGCGAATCGCCTTCTTGCAGGTCGGCTTCGGATTATGGGCTGAATATCACATCTATGACGGACCACGGATTTTAGGTAAGACATTCCCTGACAAAGATTATCAGACCAGGTTCTTTAATTCAATGGCGAATACTTTCAAACAGTTATATTGGTCTGTCTCGATTGATGCTGCAGATAGCAGCTTAACTCCTTTTGCTGCAAATAAAAACCTGATAGCATTACCATTCGGCTTATTCGATGATTCTTTTTTATGTAGTTCACATAAAAGCTATAATGAACCAAGCTGGAACTTCTTTGGTACCGAGCGTTATAAGACCTATCCGGCCGGCGGTGAGATCAGTTATTACAATGACAACGATCAAAAAAATGCATTACGACTTCCCAATGGCCCTAATGGTGAATCGTTTGAATCCATGGCCAGTAGATTTCATATTTCTTATATAATTGGCGATGGACAACCCGACTATCAATCAATGAGCCGGATCAAGTCTGCTGGTATGGCATTAGGTTATAAATTTAAGGTAACTGCTTTCAGTTCATCATCAACGCAGACTAAGATAACAATTAAAAACACTGGTATTGCACCACTTTATTATGATGCTTATGTTTCTGTTAATGGCAAAAGAGCTTCTGAATCATTAAAATATTTACAACCTAACACTTCAAAAACATTCTTAATTAACACTCCAGCCGGTTCTAATCCTGTTGTAAAAATCGAATGCGATCGCTTAGTTTCGGGACAACAGATTCAGTATGAGGCTAACTTATAATCATCTTTAACCATTTAGACTAAATTAAAAAGGGCATTGCCAGTTACTTTTAGGTAGCTGCAATGCCTTTTTAATATTTTTATATTTGTAAGTTAAAATATTACTCCGCAGCTTTAAAGTTATAAATCGGCTTAATGATATCAACAATAGTAACCGTATCCTGAATATTTTGGATAATCTCTTCCATCGGCTTATACGCAAGGGCGCACTCATCCAGAGTACTACGGTTGACTGTTGTTGAGTAAATTCCAACCATCGACTTTTTAAACTCTTCCAGGCTGATTACCTCTTTCGCCTTGCTGCGGCTCATCAACCGGCCAGCACCATGCGGAGCAGAGTAATTCCAGTCAGGGTTGCCCTTACCGATACAGATTAGACTACCATCACGCATATTGATGGGGATCAAAACCCGTTCACCTTTCCTAGCGGAGATCGCTCCTTTTCGAAGAATCATATTATCTAAGTCGATATAGTTATGAATAGTCGTAAACTGGTCTGCAACTTCAAAACCCATCCGTTGCATAATCTCATCAACAATCGCGCGACGATTGAAAGTCGCAAACTGCTGGACGATCTTCATATCATTCAAATAGTCCTCATAATTCTTACCCGCAACATAAGCGAGTTGTTTACTGACCTTGGCCTTTTTTACTTTTTGAATCTCCGTTTCAATCTCTGCTTCACGTCCAGTACGCTTCAACTCACTGACAATCTCTGCAATCAGTTCATTATTTCTTAACAACTCTTTATAACCAAGCTGCTGATAGTATTCTGCTACCTGTTTGCCAAGGTGCCGACTGCCCGAATGGACTACCAGATAGAGATTACCTTCGTTATCTTGATTAACTTCAATAAAATGATTTCCGCCACCCAATGTCCCAATACTAAGTTTGGCCCGAGCGATACCAACGTCCTTCTTACACACGAGCTGCTCAAAGTTGATTTGATTAGCATAAGGATGTTGTTTCTTACGAATCTCAAAACCAGACGGTATGTAGTTATGAATCACTTGGTCCAATTTGACCAAGTCAATCTCCCGGGCTGTCAGTTTAACTGTCTCCATCCCACAACCAATATCAACCCCAACCAGATTTGGAACTACCTTATCTTTAATCGTCATTGTTGTCCCAATGGTACAACCGGCACCGGCATGTGTATCCGGCATAATCCTGATAACACTGTCCTTGACAAACTCTTGGTTGCACAACTCAAGGATCTGGCCAATGGCTGTCTCCTCAACATTATCAGTAAATACTTTCGCCGTGTTATACTTCCCTTTAATCTCAAACATCACAATTCACTCCTTGATCAAAAAAGCGGTTAAATCCGTCTGAATTGGACTTAACCGCACGTTTCAAAAGTAAGTCATCTCATAAAAGATCGTTATGGTCCATACTGCAATTTTCGACAATCATCTACGGAGATTAAGCCAATGCATTTGTTTGGTCGATTAAGTTGTTTAAGTTGTTCATATCTAATATAATCCATTGTTAATCTCCTTTCGTAGTTTTTATAATTAGGTCCATATTTTAATTGTAATTTATGGTAACACACCTAATTGGTCCCGTCAAGCAAAATAATTTTGGTAATCTGCTTTCACTCCAGTTCCTCATCCGGAATATCAGCATTGGAATATACATTTTGCACATCATCATTATCTTCTAAAGCCTCAATTAATTTAATAACCTGTTGCGCTTGTTCTCCGGAAACCTCTATTGTATTTTGTGGAACTTTAGTTAATTCGGCTGATTTGATGGCAATTCCATTTTGTTCAATCAATTGCCGGACTGCATCCAAATCGGTTGCTGCAGTATAGATTTCATAAAATTCACTATTGTTTTGGAGATCTTCGGCACCGGCTTCAATGGCCAGCTCAAACATCTCTTCCTCAGTTCTATTGGTACTTTCATTCTCAACAGTGATTAAACCCTTAGTATCAAACATCCAGGCAACACAGCCTGCTTCACCAAGGTTACCATTATTTCGCGAAAAAATATAACGCATTTCACTGGCAGTACGATTGCGGTTATCTGTAAGTACTTGCACCAATACAGCGACTCCGGCAGGACCATAACCTTCATAAAAGGTTTCTTCGTAATTATCACTCTCGGATTGCCCCGTCCCCCGTTTAATCGCCCGTTGAATATTATCATTCGGCATGTTTACTTCTTTGGCTTTAAGAATTGCCATCCGCAGCCGAAAATTATTATCAGGATCCCCACCTCCGGCTTTGGCAGCAACGATGATTTCCCGAGTGACTTTGGTAAAGATACTTGCCCGTTGCTGATCGGTTTTTTCCTTTTTTCGTTTAATAGTCGACCACTTAGAATGCCCTGACATCGTTTCGACGCTCCCCTATCCAAGATCTCTGTCCAAAGGTATGGTGCTTACCACTAGAATTCCTTTAGACAAACAAATTAGCCCGAAATATCATTTCGGACAATTGTTTTAAAAAAGATTATAATATTAAAGTATAGCTGAAGAGCGTCCAGAAAGCAAGTATGCCTTAACCCAATGATTTATTTCATGGTTTCTTAAAGGGAGATTTGGCAACCTGAAACTGGATCACCTGATAAAGCCGGAATAATAAACTTACGATCAGTATAAATGCAAATACCGAAGCCCATGGCCTTCTTAAAAACAGAAAAAAATCATAGAGTCCATGACTTACCCAGGCAACTAAAAAACCGGACCAAATCAATGTTGGACGGTCCGAACCTTGAGTTCTAAATCTGGCAATATAATGTCCGGCCCAACCAGAAAATGAAGCATGCGCCAACGTAGTAACTACCGCTCTTAAGGCAGCAACACCGAAACCAAAGATCCGTGCCCATAACATATTTTCTAATGAAGCAAAACCCAAACCCAAAGTTATACCATAGATTATCCCGTCAACCGGCTCGTTTAAATTTTCATTTTTACCAATGATCCACCATAAAAAACCGGTCTTCAATCCTTCTTCAATCAAAGCGACAATTACAAATGCTAACACTAAAGAATTTACCCAATTACCGTTTTGAATCGACAACAACAACTGCGGACGCCAGAACTGTTCCAATAATCCCGCCGGAATAACCAGCAGTATACCGGCGAAGAACAGTTTCAAGATTAATTTCGGAGGCTCGGGTTCATAACGGTCCAAGCGGTAAAAAAACCACAACCAGATTAGTCCCGGCCCGATCGAAGCTAAAATTAACAGCAACCAATAAA
>JAKPCT010000091.1 GCA_029553165.1 Bacillota bacterium
TTTGGCAAGCAGTAAGAAAGCCAGTTACTAAAATCAGCAAACAAAGTAATTTGTTCATTTTTCTATTTGTTGAGATTTTCAAGTAGCTTACTGTAGGTGTCATTGTTAATTTTCACCTTATATTTCCCCTTAAGCGCTTGAATCCATGATTCCTCTAGATAGTTCTGATAATCAGCAATAACTTCGGCTCTACAGTCGTTTAGCGCCTTGGGCTCACCGGTAGTAGTTTTATTAATATGTACTACAACGTGTTTGTCGTTTTCAACGCTACTGTTTATACCTGTGTCCCATTGGGAGTAGCCTGAAAGCAATGGATTATCGGGAAATCCAACCTGTTGGCTATAGGTAACGTTTTGGGTCTTCTTATTCCATTTCTTAACGAGTTCATCAGGATTCATTGCAGGGTTCTTTTTTAGGCTCTTTACTAGAGCCTGGGCTATATTACCATCAGCGGTTTGGTAAACGGTGAAGTAGATTTTTTCGTTCCACAGGTACTTATCGCGGTGGTTCTCGAAATATGTATTGAGCGCCGTGCTATCAGTGGCTTTTGTCCATATCTCGCGATTCGATATCTCAAAAAGCAGCATACCTTCAAAGTATTCGTTAGCAAGCTGTTTAAATTCAGGATATTTTTGGGGTAAAAGCGATTTTTCAAAGTTAATTATGGTTTGGTTTACCCAATCGGTATAGATAGAACTGATGAACGACTGTAAGGAATTGCCCTTGCTTTTTTGCTGGTTTTGGCCGATAAACTGAAGCAAGTCCGATAGTGTATAATTCAACCCTTTTACAACCAGTAAAGTTGGATTGGTTTTGATGTTTGGAGCTTTCCAGTTGCCTTTAAAAATGGAGGAATCGATAAGCGATGAGAGATGCTTGGCCGATTCGGCAGGGAACTCCTCGACCCCGTACTCTTTTTTAAGCTTTTTAATGAATGAGGAGCGTATGAGCATGGATCGGCTGTCGCGAGCCATTAGGCTTTTAATTTCGGGCAGCATCTCCTCGAACTCGCCCGGTAGCTTTCTATCAAGTAGTTTAACCACGTGCCATCCAAATGAGGTTTGGAAAGGCTTGGAGATATCGCCAATATCCTTTAGGGCAAAAGCAACCTCCTCGAACTCAGGTATTATTTGCCC
>JAKPCT010000099.1 GCA_029553165.1 Bacillota bacterium
TTTGCTGCTTCTTACTATTGCGGTATAATTTAAAATTATATTGTAATGGAAGAAGAAAAATTAACACTTGAGACACTACCAAAAGCCTTCACGCATCTGAGCCGTGAAGTTGGCGAGATCAAAAAATTATTACTTGAAAAAAGTAGCAATGCACAGGAGCCGGACAGGTTCCTTTCTGTCAGAGAAGTTGGCAAATATCTAAGGCTTTCCCCTGCCACAATTTACGGGCTTGTCTTAAATCGTCGGATTCCTCATCAGAAGCGAGGGAATAGATTGTATTTCCTGAAATCTGAGATTGACGACTGGATTAAAGCCGGCCGCCGGAGAACCGTTGACGAAATGAAGGAGGCGTTATGAGAGCGGAAGAATGTTTAAAATTTGAAACCTGCGAAGCGCCTTTATGCCCCCTGGATGAGGAAAGTCTCCGCAGTGGTGTATGGTATCCGGATGAGGAAATCTGTACATCTGCAAAGTACGGTAATAAGGATTGGATAAGAAACCAACGCAAAATAAAAAAACGAGCCGCTAATAAGGATTTTTATTTCACCTATGAAATGCTTTGCCGCAATTGTATTATTCAACGGAATATTGAAGGGCTTGATCCGGATAATACCGGTTTTAAGGATGAAAAAGCACTGAAAAAGTGGTTAAACAGACATCCGGAAAAAAGAAAGTGGACGGAGGAAGAAAAAAGGGAACTGGCATCCCGTTTTAAAAAGACCGTTACACTGGGGAAAGTTTAAAAAAAAATGTGCCGTCACAGGGGAGATTATTACCTATATGCCCCCGGGTGGTATAAAACTACCCCCCTGAAGTAATACCCCCTAAAAAGCCCTATGGTATGGCTGAAAACTGATGGTATATGAACCGGAAAAAAGAAGAAACAATAAGCAAGCCGGACTACCGGCAAACGTACCAGCGTGGACGCCTGAGGGTGGAATTTTCGCCGGCCTCATCGGACTACTGGCTGTGGGACGTAAAATATTTTAACGGCCAGCGTGAAACTTATAACTGTATGATCACTTACAAAGACCTGCCACGCTGGACAAAGCGACTTAGGGAACAGAATTACGAATTACTGTATGATGAGAATGTTAAAAAATGTTAAAAAAAGAAAGCCTGCTTATTCTGGCAGGAAGCGGCAGGCATGAAGAAGAAGAATTAAAAGTATGATGATATGAATGAACGCAAAGATATAAAAATTGGTACAGAAAAAGATACAGTTTCAGATGAACTGAAATTCAACTTTATACCTGAAAAATACGGTATCGGGGTTGAGGAAATAACAGTTGAGGAAATAAAAACCAAAGTTAAACAGCTGGAAAAACGGGCCAATGAAGCGAATGAAAGTAAAGGATTGTTTTTAGTAAAAACAGCCAATCGCTGGATTAAGGAAGCTAAAGCCCGTCCCATCCCGCGAATGCTTTTCAGTGAATTCTGGTATGAGGGGGAATTATGTATTTTGTTTTCCGATACCAACCTGGGCAAGTCAATTTTAGCCGTGCAAATTGGTAACAGTATTACCAGAAATGAACAGATAAAGGGATTTAAGATGGAAGCACCTGGGCAACCTGTTTTATATTTTGATTTTGAGCTCTCAGACAAACAGTTTGAAGCCCGTTATTCGATAAACTATGAACAGCAATACACCTGGAACGAAAACTTTTATAGGGCTGAAATAAACCCCGAAGAAGCCGATTACAAGGAACACGGCTTTAAAACTTTTGAACAATTCTTATACGCTTCCATGGAGCATTCAATAACTGAAACCCAAGCAAAGATTTTAATTATTGATAACATCACTTATCTGAAGGATGAAACCGAAAAAGCAAAATCCGCTTTGCCATTGATGAAGTATTTGCAGGGGTTGAAAAAGAAATTTGGACTTTCCATTCTGGCATTAGCACATACACCGAAGCGGGACTTATCAAAACCGATCAGCCGAAATGATTTACAAGGCAGTAAGATGCTGATAAATTTCTGTGACAGTGCCTTTGCAATTGGTGAAAACAGCCGAGATAAAAACATTCGTTACCTGAAACAAATAAAAGCCAGGAATACAGAAATAATTTACGATACTGAAAACGTCTGTACCTGTCAAATTACAAAGCCTGATAATTTCTTAATGTTTGAATTTCTGGGGTTCGGGAAAGAACGGGACCACCTGAAGCAGATAAGCGAAAGCGAAAAAACAGAGTTAGAAAACAATATTAAAGAATTACTACAAACTGAACCAACTTTAACTGCTTATGCAGTTGCAAAAAAATTGTGCTCTGATGAAACCAACTTTAACAGCTTCAAAGTAAAAGTCAGCCGGATTATGAACAAAATTAGTAACACTAGTAACACTAGTAACAATGTTACCAATGTTACCAATGTTACCAATGTAAAAAAATGATTGAATATCAATATATTAGTAATTTTAGTAACACTAGTAACACTAGTAACAATGTTACCAATGTTACCAATGTTACCAAAAGAGGTAATGCAGTAAAAAATGAATAAACACCGATATATATTAGAACCATATAAGGGAATGAACACTCGTTATCATTGCCCGGCTTGTAAACGAAGAAAGTTTTCCCGTTACATTGATACCATGACAGGGGAATACATTGCCCCCACCGTTGGAAGGTGCAACCGTGAAAACAAATGCGGATACCATTACACCCCGAAACAATATTTTCAGGATAACAATATTTCATTTGATACACCCCGGGCAAAACCATACACTAGTAACAATGTTACTAAAGTGTTACTACCTCAACAAAAGCAAAAGCCTGTTTCCTTTATTCCCGTTGAAGTATTCAAAGCCAGTTTGACGAGAAGCAGTTTGACAACGAACCATTTTATAAAGTTTCTTGTTAATCAGTTCGGGGTCAGGGTTGCAGGGGAACAGATAAGCCGTTACTTCATTGGCACCTCAACGTATTGGAGCGGTGCAACGGTGTTCTGGCAAATTGATATTGCAGGCAGGATAAGAACGGGCAAAATAATGCTTTACAACCCCGACACGGGCAAAAGAGTAAAAGAGCCGTTCAACCATATTAACTGGATACATAAAGTCCTTAAAATGCCTGAATTTGAGTTAAAGCAATGCTTGTTTGGTGAACATCTGTTACAGCATGAAACAAAGCCGGTTTCTTTAGTTGAAAGCGAAAAGACAGCTGTCATTGCCAGCGTATATTTCCCCCAGTTCATCTGGTTAGCCGTTGGCAGCCTCAATAACCTGAACGCTGAAAAATGTAAAGTATTAGCAGGGCGAACCGTTATACTATTCCCCGACCTTAACGGCTTTGAAAAATGGAGCAGGAAAGCGAAAGAACTTTCACACCTGGCAAGTTTCACCGTTTCCGATTTACTGGAACGTAAAGCAACCGAAGCGGAACGAAAACAGGGACTTGATCTGGCTGACTATCTGCTAAGGTTTGATTACAGGGAATTTGCTTTACCCGAACCTGCCAAACAGCCCCCAGTTGTTCATCCGTTGGTTGAGGTGAAAAAATTTGAAGATATTGAACCAGTCAACGGTTTCAGGAAAGCCGAAAAGCCAAGGCCGGAAAGCTGGGCATATGATATTTCAGATCTGGAACATTTCTTTAATACTGTTCCATTACCAGCCTCACCCCTAAAGCTGAACCCAGTTGAAACAATTACCGATATTCCAAAATTCATTGATAGTCATTTAGCCATTGTGAAAGCAAACAACGGAAAGTGGATTTATTTACCATACCTTAATCGGTTACAGGAATTACAACAATACATAAAAAATAATTTGAATTGATATGAAGCGAAGCAGAAAGGTTTACAAAAGTTGACAGAAACAGAAACCATAGATAAGATACTTTCCCTTGAACAAATTACACATAGCGACCTTGAACCATACTGGTTTTAATAAAATTTTCCGTTTCCGGCTTCATCCGGAGCCTCAGGACGCACGATCTCCCCCCGGGTGAATATCTACTACCTCTGGACACTAAACAACGCCTTACAACGCCTTAAATTCAAAAATAGACAAAAATAGATAGATGGCTAAAGGACGTAAAACAGGAGGACGTAAAGCCGGAACA
>JAKPCT010000110.1 GCA_029553165.1 Bacillota bacterium
CGTCCGGCTTTCAGGGCTTCGAGGACTTCCTTAGGCAGGTCTTCGTGGTCTTTTTTGGGCATGGACAACTCTCCTCTCTTTTTTGTTCTTAGGCTTGGAAAACGCCACCTTGAGAGGAAAGCCCGGTTGTGATAGAATTGAAGTAGACACACGAAGAAGGCTTGTCCTTTCGTGGTGACTGGCGGCTATTAGTGAGCGGGTTCCAATCGAACACTAATAGCCTTAATTTTTTGTTGCACTTTTTGACTCTTAGACACCAAAATGGTTGTTGAGTCTTTTGGTATTAATTATAGCTATTTGGTAATATATAGTCAATAGTTTAATTTCTTTTGTGCAATAATTATTGTTGTTTTCCTGCTAAAATGATGTTAATCTAATCTCAGATAAACAACCATTTTTGGAGGATTTGAATGTCTTTTGCTGATAAATTACGACATTTAAGAAAAGAACGTGGATGGACGCAGGACAAACTCGCCGAAAAGCTCGGGGTTCATGGTAGACAAATTGGAAAGTATGAATTGGGTATTGTTGTACCTGGGGCAGAAACATTGGTTAAGATTGCGAAAGTGCTTAATGTTTCAATTGATTATCTTCTGTTAGACGAAGAAACCAATCCGGTTAATGAAATAAATGATCCGGAATTGTTGCGTCTTTTTAGCGTAGTCGATCAAATGGATAATGAGGAGCGTAAGATCATTAAATCTCTGATAGATGCTTACGTTAAAAAACATCAGATGGAAGAGCTCCTTAAAAATCAACAATAAGTTCTTAAAAAAGTGTAATCATTTACGTTAACTTTTTCAGCATTTTTGTTGAAATCTTAGAACCGTTCTCAACCCAAAGAGCGGTTTTCGCTTTTCCTCCGCCACCTATTCTCTCCGCCCGGTGCAGCCTTTTCATCGGTCGCGGTATAACTCCAGCAATTAAAGTAAGCCTCCCGCCACCTTGAAGCTGGTTCACCGGACAGCAGCACGCATCCATGCCAAACCGCCGCAGTCCGCCGGGCTGGGCTAATCCTTCGCCGCCAATTGTCCGGGTGAGTTCTGTCCGCAGGATCGGATAACGCGTTGTTATGCAAACGCGACCTGCTTTTTCTGTCAGCCATCGCTATTACATAACCCGCCGTTATCCGACCCTTGCTAGGCTCTCCCCGCCCACCGTTGTTGTTTCTGTATGCCATTTCACCCATCCACCCCGCTGGGGTTCCCACTAGCCGGAAAAAGATTCGCTTAGGTCTTGGAGCGAATCTTTTTCTGGCTGCTTTGGTTTGGTCTTTGCTTGTTTCACTTTTTGGGGTTAAAAAGATAAATCCCCAAAGAATAGTTTCCTTGGGGTGATTTGGAGTCCTTGATGATGGGGGGTGATAAGGCTTCATGAGCTAACTGCGGGTGGGCAGGTGGGCTGCAAAGCCGACTTCCAGGAGCGGCAAGCCTGACGGATTAAGGCTAGTCAGGATGACGGTGCCGCTCCGGGTGAATCAAGCGGACGTAGCGCGGATGGCTTCTTCGAGAATGCTTTCCCGTGCTATGCTACATAAGGGTTTTTTATCCGATGGACGGCTCTTTTCTTTGACACTGCCCCTCCCGGGTGTTGGATAAAAAATCTTATGTAGGCGGCTTAAATGTTGCTCTTTTTATCACTACCCCCCCAAAACACCCCATCCATCAGAATAACCTCCATAAGGTTTACTTATTTCATCCAAAAGTTCTTGAATTCTTATTATATCCTCATAGACTAACATCATTCGTTTTGAACAATAACATGTCCAATCCTTTGATTCATCATCTTGTTCCAATGCACAATCAAAGCCATGCTTTTGAACTTCTTTTGAAATCTTTTCTCCACTATTTTTATCAACAACAGCAATAAAAAAGTCAACAATATATGTTTTACTAAAATCAGCGCCAGCTTCATATATCATTTTTAATGCATTACCATCTGAATCATTAGGAAAAAACATCAATTAACCCTCTTTCAATTTATAATATTTATCAAGCTGACCACGGAGATTGAGTATAGTGTATTAGATACAACTTGCCAGTACAAGGATCGTAGATAGTTCTCATCTGAAATAATTCTATGGGAAATACCATATTAAAGAATTTCAAAGCCCCGCCAACTAATCCGCCTTTTCCATTAAGTAATCTATAACCTGGAGATTTTATTTTATTATAAGATTTTGGATGACCTTTATACCAACCATTATCCCTCATAAGTTTTGCTTCTCCTTTAAAAGATTCCGCCGTATTTGAAGCAGGGAAATGTGTTTTATTTAGCACCTTATCTCCATAAGTCTTTGCTAATCGATTTGCTGAATTATTCATTCTAGTTGTATTGCCTTTCCCTATATACCAATTACCGCTTTGAAAATCAATTTTATAATATCCATTTCCCATCAATCCAGATGGATCTACAAAATTTACAGGATCATTCCAACAATACCCATAAAGGTTACTGTCCTCACCCTCAAACCCAATCGGATCCTTCGCAGTCCATCTACCAACCTCCGGGTCATAGTCCCTAGCTCCAAATCTGACTAATCCCGTCAGAGGATCATAAATTCCACCCGCATACCCGAAGGGGAGTTAGGGTCACCGTTAAGCATTTTGACAGGAATTTTTACGGCTTTTAGCTGGCTATTAATTTTTCAATGTTCTTGTCGATTTCTTTTAGTGTAAAAAAATGTACTGACCCGAATTTCCCGATGTGGTTTTTCTTTCTGATAAGATTGTATCTTAATATGTAATTTTTGACAATCCGTTACTGTTTCTTTTCTCTAGGATGACAACGAGAATGGACTTTTTTGAGGTCTTTAACTGCAACTTTAGTGTAAATTTGAGTTGTTTTGAGTGAAGCATGTCCAAGTAATTCTTGAATGTAGCGGATATCGGCTCCGCTTTTTAGCATTAAAGTGGCGCAGGTATGCCGCCAAGTGTGTGGAGTGACTTTCTTTTTGATTCCGGCTTGTAAAGCTCGATTAATACTGATTGCTGAAACGATCTGTCTGGTTAGTGGCATTCCTTTTTGAAATGAAACAAATATTGTAGTGTGGTTGGTTTTTGGTTTTGATTTAAGATATTCCTTAATATACAATGCGGCAATCTCACCTAATGGCACCACCCTTGACTTCCCGCCTTTACCGGCTTCAACTTTCAGTAACCCCTGGTCAAAGTCCAGATCAGCCAAGGTCAGGTTGATCAGCTCGGTAACCCGGATCCCGGTTGAATACAGGGTTTCGAGGATGGCTCGATCTCTTAGTCCCATTGGTTCGGTAGTATCGATTGACTCTAAGATCTTCTTGGCTTCCTTAGCGGTTAATATAACTCGAGGGAGTTTTTGTGGTTGGCGGGGTAGTTCTAAGGAAGCGGCAGGATTGATTAAGATTAGGTTTTCGGCGGCTAGATATTTGAAGAACATTCTTAGTACGGTTAGTTGTAGGCGTTGGGTCTCAATGCTTAAGGGTTTACCTTGATATTCTTGGTAATAGAGCCAGGTACGGTAGTCGGTTAGGTCGGTTGTTGTCAGTTCAATTAGTTTCTTTTGTTTAATGGCTAGATAATCGAAGAATTGGTTCAGTTTGCTGTGGTAGGTTTCAATGGTGCGGGGGCGAAACCCCCGCATGGTTAAGGATTCTAAGAATAATTTGATCATTTGCCGGTTATCCAAGACGGCGAACCTCCTTCTCTCTTGGATGGTAACGGTTATGAGCTTTCTTTAAGTCTAAAGGTACTAGTTGGGTATAGATTTGGGTTGACTCCAGACAGCGATGCCCTAACAGCTCCTGGATGGAGCGGATCCCGGCGTGGTTTTGTAACAGGTGTAAGGCACAGGCATGGCGCAGGCTGTGAAATTTGAGTCTTAAATCTAGTCTGGCGGCATGAAGCCTTAGCCTTGCTTCGAGAATGTCACGGCTGATCCGTCCCCCGGCGCGGTTTTGGAA
>JAKPCT010000125.1 GCA_029553165.1 Bacillota bacterium
GCACAAGGATCAAGTCCCTTGATGGTTTTTTCGATTGCCTTATTAATGGCTTTTAATTCAGATTCATAAGCAGAAATAAGATTAAATGAGGAGGCGATAGAGATAGTTAAAGGTTCATATAAACATTTATCCAAACGGTAGGAATTGCGAGCGGCTTGCTGGAGTAAAGATGCCGTGTGTTCAGGATTAACAAAACGATTTTTGCCTTTTTTACAAATGTGTTCGATGAGTGCTTCGATAGGCATAGTTGCAATGTCTTCCGTCGAAAGGAAATCGGTTAAAATCGAAGCAGCTGTAGTGCCGTAATTATTGGAGAAAGGTTGTTGATCGTCGTCGAGAATCGAAAACTCACTGAATTTAAGAAAAATGTTTGAAAGCATGTAAGTTTTCTCGCGGGTAAGACAATCAGCTATATGCAAACGGTGACGTGTCAGTCGCTGTAAAGCAAGGAACTGGCTGCCACGCCAAGGAGCAGTATTAATCCGGCCTACTCTGGCAAAATCGGCAATTACAAAAGCATCAATTGCATCGTTTTTACCTAAGTCGATATAAGATTTTTTGTAATTGGCAATCATCTTTGGATTAACACAATAGACATGAGTATGAAATGGCATCAATAGTTCGCAGGAAGACAAATAGTTAGCAATATGAATTCCATAAAATGATGTGGATTCTAATGCAACTACCAGCTTGTTAATATCAGGGTTTCCGGCGAGGAATTCGTGAAGCTTTTCAGCCATTTTAACTGCCCCAGGATGATTGTTTTGTACGGAAAAACGTAAAAGTTTTTGAGCTTCATAATCAATAGCACAAACGACGTTTTCTTTTGAACTAACGTCAATACCTACAAACAAAGTAGAGAGAAGATCCGCCTTCTTCATAGAAAAGTCACCTCCTTTTTGGCATAGAATCAAGAAAGCTAGAAAGGAATACCCTGATCTTACTCACTGACCGCACCCTCGCATAATAAGCATTCATCTGTGAAAGCTATTTTGCTGGCATACTTTCGCCCAGAGACGCAACATCTGTGTAAGCGGTATTTGATGAATAAGGCAGGCGTCAAGCTTTTAAAGCAATAACCAAATGGTTTTGCAAGGAGAATAAGACGTACCTTTGCTAGAATTCCAATAAGAATATTTTAGCATCAGGGTATCAAATTTAAAAATTAAAAATAAGGCTTGTAAACAATGGCGGATTGTTGCTTACAAAACTTATTATACGAGAGGAATATCTGTATGAAAATCAATTTGAAGTTTATATTTGATTTTTTGGTGTTACTTGCAACAGAAATATTTATTGGTATTTATGTAAAGGATGCAATTATTAGACCCTACATAGGAGATATATCAGCCATTCTTGGTGTCTAGCAAATTGGAGTAAGGTCAATTATTTAAAATTGGGGTAAATGATATGGAATCTATTATTTTTGTTGGTCTACAAGCGACCGTAAAAGCACTTTTTACAAGGAGAACTTCTTTAAAACACATATACGAATAAATTTAGATATGTTGAAGACCAGAAACAGGGAAAATATTTTACTTGAGGCCTGCATAAAAGCAAAGCAGCCTTTTGTAATTGATAATACGAATCCTACAGTTATAGACAGAAAAAAGTATATCGATATTGCTAAAGCAGCTGATTTTAAGGTTGTTGGATACTATTTTCAATCAAATATAAATGATGCTGTTTTGAGGAATGAAGAAAGAGCAGGAAAAGAACATATTTCGTTAGCTGGTATTAGAAGCACATATGCAAGATTGCAGATTCCTAACAGAAAAGAGGGCTTTGACGAATTATACTACGTCCGTATTGATAGGGAAAACAAATTTGTTGTAGAGGAGTGGAAGGATGAAATTTGATGATCTTGACTTAAAAATGAGGTTATATGAGACAGTTCACGATTACTGTGTTGTTCCTGGAATGTATATGGTTGCTCGGATAGATGGAAGAGGATTTACCAGATTGACAAAGGAAATTCATCAATTTGAAAGTCCATACGATATAAGGTTTAGGGATTATATGGTTGCAACTGTCGAGCACCTTATGAATTGTGGTTTCAGGGTGATTTACGGGTATACACAGAGTGACGAGATCTCACTTTTATTTCACATTGATGAAAATGCGTTTGGAAGAAAAACACGTAAATACAATTCGATATTGGCAGGAGAAGCGAGTGCTAAATTTTCGCTGTTGCTAGGAGATGTTGCCTGTTTTGATTGCAGGATATCTGAACTACCCAATATCAACACTGTTGTTGACTATTTTAGATGGAGAAATGAAGATGCACATAGAAATGCTTTAAATGCACACTGCTATTGGATGCTGAGAAAGAAGGGGAGTTCGGTTCAGGAGGCAACAGATTACTTAAGCGGGATGTCTGTCAGTGATAAGAATGAACTGTTATTTCAAAATGGAATCAATTTTAACGATATACCAAAATGGCAGAAACGCGGTATAGGATTGTACTGGGAGGTATATGAAAAAACTAGTATTAATCCGAAAACAGGAACAGAAGTGGCTGCACAAAGGAGAAGAATAAAAGTAGACTATGAGCTGCCTATGAAAGAAGAGTATAGTAAATTTATTTTAAAACTTTTAGAGGATTAGGATTTGAGCTTTCGCGATGAGCAGAAAAACCACTCATAAAGAGTGGTTTTCTTTTTGCTTAAGATTATGTTTAAGCTTTTATCAGTACTTTCCGAAGTTATTATCCTCTAAAGATATGCTTTTGAAATTGCTTTCCTCAGCATAGTCTTCATTTTGATAATTTGCTGCTTGTCTTGCTTGATAGTTTGGATTTTTCTTGTCAATAATACTTTCGATTGCTCTGATAGTATCATTGTCCAGTCCCTCTAATCCGAAATGAGGCTTAACGTTTAGCAGCTTGAATCTGCTGATTGAATCTTTCAATAATTCTGCCTGACTGGACAGTTCTTCACTGGCAGCAGCACTTTCTTCGGCCGTTGCAGAGTTGGTCTGGACAACTAAAGCCACTTGCGAAACTGCCTGATTCATCTGTGCAATGCCTGATGCTTGTTCATTTGATGCTGTTGCAATACTTCCTACAAGATCAGCCGCTTTAGACACACCATCTACGATTTTAGCCAAAGCCTCTGCGGTATTGTTTGCAATCTGATTACCTGCTTCAACTTTCTTAATTGAATTTTCAATAAGTTCGGTGGTTTCTTTTGCAGCAGTTGCGCTTCTTGCAGCAAGATTTCTCACCTCATCGGCCACTACTGCAAAACCTTTTCCATGCTGTCCGGCTCTTGCAGCTTCTACAGCGGCATTTAAGGCAAGGATGTTTGTCTGGAACGCTATATCATCAATAACTTTTATAATCTTTGAAATATTAGCCGAGGAGTCGTTGATTTCTGCCATCGCCTTGATCATTTCCTGCATCTGGTTATTGCCATTCATAGCATTTTCTTTGGCATTCAGCGCCAGCTCATTAGCTTGATTTGCGTTTTGGGCATTTTTCTTTGTTTGATCTGCAATATGTGTCATTGATGCTGTTATTTCTTCAATTGAGCTTGCTTGTTCCGTAGAACCTTGTGAGAGCATCTGGCTTGAATCGGACACTTGCTTTGCGCCAAGAGAAACTTGTTCGGCAGCAGAACGGATATTGCCTAATACTTCATTGTTTGTGTTGATCATTTCTTTAAGTTTTTTACCCATAAGGTCATTTTCTGACTTGATCTTAACCGACACGGTCATATCCCCGGCGGCCATCCTTTCAATAACGTGTGCCTGTTCTCTTATATTATTAACCATATTTGAAAATGCCTGCATTAATTTTCCGATTTCGTCTTTTGTATTCGCCTCTACATTTACATTCACGTCTCCTAATGCAAGTTTCTCTGCAGCTGCTTCCAATTTCTTCATCGGCCTACTTATTATTTGTGAGATAAATACGCCAAGAAATACAGCTATGATGATTCCAACCAATATCACAATAGTCATTATGGTGCTGGCGGCCTTAGCCATGCTTTTATTGGCATTGGATTTTTCTTTGGCTGAAGACGAATTATACTCAAATAGTTGTTGAAAACTATCATTTAGTGCATCTATTTTTGAAGACGAATCTTCCAAAATTAGTTTCCCTGCTTCTGCATCCTTACCGGTTTGTATTAGTCCTATTGCATTTTGGACTATTGACTTATAATCATCCCACAAAGGCTTTAGTTCATCAAATAATTTCCTATCTTTGTCATTGATAATTCCATCTTCATAATCCTTCAACTCTTTATCTGCACTGGAAAAATGCTCATTGATTTTATTTATTAATTCTTTACGGGTACTGTCGTCCCTATTTAACAACATCTTCAGAGCATTTACTCTTATTCTCTGAAATCGCACATCCGCCTCTCCGGCATATTGCAATCCAAGTGCGTTTTCTTCATATAATTTAGTGTCTTCCACTATTATGCTATTTATATATCTAACGCCAACGATTCCAATAACTCCTGCTATTACTGCAATAGTTAAAAATCCAATTAATAATTTTGCAGAGATTTTTAGATTATAAAACCAATTCATTGCTATGATACCTCCTTGTATTTAGATCACTTAATAAAGTTACAGACTTAGGCAATATTGCTAAGAATTTCAGTATCTTCGTCGTTAAAGAGCTTTTCGCAGTCCAGAATCAGTTTAACATTATTATCTGATTTTCCGATTCCTTTCAAGTACTTTTGATGAGTACCAATGCCGTCAATTTGTGGAGGTGGCACAATATTTTTGCTTTCAATAGATGCTACTTCTGCTACAGCATCAACTATCAAACCCACAGTTATACCTCTGACTTCAATAACTATTGTGCAGGTCCTGTCATTGTACTCTTTTGCTTCCTTGTTGAATCTGAGCCTTACATCCATTACGGGAATTATCTTTCCCCTCAGATTAATTATCCCTTTTACATAGTGTGGAAGCTCTGGAATTTCAGTAATGGATTGAAGCCCTACAATTTCCGTAACGTAGCCGATTGAAATTCCATACTCTTCCTTTCCCAGTACGAAGGTAAGATACTTGTCTTTCTGAGTATCCTCTTCAGATAACACTGCATCCTCTAACGTTTGTTCCATTTCAGTTCACCTTTCCTTAGTTTTTTATATTGTATTTCATATGGCGCCATATTACTTTTTTGAAGCAAATCTTAAATACAGGTTGTAATAAATCATAAACAACCTTACAATTTTAAAAAGAAAAAAATAATAAGAGCTTATCGAAGCCCGGAAATGCAAAGCAATGCAATATGATTTATTATAGACAATTTATTTAACACATCCTAAAAAATGTTAAGTAGTAGTGTTTTTTTGGAATACTGTATATTTATCGACAAAATTTTTAAATCTTTAACCTTTTTTATAACATTATCCATTTTTAATAAATATAGGAGCAGTTAAAAACATTATTATGCATGCAACCATAAATGATACATTCTGAAGATCTGTCAGCAGAGATAATGTTATTCCCATTTATGTCCCATATTCCGCGATTACTGTCAAGCTATTTACCGGCTAAAATTGAAAATGTCAGAAGTGGACTGCGATAACCGGGGAGGCTCATTCAAAGCTTTTTTGAAAGACTTTCGGTTAATCTTTATGTAAAGGAATTCTTAGAAAAATAAAGAAATAAAATAGGGATTTTATTACATTGCACAACTTTAAAACTGGAGGGCCACTAATGATTTCAATATATAATCTGAAGCCTAAGTTTCAGCAATTGTTATCGCCGTTTCTTGATTATTTAGTGAAAAGAAGGTTTACCCCAAATATTATTACAATACTTGCCTTATTAGGGTCAATATCGGTAGGTGCCATCATCCGGTTAACCGGGGGTAAGTCTTATTGGCTGCTGGTAATCCCGGTGTGGTTATTTTTACGGATGGCCTTAAACGCCATTGATGGAATGATGGCCAGGAAATATAATATGGGAACGGCATTAGGCTGTATCTTGAATGAATTGGGAGATGTCTTGTCTGATCTGGCCCTGTATCTTCCGTTGGGGTATGTCGTACCGGAGAATATGTCAGTGGTGGTCCTGTTTGTTATCGGAGCCATAATCACCGAGTTTTGTGGTGTTTTAGGCTATGCACTCGCGGTCAACCGTCATTATGAAGGGCCGATGGGCAAAAGCGACCGGGCTTTCTTAGTGGGGGCTCTGTCGTTAGTAACCGTTTTTTGGGAAGGGGTTAAAATCTATTGGAGTTGGATCTTGATCGTTGCTACCGTTTTAACTGTATGGACCTGCCTTAACCGGTTAAAGGGAATTTTGAAAGAAGCGAAGGAGGTTAACCGCCATGATTAATGCCTTTTCGAAGCTTTCAGCGGTTCATCAAGGCGGAGTCTTGATATTGGCGATTTTGACGGCAGCCACTCTGATAATTTGGTTGCTTAAGAAGCTTAAACCCCAAAGCAACTGGGAAGAGTTGGTTAACCGGATTAAATCATGGTGGGTTATGGCTGCGGTCTTTTTTGGAGCAATCTCTTTAAACCGGAACATCTCTTTGCTTTTTTTCGTTTTACTAAGTTTTTGGGCTCTGAAAGAATATGTTACCATTTTAAAAACGCGGCGGGCTGATCATTGGGCTTTATTGTTAGCATTCATAGCCGTGCCGGTCCAGTTTTATTGGATCTATATCGGTTGGTACGGCATGTTTCTGATTTTTATCCCGGTTTACATCTTTTTGTTTTTGCCAATTTTATTGATGCTGGCCCAAGAACCTTCGGGTTATCTGGAATCATCGGCCAAGATTCAGTGGGGATTAATTGCTTTTGTTTATGGTTTGAGCCATCTGGGTTACTTAATGAAATTGCCAATGATTGGCGGTCATGTTATCAGTGGGCAGGCTTTGTTGTTGTTCTTAGTGATTATTACGGAAATGAACGATGTCTTTCAATATCTTTGGGGGAAAACGATTGGGTCCCATAAGATTCTCCCCAAAATCAGCCCTAAAAAGACTTGGGAAGGGTTTATTGGAGGAGCGTTGACCACAACGGTTTTCAGTTTATTGCTTAAGTTTCTCACTCCTTTTAATGCCTGCCAGGTAATGCTGGTTGCTTTTACTTTAGCCATTGCCGGTTTTTGCGGTGACGTAGTTATGTCTGCAATCAAACGGGATGTTGGGATTAAGGACTTCAGCACGGTGATCCCGGGCCACGGCGGAATGTTGGATCGGGTTGATTCCCTTTGTTATACGGCTCCGATCTTCTTTCATATAATAGCTTACTTTTATTTTCAAGGGGTCATTTCATTTTTATAGGCCTCTGGCAAAGCTGGGTTGAGCGACTGGCTGGAAAAGGGGGATGGAGTGACTGATGTTTCAAAAGTTGTTCTTCCTATTATTTGTCAAACCTTTTATGGCGCTCTTTATCGGACTTCGGGTTTATGGGAAACACAATTTACCCAAGGTCCATCCATTCATTATTGTTGCTAACCACTCAAGCCATTTGGATACCCTTTCATTGCTAAGCATTTTTTCCATCAAAGATCTGCATCGAATTCAACCAGTGGCAGCCGGAGATTATTTTAACCGAAATCGCTTCGTATCATTTTTAACCCATAAGTTGTTTAACATTTTAACTATTCCCAGATCTGCTATTAATAAAGAAAATCATCCGGTAAAACTTATGAAAAACGCGCTGGAACAGGGAAATTCCTTAATTATTTACCCGGAGGGCACTCGTTCGCTCACCGAGGAGATCGGAAGGTTTCGACCAGGGATCGCTCATTTAATTAAAGAGATTCCTGGAATAAAAGTAATCCCGGTTTTTCTTGCCAATATGGGGCGATCCCTTCCTAAAGGCGAGTATTTGCCGATTCCTTTCTTTTGTGAGATTGTCATCGGAGAACCATTACTGTTGCAAGCTGACAAAACCGCAATAATACAGACATTGGAGAATGCGGTTAAGAGATTGAAACATAGTTATGAAGAATACTACCGGGAACAAATTTAGTATTGATAACTTATTGGCCAGCTAACTTCATTTATATGATATTGCAAAAGCAGCTGATTTTAAGGTTGTGGGATACTATTTTCAATCAAAGATTAATGATGCTGTTTTGGAAGCGGCATTATTCAGGCAAATTTTACTTTTTGCGCATAATGAGTTTACTGATAATGGCATAATGGATGAAACCTGTATCGCAACCGGCAAGAAAATTATATTAAATTGGATATCCAAATTAGAACAATATTTTCCAAATGAATGGATTTCGGAATTAAACTATATTATTGAAAATACAAACTATACAAAGAGTAGTCCCGGCTTTGTCAAGATGATTTCTGAAAGAAAGTATAATGAGTTAGTAAAAAAATATCTTTATTTTGATTTACTGGATCAAGAATTTATTTGGACCAGGGATACTTCGAAATTTTGTCAGCAGATATGTAAGTAAGGGTGAGAAAGCCATATGTTGCTGAGATGATGGAAAAAACCACTGTTTGTAATCAAACAGTGGTTTTTAATCAGATCATTATGCTACAAGAGCATATCAGTTGGCATGACCGCCCTCAAATATATATCTTTCAATTCTTATTATATACTTTAATGTTTATAAAGTCAATAACTCTTTAATCTTTACTACTGGCTGCTTCAAGTTTACTGATTAATTCTTCATTTTCTTTTTGTAATTTTTTTAATTCAAGTTCTAAACGATTTTTTTCTAATTGTAGTTTATTTAAAGAATATGCTTTGCTCTCAAATAAAATAGTAATCAGGGCGTTTTCATCTAGAGAACTGTCGGAGAAGTTATTGGCAAGATATTCTGATCAGGAAGTACTGATTGATTTAGAGATTAAGGCAGTGGATCTGATTGGGTCTGAAAATGTGAATGATCATCAGGTAATAACTGCGAAAGCACAATTGATTATGGTGGTTGTTGACCGGCATAAGCGGGTGAGAAGAAGAAAAGTCAAGACAGTACTCAAACTTTCCCGCCATAATGATGCCAAGACTCAAGTTTTCACTGAGGCAGACTATCTGCTGTGTGACGGTTGTGGTGCCAGTATCAATCTTACTGCCGACGGTCAATGCAAATATTGCAGTAACCCGATTGACTTGTCAAAGTATGACTGGACGCTGGTGGAAATTAATTGATGGAGGTATAAGCGATGGGATTTATCTTGCGATCAATTTCAGGAGCAGTCGGTTCGGCGTTTCGTCAAGGGATCTCCTGTGAAGATATGGGTCAGGAGATCCTGATGCTCCATAAAACAAGTGAAAACGGAATTATTGCTAATGGCTCGCGGTATTCGGTCTTTCCGGGTCAGGCAGCAGTCTTTTGTAATAATGGTCAGGTTTTTGGGGTAGCGACCGAACCCGGAGTCTATGAAGTGGTTGAGTCATCCAGCCCGTCATTGTTTGACTCATCGCTGAAAGATGTACTGAAAGAGATTGGTGACCGAATAACCTTCAAGGGGGCAACCGCCAAACTGCAGGGAGTGTTCTTCTTTAATATGAAGGAGATCATCAATAATGGTTTTGGCACACCGGCACCGGTACCTTATATGGATTGGGACCATGCAATGTTAAATGCCCGGACTGGGCAGTACATTTATATGAGCGTGAAGATCAAATGTTTCGGTAAATATACTTACAAGATTGAAGATCCGTTGCGATTTATGGCAGAGCACGCTGGTTCGGCCAAGGTCCTAACCAAAAATGATCTGAATGAGCAATTGCGTTCCGAAGTGGTTGAGATGTTTACCAAGATCTTAAACAGTCTGGGGAACAAGCGAATTGGGGTAATGACACTTCCCAGTCAAACTGATGAGATTAAAAGAATAATTGAAGAAAGCCAATTTGACGAACAGTTCCGCAAACGGGGGCTACGGATTATCAACCTGGTTGTCGAGTCGGTCACCCTTGATGAAGAATCGCAGAAGAAGATAGATCTTTATGAAGCCGGGGGAGATGCCTTTCAACAACAAGGCATGTTAACCCAAGCGGCGCTTGATGCAGCCAATAACAGCGCCGGAGCGGCCAATGGTTTTGTGGGATTGGGCATGTTTGGAAATATGTTTGGTGGCAATTTGGGACAGGTGCCGCCAAACCCAATACCTCAAGCGCAACCGCAACCGCTTAACCAGCCCAATCAAGAAAATGCCGCATTGCAGGGACAGAAAGGTAAAACCTGTACTAATTGCGGAGCCACAGTCACCGGCAAGTTTTGTTCGGAATGCGGAACCCCGGTTCCGGTTAACAAATTCTGTTCCAATTGCGGCCATGAGGTTAAAGCAACGGCAAAATTCTGTTCCGAGTGTGGCAGTCCGTTATAAGGGGATAAGGAGTTGGACAATAAGGGTATTGAATTACCCTTATTATTTTTTATGACGCTTTTTGGTGAGAAGGTTGTTTGGTTTAATGTCAGTTAACAATAATTGCTGCTGTTACATAGATTAAATTCAGAGTGAACTACAATCTTCAATCCAAGGAGACTATGATGTTCTATGATGTAATTATCATCGGTGGCGGCCCGGCAGGGTTTAGCGCTGCGCTTTACGCCTCGAGGGCGAAACTGAAGATCTTATTGATTGAGCGGGCGTTTGCAGGCGGGCAGATGGCTACTACCAATGAGATGGAGAATTATCCTGGCTTTGAAGATCCGGTCAACGGTTATGAACTGGCATTGCGGATGGAGAACCAGGCGAAGCGGTTTGGGACTAAAATCATATATGAGGATGTAATTGATTTAACTCTGGACCAGGATGTGAAGACGGTCCGAACCTTACAAAATGATTATCAAGCCAAAGTAGTGATCTTGTGTATGGGGGCTTCGCCAAAAGAATTGGGTCTTGCTAATGAAAAAAGCCTTCGGGGTCTGGGTGTTTCATATTGTGCTACCTGTGACGGCGCTTTTTATCAAGATCAGGATGTTGCCGTGATCGGTGGTGGCAATACTGCCGGAGAAGATGCGTTGTTTTTGACCAGGTTTTGCAATAAGGTTTATCTGATTCATCGTCGTGATCGGTTAAAAGCAACAAAAGTAATCCAGGAGGCGGTGTTGAATAACAAAAAGATTGTACTCATCTGGAACTCCGTAGTGGAGGAGATTATCGCTGATTCCCGGGTTTTAGCCATCAAAATAAAAGATTTAATTACCGAACAGTTAGCTGAAATTAAGGTGAATGGTCTGTTTGTGGCAATAGGAAGTGTCCCGAATACCGGACTGGTCTCCGGTAAAGTGGAGCTTGACCGGTTTGGATACATTATCACCGACGAAAAGATGCGGACTAAGCTTCCGGGAGTGTTTGCGGCCGGTGATATTCGGGCCAAGGAACTGCGTCAAGTGATCACCGCAGCTTCAGATGGAGCGATTGCTGCCTATATGGCGGAGAAGTACATTAGTGAGAATGACGGAATGTGGTAGAGTTGGGGTTGAGAACAGATTAAAGCGCATATTAATTATCTGGTTTCCGGATTTAAAAGTCTTATCGCGGTTGTAATTGGTACGCTCTTTTGAACAAATGAAGTATTCCTGTGGAAGGAATGCTTTATTTTTTATTTTATTTTCAAAGACAAATTTGTTATGTTTGTTGACAGTAGCCAAATATATTAATATAATGATAATAACATACAACAATTAGAATTGTCAGAAAAGTATGAAGCAAAATCCTGATATTTTATTATTACATCAAACACTTAGTAATGTTTTGGATAATTTAAAAGGTGAGAACATAACTAAAATTATTGAGGAGTCAGGGCCGACAATTATATTTTGTGGTCATTATCATTGGAATAAGCCGCTTTCGGTTTTAAAGAATGTTTCATAGATATTGAATGTAGATTCAAGAGTAATAATATTGAAAAACTTAAGGTAAACTTATAAAAATTCAATAGAGTGAGGAATATTGATGGATCAATTGATTCAAAATCTGCAGCAAAAGATTACAGAGCTGTCTGAACGTTCTTTCTTTAACCAGCCGGCAACACTTGCTGTGATTGCCAAGTGTGAAGAGGTGCTGGGGATTAAATTACCGGAAATTGTTAAAACCTTTTACTTGAATTATAATGGTGGATTTTTTGCTGCTGCGGATATTGAGGATGAATATCTAGATGACCCTGATGAGGTTGAGTGGATGAGGTGGAACAGCAATTACATCTTAAGCTTACAGGATGTAATTGACACTTATCATTTTAATGGAGATCTACCAGCATTTGACATTCGTGCAGCAGAACGGGACAGTGGCAGAAGATTTATGCCGCTAGTGCACACCAGCGGGCAAGAGCTTTTATTACTGGATTTGACTGATGTGACAAATGAAATACCGGTTATTGATGCGTTTCATGAAGTGAACTTCCGGGATTGGAAAGTGCTTTATCCAAGTTTTGAAGCATTTCTTAACGATTATATCCAAAAAGAAGGAATGATTGAAGCAGTGGCATCCTGATAACTTCAACCACTGCTTTATTCAATATCAAAGAAAGAGGCGTATAAGATGGTAGATGTCAATAAACCAATTACCAATCAGGAATTGGTAACAGCAATGGATAATTTTTTTAATGAAAAAAATGCGGTCAATGAATTGATTATGATTCAAAAAATTACCGAAGCCCATTTTCTAACCCCAATAATTTTGGATGGTAAGGTGGAAGACGGCGTCCTTAAGGAAGGAGCAACCATCAGTTTTAAATTGATTGAGAACAATGCCAATGATGCGTTCTTTTTAGCATTTACGGATTGGGATGAGTTGGGGAAATGGTCAACTGCAAAAGAAGAAACTTTGATCTGTACTTATGATGACTTAAAAACAATGGTACTCAATGATCCGGACCGGATCAAAGGATTTGTGATCAACCCGTTTGGCCAAAATGTCGTTATTACACCGGAGCTTATTAATTACATAGCCCAGCGTACCTCCCAGATTGTTATCGAAAAAGACACACCGATTTTGCTGGGGCAACCTGCAGAGTATCCGCAAGAGATGGTAAATGCATTGAAGGTATTTTTTAGGGAAGAGCAGCCTGAGGTGGAGTCGGCCTACTTATTTTTGGCCCATAAAGAAGGGGATGAAAAGCCCAACTTGCTTTTGATTATTGATTTTAAGGGTGAACAAGCCACTGTTTTCCCGAGGATTGCGGCAGTTGCAAATAGTTATCTGGCTGAAGATGAATATATTGATTTGTTAGCTTTCGACTGTGACTTTGGGAGAGATGCTACCAAGGAGGCAACACCATTTTATCGGAGAGACGAATGTCAATCAGAATGAATTCCTACGGTTTAAAGATAAAAGTCTTTTAAGAAAACGATGAAAAGTACAGAGTTAATTTGCCCTTACAGATTGAAACAGAAGTTTTCTTTGAAGGCGTTCTATTTGGCAGAAGGACGGAAGAAGAATGCCGGAAGTTGATCGAACCCTTTCTTCCGGAGGAGGAGTTTCAATATGTTCAAAATAAGTATGGAGTCTCATTGTTGATTCCAAACAGTGAAAGATCAATAACATCCAACTATTTGGTACTGGGTGATTATTAAGAAAAATTGGGTAAAGCCTGTTTTTGTATTGATATACAAAGTGATATAGTGATTATTATAAACCGTTTGTAATAAGAAATTGTGAAAGCCAGTTTATCTATCGTTAATGGAATAAACTGGCTTATTTTACTTATAAAGGCTTTCTTTGCCTATGTCGATATGTTTTATTGTCATGCCTGGAACTAAAACTTGCTGATGAGTGTGTTTCCAAGTTACCAAAGCTTATTGTGTGTACACGGATGCCGAATGATTAAAACATTTACACGGAGGGATTAGAGTGAAATTTTTAAATGAATTAACGATCGGAAAGAAATTGTACTTTGGTTACGGAATCATCACTGCCATCTTGGTTATCTTGTCTTTTATTACATTCATCAATTTTGGCAAGTTTGTCCAGGCGAATAATTGGAATATTCATACTTACAAAGTTATCACCAACTTTAATGGTATCGTCGAGAGTATGTTAAATATGGAGACCGGGCAACGAGGATTTTCGATCACCGGAGATGAGAAATTCTGGCAGGGTATAAATATAATGGGAATAATTACGTTGCCAAATATTGGAAGAATGGTCAGGCTGTAACACTAAGTAATGGGACAAACGATGCGATGACAATAGCAATATTTGTAGTTAACCGCTAAATAACTGATAGATAAGACAAATGAAAGCCTTGGAATAATTTTCGTTCCAAGGCTTATATTTTGTAAAAGTAGCTTCCGACACTTTCAATAGATTAGCTTGACAGTAATTTTGTTTAATCAATAGAATAAAATTATTCTTGATTATTTCAAGGTTTTTATTTTAGAAATACTTCCATAATTTGTTTCATTGCAGAGTTTGGGGCATCCTATTAATCTTTACTCCTCATCGGTTTCTGCTTCAATTATACACTCAAGGAGTTCTTGGAAATTGGAATATTCGCTTAATGTTTCGCCATAGATAATAATTTTTTCACTATCATTAGTAAAGCAAATGGGGTTTCCATAGCCGGTAAATCCTCTAATGACAATTGAGTTAGCGGTAGTTTACGTTAAAAATCCCGGACTGATTTTCATCTGATGTTCCAGGGCTTTTATTTGAATAAGCCATTTCCAAATATTTCAACCATCAACTTGACAAGAGAGAAAGCCAATTGTTATAATGAAAATAACATACAGGTAATAACATTGTCGATGTGAAATTGAAGGAAAGGTATCAAATGATTTATCTCGGGGAATCCAGTGGAAGAACAATAAGTAATCCAAGTATTGAATACTTAAGAAAGATCCTGTTTGCAAATGACAATGATTTTTGGAGCGGTACGGATGAAATGAGATTATGTTAGTGTGAGGGGGAAGAAAATATCATTTTAGTACTGTTTCGTTCCGATAATATGAATAATTCATATTATTTATGGTATATTCCCAATGATCCTAAAATACCTGATTTTGTCGCCTATAACAGTAAGGCTGATCCAGAAGAAATTATTACTGTTACAGTAGGCGGGGAATGTCATGATTATCCCGCCACCGTTTTTGTAAGTGCGGAGACCGCGTTAGAGGTTGTGGAAACTTTCATTAAATAATGGTAAGATGACTGCAGACATTGAGTGGATTTTAAGATCCCAAATAAAGTGGTTTAATGTAACAGATTATGATGATGACGATGATATTTTGTAGTTGGGTATAATGGGAGGTTCATTTTATGTTATTAATTGATGAAGCAGGTAGTATTGAGAAACTGAAACAATTTATTGAACAATGGGCCGGCCCCAGACTGCCGGAATATGGAGTAATCCTTGAAGAAATACCGGAAGCTTTACCACAGCCTTTAAAAGAATTATATCTTTTTGCCGGTAATTGGCCTCATCCACGGGGTAAAGGAGCAGGTTCACAACGGGGAAAGCAACCGTGGCTCTTTCAAGAACAAGATGGTTTGTTGGGAGTTGCTGATCTGAAGCAAAAGGATGGCCGAATTACTTTTCTCATTGAGAATCAGGGGAATTGGAGTTGTTGGGTAGAGGCTAATAATGCTCAATCACCGGTTCATTCCGACTCCATGGCTCTTTATGATGATGAGGAAAAAAGTGACGATGAAATTGTTTGTGAGTCATTACCCCATTTTTTAACCACATTTTGTCTGCAAGAACTGGTCTTTAGTAGTAAGATTGTAGGCACATTGGATGACTTAGCCGAAGAAGAACTATATAAGAAACCATTAGAACCGGTTTGGCTAAATGGTTGTTATGTTTATCAAGAACCAACCCATTCGTTTTATATCTGCGATAATCGACTTCTCATAATGAAGGTATATGGAGGAATATGGTGCGGGTGCCGGAATGAGCAAGATTTGGATTTGTTAAGGAACAAAGAGTATTTTGGACAGATTTTTTAGTAATCAAGATTGAATGCTCCCAAAATATCTGATTTTGTCGCCTATAACAGTAAGGCTGATCAAGAAGAGAGCTTATTACTGTTCATGTCGGTGGGCAGTCCCATAAATTTTTTCGGCAACTTTTTTTTGTAAACGCAGAGACTGCGCTGGAGGTTGTGGATACTTTCATTAAATATGAAGGTAAAATGACGGATCGAATTGAATAACCTGGCATTGGATCAAGAAGATTACGATGATATTGATTAACAATATGATTTGTCTAAGTTGAGGTCACAGTTCAGATTTGTTATCGAAAATTTTATCATGAACCGTTTCATGACGAAATTATCAGCATTTACGAACAGGGTTATCTTCCGTGTGGTTGGAAGGGGCCTTATCCGGAAGGAAAATTGATTGTCTTCTAAAGAGATATAATTGCAGGACTTGTCGGGAATTTCTTAAATAGTTGAGATGCGGAGGAAATGGAATGCAAGATGAACTGTTTGGATATCTGGAGTATGATTTTTTGTGGCAAGGTCAAATGGAATTGAAGATATACAACCGTAGTTACAATGTGCTTCTGTCAATTGAGTGTGATGAGGATGAAGATATCAGTGAGCTTCAAAGGCAATCGATGGTGGAGTTTTTGAAAAATGAAGCAAAGATTATCAATGAAGTGGAGCAAGCGATATTTCAATATTATCAATCGATCTGTTCCTTGAAGAGAGAGAAGAACGTAAAGAATATTGATGAGATTGCTCCAATTGTTTATCGTATTGATGAAGTAGGGAAACTGGTTAAGCCGGTCAATTTTTATATCCGAAACACTGAAGCTGAACGGACCATATCAATATTGTTCGAATGTACCTGGGACTTTGATCTGGGTGTCGGAGTACAGCTTGTCAACGAAAAAGTTACCAATGTCGGTGTGCAAAACGATGTGCTCTAGTTCCTTTTTTAGTTGTGTATTGTCGAAAGGAATTGTTGATACTGATTAACAATGGTGAGCGATTGAAAATCGCAGAGGGAAGATATAATGATTTATTTAGAGGAACCAGGTGGAAGAACAATCAGTAATCCAAGTATTGATTACGAGAGTTTTGAACATTGGAGGAAAAAAATGAATGGGTTGGAGTGGAAACGGGCACATCCTTTAAGCGATGGTTTCGCAATCAGAAAAGTAGAACAATTATTGGGCAAAGACTTACCGGCAGAATTTTGTGAATGTATACTGCAATTTAACGAAGCTCGTCCCAATAAAAAGCTGTTTCGGACAATTGATGGGGAAGAGCATGTGTTTTGTAATTTGATTTCATTTAATGAAGATAAGGATACCAATGTTTTTAGTACATTAAGAATTTTGAGAAGTAATGGGTTATCAGATAAATTATTTCCTTTTGGGGAAGATCCGTTTGGAAATTACCTTTGTTTATTTTTTAATGAAAATGATGTTACTGTAGTTTTTTGGAATCATGAAACTAATCAAATTGAAAAAGTATCCAATTCGTTTTTGGAGTTTTTGAATGAGTTATATTAAGGCCATTCATAGTTTGAAAGATCTGATTTGGATATTGGATTTTATGGTTCCTTGGAAGATGTTTCCAATGGTCTGAAAATATGAGGTGATAACCAGTGTTAAACTAAAAGAAATTAGAAATGGCGTTTAAGAGGTATTTAAAAAATTGGTCTGACGACTTTTTTGAAGATATTGAGCAAGATTATGAAGAGTGTCAAAGTGAAATTATGGATATTGTTGAGTCAAACGCTTTAGAGAAGGACCATATTTTATTGGTGGATCTAGATCCGATAGCATTGTATTACCTGTCAAAATGGAAGAACGAAGTGTTAATTAATGGCGGGAATAGTATAGAAGAATTAAAGAAAGTTCAAATGGTCGTATTTTATCAGTGTATGGGACAAGATCTCTATAAGATTCGTTATCCTGAAATGAGGACACGATATACTTTTAAGGATGTCATCGCAGCCTTGATCCATTTCACCATGTTTGGGTGGGAGCGAGAAGAGACTATATTTTTTGACTTTATTAAGGAGCATCTTGGCGATAATATTATGGAGGCCGACGAATCAGATAAGCATATATGATTGTTACTGGAATTGTATTTGCAGTACAGAAATAAAACCATAGAAATATTAGAAAATGGTAATTGCAGATCCCGAACCATACCCGGAATGGGATCCATTGCTAAGTCTCATTGATAACTTCTACCGCAGGAACTATCCGGATTATATTCCCAACAAACATGGGGAATTGTTTAAATAATTATAAACAACGAAGGAGAGTCAAAATGAGTAAAATGGTAACAGGGATATTTGTAGTTTTAAGTTTGCTTATAGTGTTATTGATAAGATATTCGTGCTTTGCCAATGTATCTGACAAAGATAATCAGGAGTATCAGATAACAGACATAAGAATTTTCAAGTCAACTCCAGTATGGGAGTTGGCCTCAGCCGTAAAGGACCAAAAGGTAAAAACGATAGCAAAGATATTAAAAGATTCGCCACATTTAGTAAATTATCAAGAACCTAAGTATAAGGCTACTTTGCTGCTATGGGCAGTAGGAATGGAGAAATACAAGTCAGCCGAAGCGTTATTAAAATGTGGAGCCGATCCGAACATTGCGTCGCGGTTGGGCGAAACTCCGCTGTTTGCAGCAGCAGGATATTCCTGGATTGATAATGATGCTAAAAAAGACCCGAAATATGTGAAGCTTTTACTAAGGTATGGCGCTGATCCAAATATTAATTATATTGGAAGTGATCTTGACGGGGAAAAAACAATTATTGAACCAGGAACAAGCCCATTGATGTATTCGATTGGGTGTGGCATTGAAAAGACAAAAGCGTTAGTGGAAGCTGGAGCTGATATTAACTACGCAATAAAGAGAGGGAAAACAGCAGCAATTGAAGCATTAATGGCTGGATCTAATGCAACCTTGGACGCGCTGAAATATGCCCATTATTTGATTGTTGAAAAAAAAGCCCGAGTAACAGAGCCTTATTATCGACGAGCATCTTATGGAAATGAGGATCCCAATGAAAAGTTTTATCCGGTAAGCCTCTTGAGAGATTGGGTTTATAAGCTTGATTCAGAAGAGTACAAAATTAAAATGGAGATTGTTGCCGAATTTGCCCGGCAAGGTGTTAATTATTGGGATACTAAAATTGATAAGTTTACACTTGATGTGATTAAAAAACTATATCCGGATACTTGGGAAGAGTATATTAAAAGATATTAAATCTTTGATTAGATGTGAAGCAATACAATAAAAATTGCACATAATCAAAGATGATTGATATGATTCCAGATTGAAGCGGTGAGATAATTTATGACTAAGAAAGAAGCATTAGAGCATTTTAAGTAGGAATATTGTGACAAATATTTTCTTCAAATGGATAAAGAAATAGAGGCATTCATTGCAGAAAACGAAAAAAAGCTAATGTCAGATTTTGTGGAGAATTTCAGGAGTTTTATGGAAGCAACCCATAAAGAACTTTCAGAGATAAGCAAGACATATGACGGCCAAATAACAAACGGCGACCTTGCGGAAGTATGGAAAAGTGAAGTGTTTAGTTGCGACACAATTCTTAGGAATTTTGCAAGAAAGGCAATGGAAAAAGCTGTCCGGATAGAAGAATTTAAACTGATTGAAAAGGAAGAAGTACTGGAAGTCAGGATCGGGGAATATAAGGGCTATAGTGAAATAATCTACAAAGAGGATATCCGAAAGAAAGACTCAAAAGAGATAGTTGCATGGC
>JAKPCT010000092.1 GCA_029553165.1 Bacillota bacterium
AACAACCCGATTGCCAATAAAATTCTCAATTATTTCCGGCGTGTAATGCCGAATGGTTAACAGTTCAAGGTTACTGTTGTAACGAACGGCAAATTCGTGTTTCATTTCTTCCAGTGCATCACCAAGCCGGAGCTTATCGTTATCAATGCAAACGGTAAAGTTTATGGCTGAATTATGCACCATATTAACCTTAATACGATGTTTATAGAGCAACGCAAATATTTTACTAAGGCAATCCTCAATTACAAACGAAAAATCGCGGGGCGAAAGGGTTATTAGAACCTGATTTCGTTTGAGTACCAGCACTGGAGGGAGCTTGACTGGAGTGTCGGAATGGGCAATGATTGTCCCCTTAGCTTCGGGTTCCATGAAAGATTTAACATAGAGAGGTATCTTTTTATTCTGTACGGGTTTTATAGTTTTCGGGTGAATAATTTGTGCTCCGCAGTAGGCAAGCTCTATTGCTTCCTGATAAGAAACAAAACTAAGCTTAACCGCATTGTTGAAAATTTTTGGGTCGGCACTTAAAACGCCCGCAACATCTTTCCAAATGGTTACATCCTGGGCATCCAGTAGATTAGCAAGAATGGCAGCCGTGTAGTCGGAGCCCTCACGCCCTAGAGTGGTTGTTGTTCCCCCCTCAGTTCCGGCAATAAAACCCTGGGTTAAAAAGATATTTGCCAATGAAAAATCGAATTCACGCTGACACAAAAGCCGTGAGGTGGATTCATCAATTACTCCTTCGCGGTAAGAGGTATCGGATTTCAAACATCGCCTTGCATCCACTAAAGTATTGGCAATGCCTATAAAATTAAGGTAATGGCTGACAATCCGGGTAGAGAAGAGCTCGCCGAACGACACAACCTGGTCGTAATGGAAATCGTATCGCTTTGTAGGAGCCTGGCCAAACTGGCTTTCTAACTGGTTGAACAAGACCTGCAACTCAGTAATTAACATGTGTTTGGGGTTTCCCTCAACCAAATCCATAGCCTCGTTTAAATGGAACTGCTCAATCTCTTTAAGTTTTTCTTCCATCGCTGTTAAATCGGCATTCATCCAGTACATTAAAACCTCCTCCAGAGCATTGGTTGTTTTAGCCATAGCCGAAACAACAATCACCAAGTTTTCAGTGGAAAATCGTTTTACAATATTGGCCAAATTTCTAATAGCACCGGCCGACTTAACCGAGGCTCCGCCAAACTTAAAGACACGAATGGGTTTCATTGCCAAAAAATTTCTCAAACTTACAAAAAAGCTAAGTATATACTCTTAACATGCGAGTTACTTTTTTTAGCGATTGCTGGTTAAGGAATAGCATCGCAAACGTTTTAAATTTGATTTTTTTTTGTCATGCCATGCCTTTGCAACG
>JAKPCT010000159.1 GCA_029553165.1 Bacillota bacterium
GTGGCGAATAGTATCGCGTGGCAGTTCCACCCACGGGGCACCCATCGGTTCGGGCTTTTCAGCCTTGATTTTCTTTGGTTCTTTCTTGTATCAAGACAAGAAAGAACATGAAAACCGCTCTTTGCAATATCTTTCTGTTGCGATGCAACGCTTCACTCTTGATCTTTGGAATACCATAGCGTGCATCGCATTACCTGTAGGATTAGCCTTAGTATTACAAATATTACGCCCCTACGGGGCTGGTAACTGTGCTCGTTGTTCGTGAATGTCATGTCATTCACTCTGTGAAACACTGTATTACATTGTGTAACTCTGTGATACTTGTTTTTGATCAGTTCACAAGACTATTGTCATGTTGAGCGCAAGCGAAACATCTCATTGAAGCCGATTAGAGATCCTTCGCTTCACTCAGGATGACAAGCGGAGTTGACAGTTGATGGTTGATAGTTGATAGTGAAAAAAAACTTTCACTAAACACTAAACACCAAACACTAAAAACCCCTATACACTGCACACTGTACACTGCACACTATTCAATAGATCCTTCGCTACGCTCAGGATGACAAGTGTAAGTTGATGGTTGATCAATTCCGTTAAACGTTTAACGGCTCACGGTTCACGGTTAACAAACCTCTTTTCACTTTTAACTTTTCACTTTTAACTTTCCCCATCCCCCTTTCCCCAAGCCTAACAACCTTTTATCTCCAAAAACAAAGATTTTATCAACAAAATTTGCATGTGAAAAAAAAAATATATTATTTTTAAAAAATATTTCAATTGACTGGAACTAAATTCTCTAAACACTATTTATTAACTTAACACTTACAGCTATGAGAAAATTATTTTTTGCTGCAGCCATGTTGCTCCTTAGCCAGGCTGGCTTTGGGCAGGCAGTAAACGACCAGGCCATTATTCCTGTGTCGGTTACACTGAACTCAATTTTACGCTTAACGGTTGTTTCGGGTGGTAACATTGATTTTGTTGTTAACACAATAGGTCAATACACTTCTGGCATAAATTTCGGGGGTGGTGATGCTCGTTACCAAACAAACTTTACAGTTTCAGCCTCTCAGGACTTTGATGTTACAATTAGAGCTGAGGATGCTAACTTTTTAGGGCAAGACAATGCAGCTAATACCATGCTTCTAAACAATGTAGGTCTCGATCTTTCAGAATCAGGTTCTGGTAACGATCCAGCCAACTGGGCTTTGCCTGCTGCGGTATTAGCATTGACCAATGGGGCCCAGAATATTGTAACCGGTGAAGCCGGAGCCGCTGCCGGTGGAGCCGACAAGAATAATTTCACTATTCGTTGGAGACTTGGAACCAGGGAAGGAGCAATGAATGCAAGTTCACTACTTGCGCAAAGTTTAACCCCCGATAGGTACATTACCAATGTATTTTTAGAGCTTGTTCCTAAATAGCAGGATAGGGCTTAGGCCCTATCCTTTCGCATTAATCATAAC
>JAKPCT010000168.1 GCA_029553165.1 Bacillota bacterium
CCTGCCTCGAAAGATCTTCGGTTACAAAACGCCGGAAGAACTCTTTGATGCTGAATTGGATCTGATTTATGCTTTATGATTATTACAACAGATTTTTAAGGTTTAAAGGATTAGTTCAATTTGTTATTGCAATTTAGTGACAAAATGTTTAAAAAAATAATTGGAAAAAAAAGAGGTTAACCTTTTAGGCTAACCTCCTGAAGAGTATTACTATTAATACAATAACTGATATCAACTTATTTGATCTGTTTCTTCTGCCAAAAAGCATTCAATTCATTAACTTCAAATGTTGATTCGGCAGCTAATTGATTTTCTCTTTGAATTTCTAAGTATATCTCTTCGCGATGAACCGTAATGTCCTTTGGAGCAGTTATTCCCAGTTTAACCTGGTCTCCTTTAACTTCCACAATTGTTACTTTTATATCATCGCCGATTATTATACTTTCATTACGTTTTCTGGTTAGTACCAGCATTGAAATCCCCCTTGAACAAGTTATAAACCATCTAATCCATTACAATTAACATCACAAAATAAAAAAAATTACCATGCTTTTTACAATTTGTAAATATTTCTCCAAGTTCAAGAAAGTTCCTTCAAGATATCATAAATTTAACAATAATTAAACTTAATTTTAAATCAGTTAACAATAATTATTTGGCAACCAAACTGTTTGATTCCCAGATCGGAAGCCGCAGCGGATAATCAGTATCAACCAAGATTGTTTGTTGCCCAAGCATTTTGTTTTTGTTAATTACGATCGGAGCTTGCAAATTGGCCGTTGCTTCATTCATCTTGCCATTAGGTATAACTACAATCGATAATACTTCAACTTCACCAGGAGCATTAATCTCCAGTCTGCTAATTGTATTTTCATCAAGGTTAAAATGATAGTCGGAACAGATCTCAAAAGGTGATATTAAAACAAACGCGGTCTCAACCTTATCGACTGATTGCAAACAGGAAAAGACCGAATCTTCAACTTTTAATAAAATAAAATTATGGCTGTGTTCGAATCCGGGCAAACCAATCGGGAAACGGATTATCTGTTTCTCATCGATTTCTTTGATTCCAAAAAACTTGGTCTGAATTTGCCTCATTCATCTCACCTTACTTATATCTTCATATTATCGCAGATAGTTCACTAAGGTTATCTGTAAGATTCGAGCCCCGGTTGCTAATGCAGCCTGATAAACACTTTCCTGCATCTTTAACTCCATTGCGGCACCTGCAATATCAACGTCCTCGTTCTTCGACAGCAATTGGTTAAACTGAATATTCAGTAATTCAAGGCGATCAACATTTTTCTCCAAACGATTTACCTTAGCGCCAAGCGATGCCCGAATGTCCAAGACTTGATCCAACTTACTTTGAATCTCTTTAATATCAACATTCGAAACTTGAACGATGTCTCCGGCGTCAACATGAGTCGCAAATTGGTCCAGTTTTTCAAAGAAATCGCCAAAGACTTCATCGCCGGTAACACTAACCTCCAGGTAAGTGTCAGCACCAACTTCGATGTTAAAGCGGCGACTATCGCCTTGGTATTTAAAGTTTTGGTCATATGCCGGTCTGATCGTCTGTTGACCGGAAAAAAGATAACGCCGTTCATGTTGGGTATTGGCAATCTGCAGAATATGATTTTTTAATTCTCTGATCTCCGCTGCCAATCCTTCCCGTGATTCTCTGGTTAAAGTCCCATTAGAAGCGGCAACTGCTACTTCCTCAAAACGATGCAACACACTGGTCAGTTCCCCTAAAGCAGCATCCGAAGCCTCCAACCAGGAGATTGCATTTTGGGCATTCTCTTTATAGCGGTCGGCTTCTTTGATTGAATCATACAGCCGCAAACTTGTGACTAAAGCCACCGGATCATCTGATGGACGCTGAATTCTTTTTCCGGAAGACAACTCACTGTATTTTTTATCAATTCTGCTCATTGTCTTATTAATATTTCTTGACAATCCATTGCTGATCATTTTTTCGGTAACTCGCATCACAATCACCCCTATAGATTACAGTACTTAATCAGTTTATAACTCTATCGACCAACCACACCGGTGCTTTTAATTAAAGTATCTAAGATCTCATCAATTGTTGTTATATAACGTGAAGATGCATTATAAGCATTTTGATACTTAATTAAATTGGTCATCTCTTCGTCAATAGACACCCCGGCAATTGATTCCTGACGATCATGTAAATAGTTAACCAGACTCTCTTGATTTTTCAGGGTTGAGTTTGCTTTTTCAGCATCAATTCCCAATTTTGCAATGATCCCATTGTAAAACTGCGATAGTGTCATTGTCCCATTACCAAATAGCAACTCCTGACTGATAATTTTAGTTAGTCTTAGAGCATTGTCTCCATTTCCGGGAGCGCCATGTGGAAATTCCGGCGGTATTGCTACGTCAATTGAAGCAGCAATCGTATCAAGCGCCATTGCGATTTCAGTACTGATATCAATTGTTTCCGCATTATATCCTTTAAAGAACGGGACGCTAGTCGAATCTTTAAGCCCGAATCCTTCGGCATGGACCTCGTTGAATCTGGTGATCAGCGTAGCTGCCAATGTATTTAATGAATCAATATAATAACTTAATTCTTCATCCCGCATCTCGAGAAAACCTTTAATCTTTCCACCGGTCAAATTAACTTCCTTACCGGTTACCTGCCAGATCACGTCAACCATCCTGCCGTTATCAAGATTTCTCTCAGTCATTAACGGAGAGATACTGTCACCCGCAACTAAAATACCGCCTCCAACCGAAATATTGTAACGCCCAAAGGCATCGTTCGTAACATTAACTTTCACCAGTTGCGAAAGTTCTTCGACCAATCGTTCCCGTTGATCCAATAAATCATTGGGATCCTGATTGGCACCAATAACCTTGCAAATAATTACATTATAATCAGCAATCTGCTGCGCCAAAGTATTAACTTTATCAACCAAATTGATAACCGATTTATCAATATCAGCCTGTAAGTCAGTTAATTGGCTATAAGTATGTCGCAAAGTGTCAGTAAAAACAATCGCATCTTCCCGTAATGCGGCACGCACTGATGAATCATCAGGACGAAACGCCAACTCATGCAGTGAGTCCCAAAACTGTGTCAAACGGGCACTAATCCCGGAATCCGATGGTTCATTAAAAATAACCTCAAGATGTTCTAAGATATACTGACGCGCTTCCCATTGACCCTTTGATGAAGTTTCATTTTGGATCTGATAGTCCAAAAAAGCTTCCCTCATCCGCATAATCGAAGATACTTCGACGCCTGTACCAATCTGGCCCGGGCCAGCATGCCGGTTTAACGCCGGATATGTAAATGGCGGAGTCGGATTGATCACCGGAACTTGCCGCGAATAACCAGGAGTATCGGCATTAGAAATATTATGACCAGTAACCTGTAACGCTAATTGATTAGTCCTCAAAGCCCGTAAGCCAGTCTCCAAACTTCCGAATGTTGAGCGCATATTTGATCACCCCTTAAAATCAAGCAGGCTTTTTGTTGCTTTATTCTTAACGATTTTTCCTGCGGAACTGTAGGTGTTATTATCTTCAGTTTCTCCATCAGTGATTGAATTGAGCATCAAGTGAATGATATTAATTGAGTCTTTTAATAGTTCTTGATTGAATTGATTGGTGAGTCGAAGATTAAGAGCAGAATGACGCAACTTAATCAAGAGGTCCTTAATTGTAGAGGAGATATTGTAAGGATTTTCAGTTAAAAAAAATTGAACCTGCGGAGAACAGGCATCGTCAATCTTTTTCAAGCTTTGAGAAAGTCTCTCCTCCGTGAGAACGATCTCTTCCAGTGAATTTAAATCATCATTCAACAAAGCTTCTTTTTTAAGAAGGCTAACTTTGTTTAGTTCTTCCAGAACCTCAATTTCTTTTTCTAACAACGATTGAAGTTCTTGTTCCAGCATAATTTACCTCCTGGCGAGTTCATCCACCAGGCTTCGGTTAATCATCTTCGCAGCAACTTCTTCCCCTGACACCTGGTAGGTCCCTTCTTGGATGCGTTTTTTCAACTCAAGTATTTTATCGGCACGAACGTCAGGAAACTTTAGAACCATTTCCTTAGCCAGCTTCAATTCTTGAACGCGGGCAGAAAGTTCTAAGATGTCAGTTTTACTGGGAGCAACCGTTTCATTAACCTTCTGTTTCTTAAATACAGATTGCAACTTGATTATGTTTGATACTTGTTGACTGGAGATAATCATCAGACTCACCTACTTTCTCATTTATGATTATTTAATTATTATTTTTTACCTAATATATTATCATAAGTGTGAACAACTTCACGGGGCTTAACCTTAGTTACCACCGGAGTTTCAATCTGTTTCGACGCTTCCTTAAAACCGGATTGTAACTCGTTAATACACTCATCACAATATCGTCCGGATGAAATCTCCTTACCACATTTTTCACATTGAAGCCCAAGATCAGAAGTGTCAAATCCTTCACAGTCCAGTCTTCCCTCACGCAAAAAACGGGTTATTGTTTTGATACTTACTTCGGTCGCCTCGCTAACTTCAACCGTGGTTGAATTAGGATGTTTTTGAATATACTCGCGTACTTTCTGAAAATCTTCTTCCTCCTGGGTAATACAATTATAACAGATATTATGACCCCGATACTGGAAAACCTTGCCGCAGCGTTTGCAATTACGGACATCCATGTTTAACACTCCTTTGCTTTTAATCTGATGCAAACCACTGAGAATCCATCAAACCGGTAGCCAATGTTAAAACTTTTACCTTCAGAGTTCCTGCTCTTAATAATACTCTGGCAGCCTCCGAAGCAGTAGCGCCAGTAGTAAAAATATCGTCAATCAGAAGAACTTTCGCTGCTTTCAATCGAGTGGTATTAATCACCTGAAAAGCCCCACTTACATTTTGAAACCGTTCTTCCTTACTCAAAGCGTTTTGACTTTCAGTAAGCTTCCTCCTAATTATTATATCGTTAATTAAAGAAATTCCCAAATACTTTTTTAAAGGTTCTGCCAACAATTCTGCCTGATTATAACCACGAAGCCGCATCTTATCTGGATGAATCGGAATTGGAACAATTAGATCAACTTTTTGAAAATCCCGATGTTCTCTAATCCATTCAACCAATAACTCCCCTAATGCCGCTCCTAAATCCGGACGAAACCGATATTTAAACTCTGCCAAATACTCCCTTAATGCCCCTTCATACAGAGCTACCGCCCGGGCTGCTTCAAAATAGTAGCTGGTATTCGAACATTGTTGGCACAACTTGCTTGCAACAGCTTCTAGCCGGAGTGGTCGTCCACATTTGTGACAGATTGGACCTGATACTAATGAAAGCTTTTGTAAACATCTGGCCCCCAAGCCATGTCCTTTACTTTTTTCCTGTTTACAGATTGGGCACTGGTCTTCGGGTGGAAAAACCAACTCCAAAAAGCCTTTTTGCAATTGATAACAAAAATTTCTAATGTTTTGGTATTTCATTATAATTTTCGTCATTTCTTATTTTTTATTTATAAGCCATTAGTCCTAATTTGATTAAAATTTAAAATTAATCAACAAAAAACACTTACAATGCTTTATTTGATAATAAAAAATTAAATTGTTAAATTTTTATTAATTTGACCAAAAGTTAATTGTTATCCAAATAACCCAGCTGTATTGCTTCCTGATTCATTGTGGCAATCCATTGATAACTTTCTTTCATGGCATTGGAGATTGTTTTACCGGCAAATACAACTCTACCATTATCTCCTTTTCGGCCTACTCTACCGGCAATTTGGACTAGGGTTCGGCAGTCAAACACACTGCTGTCATCAGCAAATAACACCAACACATTGAGTTTTGGAATCGTAATCCCACGCTCAAAGATAGTAGAACAGACGATAAAATTGAGTTTCCCTTCGAGAATCTGCTCTTTTATCTCGGTCCGGTTTTCGCTTTTGGAGTGAGCAATTGCCCCATTGATCCCAATTTTTTGTCCCCAACTAACTAATGTGCGTCCAAATGTTTCAATCAAATTAATTGTTGGTAAGAAAATTAACAATCGCCGTCCTTGTAAAGTTGTCTCATTGATAATCTGTTGGACTACCAAAGGGATCTCCCAATCCTTTTGTAAAGTCGGCACCTTTAAATTAAGCTTGATAAATTCAGGTAATGCTAACGGGCGCCGGTGATAACGCGCCGGAATCGAAATATAAGGCAACTTTCCCGACTTAACCTGGGCAATCATCCTTTGATCCGGTGTAGCAGTCATGGTGACTAACTTACCACCGTTTCGGAGTGACCGGTGTAACGCATAATGCAGCATCTCACTCCCCTGATAAGGATAAGCATCCGCTTCATCCAAAATGATCAAATCAAACCGTTGATAGAACCTTAAACATTGATGCGTTGTCGCCAGTGTCAATTGCACATCATCAAATTTAGTCCCACTTCCGCCATAGAGAGCGGTGACTGTAACATCAGGAAAAGCAGCTTCAAAACGCGGTAGTAATTCAATCACAATATCTCTTCTGGGAATTGCAAATAAAACTCTGCCTCCCTCTGATAATACTCTTGCCACAATCTTAAAACTGACTTCCGTCTTACCACCGCCACAGACTGTCCAGACTAAAAAGTTGGTTTGATCTGAATCATAAAAATTCTCCAACTCTTGAGCAGCCCGCTTTTGGGGCGGGGTTAAATCAAAATCCAACCTTGGTTGTATTTGGTTTGCAAAACTTGATTTTATTTGAGGAAATGGTTGATAATACAAAGGGATGCAACTTTTCGCCAACCCCATTGTCTGACAGTTGGTACAGGTTAAACACCTCTTATTGCCACAGAAGTAACAGTCCGTCTCAATTATCCCGTCAGTTGAACCGCAACGCCGGCAAAAAGGAATTCCGAAGCGATCAGTATTAATCGCTGCGGTCCTGATAATCTTCCCTTCTAATGAAAGGACTTGAAGCCAATTTTCAGGATCCCAAGGTACGTTATAACCACTGTTACTTAATAGTTCAGGTATTTCCGTGCTTAATAATGAACGTCCCCAAAACAGTTTTGCTAACTCTTCAATCAGCTCCTGGTCAATTTCGGAAAGATAAGTTTGATCACTTTCTAAAAGTTCATTGAGCTTTATTTGTTGTGCTTTTACTTTTGGTTGAAATAGATTTTCGCAAATTATATCAGCAGCAATCTTCGCAAACTTAGTAATTTTGTTACTGTTATTTTTAAAGTATTGAACTACCTTTTCAGTAACCCAAATTGGTTGCGGCGGTTCAAGAACAATCAACTCCTGGTAGCCGGCCTGTTTCAATTTAAGGGCATCACGATAGGGATTATTCGTAACATTTACTAGAGGTATTAACCCTTTACCGGCAACCGAATAAACGAAATATTTCGGAGAGAGCATCGTAACCCTTCCCTAAAATTCAATACTTAAAATTGTGTCTGAATCCTTTGACATAATAAAGAATTCCGTTTCTCAATCCGATTATTGCGTACGGCAATACCAATCGCTTTCGCAGTCCCAATTAAGACAACCATCTTTTTAGCCCGGGTTACCGCAGTATATAACAGATTCCGTTGCAACATCAGGTAATGTTGGGTTGTAATCGGCATGATAATAACCGGATACTCATTTCCCTGACTTTTATGGACCGAGATTGCATATGAAAGCGTCAGTTGGTCCAACTCATCCGATTCATATTCAACTGCCCGCTCTCCTTCAGCTTCCTGAAAAGCCACCACCAGCTTCCGTTCCTCAGGATCGATATCAATAATCCGGCCAATATCGCCATTAAAAACTAATTTTTGATAATTATTCTTCAGTTGCATTACTTTATCGCCAAGACGAAATATATTAGCACCGATAACAATCTCACTTTTAGTGTCACTGACAGGGTTCAGTGCCGCCTGCAAACATAAGTTCAGGTTTTCAACCCCGGTTATGGTACGGCGCATCGGTGCTAAAATTTGAATGTCTTCAATTGGATCACAATTTAGAAAAGCCGGAATCCGATCCCGGACCAGACTTGGTAATGCTGCAACAATTGCTTCCGGATTTTCCTCTTTAATAAAGAAAAAATCTTTGTTCTTGGCTAAAATCGGTAATTTTCCCTGGTTGATTCGATGTGCGTTTTCAATAATCAAGCTTTCTTTAGCTTGCCGAAAGATCACATCCAGACGTACCGCCGCAATTCTTTGAGAAGCAAGGAGATCCCGTAATACACTGCCCGGACCAACCGACGGCAGTTGATCGACATCACCAACCAGGATCAATCGCGTCCCCGGAGTAACCGCCTTTAAAACATTGTAGAATAAAATCAAATCAACCATTGAAAATTCATCAATGATTAAAACATCCGTCTCTAATGGTTCATCTTCATTAAATTGAAATTGACTGCCGTTAGCGTGTTCACTGCCATAACCCAATAGACGGTGAATGGTTTTGGCCGGAGCGCCTGTAGCCTCCGACAACCGTTTAGCTGCTCGGCCTGTAGGCGCTGCCAGCATAACTTCCAGGCCGGCTTTTTTCAGAATATGCAAGATTGTTTTAATCAGCGTGGTTTTACCTGTTCCAGGACCACCGGTAATCACAGTCACTCCATTATCAAGTGCTTTATAAACAGCCTCACGCTGCATCGGTGCCAAATCAATCTTAATCGTCTGCGAAAACTCATCTAATAATGCCTGGGCATCAACTTTAACCGGTTTTAATCCAGCCTCATGCAGATCTTTTAACCGGTAAACAACACCGACTTCACTATAGTAAAATACTGCCAAATAAATGATTTTCGTCCCTTCATAATCTTCCCGGAACAATTCCTTACGGGCAATCAGATCTTCGATTTCGGCGATCACTTGAAGCTCGCTAACACCTAACTCCTCGGTTGCAACTTTAAGTAATTCACTCTCGGTTATAAAAATATGACCTTCGTTACTGCTTTCATTGATCAGGTATTTTAATCCTGCTTTAATCCGAAACGGCGAATCCAGACTAACCCCTGTTTTTTGGGCAATCTGATCCGCAGTCTTGAAACCGATCCCCATTATTCGGTCAGCCAGTAAATAGGGGTTTTCGGTAACGATCTTGACCGACTGTTCTTTAAAGGTCTGATAGATCTTAAACGCCAGACCCGGACCGATTCCAATCCCTTGGAGAAAGACCATAATTTTTTGGACTTCACTGTACTCTTGTAAACTTTTTGCAATCTTCTCCGCTTTAGAAAGCTTGATCCCTGCGATCTCCGTTAACCTTTCAGGAGAATTTTCAATGATTGCTAATGTTTCCAATCCAAAATGATTGACAATCTTTTTGGCAGTAACCGGGCCAACCCCTTTAATTAATCCACTGGCCAAAAAACGTTCAATCCCTTTTTTGGTTTGCGGAATTTTACTTTGCCATTCAGTAACCTGAAATTGGAGTCCATACTCTTTATGACTAACCCAATCACCTTCGACCGACAATTGCTCTCCAATATATAACGGTGGTAAGTTGCCAACAATCGTAACTAATTTCCCGTTTGGCATTTTTAGTCTGGCAACGATATAGGTGTTATCATCACTGATGAATGTTAGACGCTCCACCGTTCCTTCCAATGAGATCATTAATAATTCCACTCCTGCTGTACGGTTGATAGTATTTGCTTGGTAATCCATCCGGTAATTATTCCTGTTGGGATGGATAACAACAGTAAAAACGGGAGAAATACATAAATCACCGATAAACCCGGAAACAACTGCGGAAACATTGATAACACCGCTAATTGTCCCAGATTATGGCCAACCGCTCCAGTAATACTGATCCCAATTACACTGATCCGTTGTTGGAACAGAAAACAAACTAATTTCATTACCAGTATACTACTGATCGCTCCCCCGAGACTGATTGGAAACACTACCGTTGCAAATGTTCCTGTCAATAATGCTAAAATGATCACTCGCAGAATTGATAATGTTAAAGCAATTTTAAATCCTGCAATTAATAGTACTGTTAAAAATACAACATTCGCCAGACCAATTCGAACCCCCGGTACCGGCAAAATGGTCCAGGGCAGAAAAACATTTTCCATCCAGTTTAAAACTATACTGATTGCTGTCAACCCACTTAATAAAACCATCTTTTTTGTGGTCACTTTAGATTAACTCCAATGAAGATAATAGTATTTCCAAATACCATATATAAATTTCTCTAAAAGGTAAGATATTCCTTTTTCTTTCCAACTTTTTATTTAGAAATTCCTTTAATGGCTTTTAAAACCGGTCCGGTTCTAAAAGCTCATCTTCAAAGCATAAAATATAGGACAAGAAAGGTGGAACTAATATTGTTGATGTTACGATCAAAAAGATTAAAAATAAAGCTTCCGTTTTGGATTAGCTATGGTAGTTTAGCTTTATTCTTTATTTTTCTCGGAATATTCTTAGTTCATCTCTTAAATTCTTCAATCAATTCTATTCTTCAACCCAAAGCAATCGAAGTTGGAGTATTCCCGGATAAACCACTCCAAACCGGATCAATTTCTCAAGTTCAACGCAGAAAAATTAAACTGGATACCCAAAGCAGCCGTTTCATCTTACGCAGTGGAATTCCGCTACTGGATCAGACTTCTGGCGAAGACGATCCATTTCATTTATTTCATTTGAATTGGGCAGGAATCTATTGGAAGCTAGCCGCTAACATCAATCAAACCACACCCCAAGAACTGTTAAAAGCTCAAATTCCGTTACTGGCGTTTGTCAAACCAAAAATGATTGTCATGCCGCCGGCTAAAAAAGTACAACCTATTATTACACCTGATAAAAAACCTGATATTACAGAACTGGATCAACAGCTTCCGGAAATCCCATTGGCAGATCAAGATCCGGTAGTATTGATTTATCATACGCATACTTCGGAATCCTATATCCCTGAAAGCGGTAAATCCCATACCAATAACAGTAAAGGTGATATTGTTAAAGTCGGAGCCCATTTAAAAAAGGTGCTAGAAGAGAAATATGGTATTAAAACAATCCATTCTGATACCATTCATGATACTTATCCGTTCCGTGAATCTTACCAACGCTCCCAGGTAACACTGAAAAAATATCTCAATGAGTATCCATCAATTCAAGTAGTGCTTGATATTCACCGTGATGCAACTCCGGGTGTTAATGCAACCTGTACCATCAATAATGAAAAAGCGACTAATATTTTAATCGTCGTCGGTACTGATAAGATGGGTTTATCCCATCCTAACTGGAAGAAAAATCATCACTTCGCTTCAGAACTGACTGAAGCAATGAATCTGTATTATCCCAATCTTAGTAGTGGCATCATTGTCTCAAAAGCGCGTTATAACCAACACTTACATGAAAGAGCTTTAATTTTAGAGTTTGGAGATCATCAATCAGAACTAAAAGAAGCCTACTACGCAGCGGAGTTATTCGCTAAGATCCTGGCGTTAAAAATCAAACAAGGTCTCAATAACTGATTGTAATACCACAAAATTATTTATCTGGATGCTATTTTTACTATTTGGGGTTGAAATTTGGAGTTGGATTGTTTTTTATCCCAGCAGTAAATGGTTGAATAGGTTAAAATTAAAAAGATAAAACCGCTAAAAATACCGATATTTTCGGAAAACGCCGCATCATAACCGATTTGAATCGCAATCTTTTGTCCCAATAAAAAACCACCGAGTAACATAATGAGCGGAATTGTATAGATTAAAAAGGCAGCTTTAAAAAGAGTACCGGACTTCATCTGTAAAACCACACGATCCCCAACCTTGGCATTAAGTTCATTCGGAAGTTGAAAGACTATTTCCGCTTTCTTGCCAATTCCACAGACACCGCATTTTTCACAGGAAGCATTTCTTTTCACTACAATAGTTGCAACGTTACCTGTCACCTCGATAACTTCGCCGATCTCTTTCAGATGCACCTGATTCACAATTGATTACTCCTCACTATTTATCAAAATCTAAACTTAGTTTAACCCATATTAAAGAAAAAGCGAAGTTATTTTTTTCAAAAACTTCGCTTCAAAGGCTTCTTATAATTTTAGTCAAAAGGCCTCTTTCGGGTTTCTCTTTTCGGCGTCGAAACAGTTCAGCACTGCAATGCGGACAATATACCATTGTATATTTTAATTCATGGTTACAATCTGGGCACTTCACCTTAGTCACCTCCTTCAATCATTAATTACAGTTTTTACCGATTGGACTTTTATTATAATCCAGGCTTTCCATTATTGCAATATTTTTACATCAATGTAACCTTATTTAAATAAATGCTTTGAATAAAAAATAAAGTGAAGAAATTTGATGTTTTCTTCACTTTATACCCAAGTCTTAGTGATGTGAGTTAAGATATCTTTATCTTTCTTCATCTCTTTCTTCTTAAAGAGGTCGGCGCTGCAATGTGGGCAAAACAACATAGTATGTCTTAACTCAGTTTTGCAATCTGGGCATTTTTTCATGTTCAATCATCCTTTCTTTAATTCTTTTATTGGGACTATTTTTGTCCCTGTTTATTTATTTTTGTCCCGCTTCTGATTTTATTATATTCCATCAACAATGAAAATTCAACCATTTAACATAAAGGTAACCAAAACGATACTCTGCCTTAACCTCAACTCAAACTTGCTTCGCTCTACTATTAGCAATGACAATAACTTGCGCTATATGGTAATATTTACTGATCAGCGATCATAATTATTGAATAGTTAACTTAAGGTAACTACATTCTGCATTCTGCAATTTAATTGCTTGATCAAAAAAATTCCTTCACAAGAAGGATTTAGCTTATTAATCTCGAAAAGAAATAAGCAATAAAATTTGGAGGTGACTTTTTTGCGTATTAAGCTGTTAATTATTTCTGTTTTAGCCGTTGTCATGTTATTCACAATGGGTTTGGTTGCAGTTGCTTGCCCAACACCAACTATCAGTTCAATCTCTCCCAACAGTGGATTGGATAATAGTGTTATAACGGCTGTAATTGAAGGGACCAAGTTCCGCAAGAATGTTCAAGTATCTTTGTCACAAAATGGTGAGGAAATTATCGCAACTGATGTCAAATTTATTTCGACCAAAAAGATTGAGTGCACCTTTGATTTAAATTACCAAAAAAGCGGTAGTTGGGATTTGGTTGTTACTAACATTGCAAAATACACTAAAAAACCAAAAACAGCAGTTCTAAAAGGAGCTTTTACAATTATCGCAACAGCACCATCGATCAGTTCAATTACTCCCGATAAAGCTTCTAATGATCGGTCAGTTGCAATCTTAATTAAGGGTTCTAATTTCAATTCGGAATCCGTATTTATCATCAAAAATGAAGTCACCGGCATTGTTGCTTCCAGCACAACGGTTAACTCCGCTGAAGAAGCAACTGCTCAATTCAACTTAAAAGGAATTGATCCTGATACTTATTCCATAGCGGTAACCAACGCTGATGGTCGACAGGGTGTTTTAGAAGATGCTTTCACTGTTAGTGAAACTCCTGTTAAAGAAGCTCCAAAAACAGTTACCAAAACCGAAACCAAACAACCGGAAGTTAATCCTAACAGTCTTTTAAAATCGATCTTCTTTGATTTTGATGATTATTCAATTCGGAATGATCAACAAGCAGCTGTAGAAGCTAACTTAAATGTTTTAAGACAATATGCCGCAGATAAATATATCGTTTTAGGCGGTCATGCTGATGAACGCGGTTCCCGCGAATACAATATCGACCTCTCCGCACAACGCGCTGAAGCTATTAAACAATTCTTAGTTGACAACGGTTTTGATGCCAGCCGGATTATCATCTACGCCTATGGTAAAGATTATCCTGCTAAAAAAGGTAGCACTGAAGAAGCATGGTCATTTAACCGCCGGGTTGATGTCGCCATCTGGGATTCATTACCTTCAAAGAACCAAGCATTAAAACAATGATAAAATAATACTTATAAAAAACTCGGGTATTTCCCGAGTTTTTTTCTAAAATCAAAGAGATAACCTATCGAATCATCCCTTTTGAAGTAAGAATCGCATCCATCGGTATATCATGTTCATCATTCGGAATTGAGGGAAAGATTTGCAATTGGTAGGCTAATCCTAATTTAAAAACATTTCGGGCCTGGCTTAAAAAACGGTCATAGTACCCCGCTCCGTGACCAAGCCGATTTCTGTTAAGATCAAAGGCAACACCAGGTACAACAATCAGGTCCAGATCCTGAGGATCGATCGTTGGTGCAGCGTATTCCGGCTCCTTAATCTTCATCTTTCCGGTGACTAATAAGTCAAGATCTTTAACCAACCGGGCTTCAAGTTCAAAATTAGCAACACAAGCAGGCAAATAAACCTCTTTGTTAGCAACTAATAATTTTTGAATAATTGTTATAGTCTCGACCTCATACCCAATCGAATGGTAGAGCATGATTTTAGTCGCTTTTTGGACTACTTCCAATTTGAAAAATTCCGTCCTGATTTGCTCGTTCAAAGCTTGATATTCTTCCAGGGTCAGTTTTTGAAGTCTATTTTTAACAGTTGCTCTTAACTCTCTTTTCAGTCCTTGATTAGTCCCCAAATTGTGAACCTCACTCAACATCATAAACTTAAAAATAAATACCCCGCTATGCCGTTATGCTGAAATGTTACCTGAACCTGCTCAAGACAGGTGGGTGTCCTCCCATTTACTGCAATGTTTCCTTTCGCGAAGGCATGCATATTCATAAACGGAGTCAGACTCCCTAGGTATAAGTGTTGGTTCATGACTATCTCAGCTTGATCACGCACAAAGCAGGGTATGTTATTAATATATTAACATAGAACAAAACCGGCATCAAGTTACATAATGAATCATAGCGCCGTTTTAATCGCTAACTCCTTCAATTGTCTCGGTGTTACTTCACCAGGAGCACCAGTCATTAAACAAGTTGCACTCGCTGTCTTCGGGAAGGCAATCACATCCCGAAGGGATTGGGAACCGGTTATCAACATAATTAAACGGTCCAAACCAAAAGCGATTCCTCCGTGAGGAGGTGTACCATATTCGAAAGCATCCAATAAGAACCCAAATTTGGCCCGGGCTTCTTCAGGAGTAAATCCGAGAATCTTGAACATCTTTTCCTGGAGCTCATGCTGATAGATTCGAATACTGCCTCCACCTAACTCCATTCCATTAAGGACAAGGTCATAAGCATTAGCTCTTACTTTGCCTGGTTCCGTATCTAAAAGCTCTAGATCTTCCGGAAGTGGTGATGTAAAAGGATGATGAACCGCAACATAGCGTTTTTCTGCCTCATCATAATCCAATAATGGGAAGTTGATCACCCAGAGGAATTGGTATTGATCCTCCGGTATCAGTTGTAGACGTCTTCCAAACTCCAACCGGATTTGGCCCATTGCCGTCCTGGCGACATCCGGTTTGTCCGCAATCAAGAGGATCAGATCACCGGTTTTGGCTCCAAATCTGTCAATAATCTGATTGAACTCTGCTTCAGTGAAAAATTTGGCAACCGGGGACTTAATTCCCTCTTCAGTCAGAGCTAAGTATGCCAATCCTTTCGCACCGTAAGTTACTGCCAACGGTGATAACTCATCCAACTGGCTTCGGGTGTAATTACCACAGCCGGGAACGTTAATTCCGACAACGATACCTCCGGAAGCAACAATGTTCGCAAAGACTTTAAAATTAGAATTAACCATGCAATCTGATACTTCAACCAACTCCAACCCAAAGCGGATATCAGGTTTATCAGAACCGAAACGGGACATCGCTTCACAATACTCCATCTGCAGGAAAGGACGTGGAATATCAATATCCAAAGTCTCTTTGAAGATCTTTACCATCATCTCTTCCATCATCTCAAGCAACATTTGCCGGTTTAAAAAAGACATTTCGATATCAATTTGCGTAAATTCCGGTTGGCGGTCCGCTCTTAAATCTTCATCACGGAAACAACGTACAATCTGGAAATATTTTTCAAACCCACTCACCATCAAAATCTGCTTAAAAAGTTGTGGTGATTGCGGCAGTGCATAAAATCGGCCAGGATTTACCCTGCTTGGTACTAAAAATTCCCGTGCCCCTTCAGGAGTACTGGTAGTTAACATTGGGGTTTCAATCTCCAAGAATCCCTTTTGATCCAAGAAATCCCGCGTAATCTTGGTTACTCGATGTCGAAGCATAATATTACGCTGCATCTCCGGACGGCGTAAATCAAGATAACGATATTTGAGACGGACATTCTCATCCACTTCAACATCACCATAATCAGCTATGTAGATTGGTGGTGTCTTGGCTTCATTTAAGATTTGCAATTCCACTCCATAGACTTCAATCTCTCCGGTTGCCATATTGGGATTAACCGTCCCATCGGGGCGTAATTCCACTCTGCCCTTAACAGCAATCACATACTCATTTCGAATTTTTTCAGCCAACTCAAAAGCATTTTTATTAATCTCAGGATTGAAAACAACCTGGACAATTCCTGAACGATCCCGTAAATCAAAGAAGATTAATCCCCCATGATCACGGCGTCTTTGAACCCATCCATTTAAGATAACTTCTCTTCCGTTATCAACCTTAGTTAATTCCCCACACGAAGCAGTCCTAATCTGAAAATTCAAGTTAACTCCTCCTAAAACAGAATGATTGATTTTATCATAATTTAGAATTTAGAATCCGGGAGTCAGAATAATCTTTATCTAAATAGCAATCTTTACAGTTTATTCTCTGTCGTTCGATATCAAATTTTATGTTTTTTATTTTTCATAAAAATGTTCTAAATAACCAGCCAAATTCTCGATCGAAATCAATTCTTGCTCGCTTGTGTTCATTTTTCGAATTAATATCTGGTTATTGCGAAGTTCATCTTCGCCAACAATACCAACCAATGGTGTTCCGCTTTTATCGGCGCTCTTTAATTGAGCCTTTAAGCTTCTTCCCTGTAAATCAGTCTCCACGATCCATCCGGCTTCACGCAGTTTAATACAGAGTGAAAAAACAATTACTTGTTGTTCATCCCCCAATGGTGCCAAATAAAGGTGTGGCCTTTTTTCAACAGCAGGCGTTAAGGAGCGCGCTTCTAAAACCATCATCAAGCGTTCCATGCCGGCTGCAAAACCAATACCCGGAGTTGGTTTGCCACCGCATTCCTCAACTAAACCATCATACCGTCCGCCACCACACAACGCATTCTGAGAACCAAGATCGCCCGCCAAAACCTCAAAGACAGTCTTGGTATAATAATCAAAACCACGGACCAATCGGGGATTGAGCTTATACTTTATATCACAAGAATCCAGAATTTTACATAATTTTTCAAAATGCTCACCGCAATCCGGACATAATGTTGTTGTAATTAACGGTACATCTTCGGTTAATCTACGGCAGGATTCATTTTTACAATCTAACAAGCGTAATGGATTACGTTCTAACCGCCGTTGGCAATTCGGACATAATTTTTCACTCTTGGGTCTTAAGTGTTCGATTAACTTTTGCCGGTATAAAGGACGGCACTCCGTACAACCAATTGAGTTTAAATTAACATCCAGATCAGTAACACCAAGCCGGCGATAAAAATTCACTGCCAGACTGATGATTTCAGCGTCAACCCTTGGATCTTTGCTCCCTAAAACTTCAGCACCAAATTGGTTGAACTGTCTGAATCTACCGGCTTGAGGAGCTTCACAGCGAAACATTGGGCCATAATAATACAATTTCGCGATCGACCCCTGATTTGCCAAATTATGCTCAATAAAAGCCCTAACGACTGAAGCCGTACCTTCGGGGCGCAGCGTCAAGCTTCGCTCGCCTCGATCGCTGAAAGTAAACATCTCTTTTTCAACTATATCCGTAGTATCACCAATTCCTCTTTGAAACAGATCAGTATATTCAAACATCGGTGTTCGGACTTCATCGTAACCATATTCAGTAAAGATCTGATGAATCTGTGCCTCTATATGACGCCAGAGAATTGTCTGATTGGGAAGTAAATCGTATGTACCTTTAGGAGCTTGAATCTTCATCTTATTACCGCCTTATTCAGGATATTTATACGCGGAAGGCATCTGCCTTCCGCGTTGTGAAAACCATTTTCATTTTAAAGATTACTCTTCTGCCTGAGTTTGTTCTTTGTCTGCATCAGTTTGAGCGTTTTGTTCTAAACTTCTTTGATATTCTTTAAGTTCTTCTTCTTGTTTCTTTTGAAGCTTTGCAATAATTTGTTCCTCTTTTTTAGCAGCTTCAGTCATCTTCCAATCAGTAAATGTTTTTTGAAGCGCTTGATGGATTCCAAGATCATCAGCGTGTTTTCCGCCAAATTCTAACAACAGTTTTTCCGCTTTATCAGCTTTCTTGTCTTCTTTGTATACTTTAGCCAATGCTAATTGATACTCAAAACTATCTTGGAAATCAGCAGGAATCTTCTTCAATATTGCTTGGGCTTCTTCAAATTTTTTCAGATTAACATAGACATCAGATAATTCAAGATAGAGATCCCATTGTTTCTTATAATATTTCTTTTTTAATGCTTTCTCATAAGCAGTAGCAGCTTCAGCCCACTTCTTTTCGATTGCCAGTTTGTAAGCCCGGAGGCCCGGATCTAAAATATCAACCTTCTCTGCTGCCTCTTTACTGATTTTTTTCATCCAATTAACAAATTCTTCATTAGTTTGAGCAGTCATCAACAATAAGTTTTCTTCATTAGCTTTATATTGTTCTTCATATTCATCACCCTGCGGCATAGTCCGTTCGTCAAGGCGAATAATGTGATAGCCATATTGTGTTTTAACAGGTTTGCTGATGTCACCCACTTTTTCCAAAGCAAGTGAACCTTCAACAAATTCTCTGACCATCGTCGAGGCAAACTCTTGAACAGGCATTGGTCCGTATTTTCCGCCTTTTTCGATTGAACCCGGATCATCGGAATAGGTCTTTACTAATTCGGCAAAATCAGCACCACTGTTTAATTTAGCTAAAACTTCATTAGCTCGCTTTAATGCTTCTTCTTCCGTACGAAGCGGTTTATTATTTGCATCATTCAGACCAATTAAAATGTGACTTACTGCAATATCCTTAATCAAGGAACGCTCGACTTCTTCTTTGGAAACAGTAATACCTAACTCTTTGGCTTTCATTACGAAAAACTTCTGTTTCTGCATATCGGGAACTAAAACTTTGATTAACTCCTTCTTATCCCTAAATCCTTGTCTATCAAGCAATGTTTTTAATTCTTCTTCGGTAGGAAAATATTTTTTGATTAGTTTCTCGGCATCTGCTTCAGTAACTTTGATCTTATCAGCTACTTTTTTCATCTCTGCTTTAATCGCTAACTCTTCAATAGCCATCGATAATGCCATGTCTCTAATTTGTGATTGAGTATATTGAATACCTAACTGGGCAAATTGGCTGGCTTGCTGACTTGCCTGGGTAATATATTTTTGAAACTCATTCCCTTTTATTATCTCCCCATCAAGTTTAACAGCCTCTCCCTGATATGAGAGGACTTCTCGGTTCAACATCGGGAATCCCACATAAAACATTGTAATAACCATAGCCACTACTAATACCACAATAACCGGAGCAAGCATTTTTTTAGAAAATTTACGAATTGAAATCATTCCCATTATTCTATTTCCTCCTTCGCTAATTACAAAAAAAAAATGAGTAAAAACCCATGAATAGCCTTTAATTAATAAGTGCAGGATGCTTTTAATATTTTACCTAATACAATTTAAAATGTCAACTAAGAAGTATCCGGGTTAGTTGGGCTTTTTTAACTATATCCTCAGACACCCGCTGATAATATGTTGCCGGGCATTTGGGGTTTTGATGGCGTGATACTTTAAAATCAGGGCCAACAACCCATTTCGTAACTGCTCCACCTCCTAATCCGAGAATGGTTTGGCGTTCTTCCATCATTTGAATGTTATAAACACTTTCGGTCCCACGCTTGGCATAGCCAATGTTTTCAAGATCACCCAAGATCGCTCGTTGGCGGTAAAGATAATATGGTATGAAACCATGTTGCTGGAGTAGATCAACGGCAATGCCATGGGCATTAACCAACTCCTGAGACTGTAACAAATTAAGTTCATCAAATTCCTTATGCCATGATGCCGCCCGTTTTGGAGCCAAGGTATGGACCGTAATATTCTCCGGGTCAATAGCGATCACTTTTTGTAAGGAATCTAAAAACATCGTTCCGGTTTCATTGGGTAAGCCTAAAATCAGATCCATATTCAAGATTAAGTTAGTTGCCTTAACTAAATCGACAGCGTTATAAATATCAGCAATACTATGATTGCGACCAATGCCTCTTAGGGTAGCAGTCTGCATTGTCTGCGGATTGATACTGATCCGATTGACACCGGAAGCAACCATTGCTTCGATCTTGGCTTTCGAAACCGTCTCCGGACGCCCCGCTTCAACTGTAAATTCGCTCAACCTACGGATGTCAAATGCATCAGTAATCCACCTCAACACCTGTGCAAAAGAATCATCATCGAGACTGGTTGGCGTTCCGCCACCTATATAGATGCTTTCAATGTTAAACCCTAATTCGCCACACAAAGCACTGGTTGCTTTAATTTCAAGCTCTAATCCTTTTAAAAAGTTGCCGACCAAATGGCGGTGGGTTTCCAGGGAAACTGCCGGAAAAGAACAATAATGGCAACGGGTCGGGCAAAAAGGGATGCCAACATAAATACTGATTGTCTGGTTATTAATAAACTTTTCCTGAAGTTGACCAATCTCCAGCAATAATTTGGCTTTGGCTGGACTTAAACCATAGTTTTGGAGCAGTCGTTCCTGGATTTCCTGACCGGAAAAACCTTTATCCCGCAAATAGTGATAGATCTTTGTTGGCCGAACTCCACTTAAGATCCCCCACGGAGGGTTTTTATCAAAAATTGCTTTGAAAATATTAATAATTCCTAAACGAACTATTTCTTTGAGCCGTTGCTTACGGTCTTCAAGATTATAACGGCGATCATTGATCTCCTGATCATTGAATGACCAACTAACCTGTGGCGCAGACAATTGAATCTTAACACCAAAACTGCTAGCGTCAATATCAATTAACAATGAAAAATCACCGTTATCCGCAACCACTTGCGCTTGGGGATCAATAATTTTCAAGGCTGCTTCAATATTGGGTAATTGTTCAGGAAAATTAGTCTCAATTTTGTATCGCATTAAAAATCTTCACTTCAATTTAATAAATGGATTAAAATCATGTTCATGAGCTAAAGTAGTATCACACCCATGTCCCGGTAATACGACTGTTTCCGGTGGTAACGGCAGTAGTTTCCGCTCAATGCTAGTTATTATTTCCTGATAATCGCCTCCTGGAAGATCAGTGCGGCCAATACTTTGATAGAATAAAGTATCTCCCGCAAATAAAAGCCCATTACCATATAACGAAATACTTCCCTTGGTATGCCCCGGAGTTGCCAGTACCTGCAATGTTGCATCGCCCAAACTTATTTGAGCGCTATCAGTTAACACAATTGTTGCATCCGGACTTACTAACGGAGTCCCCATAAAAGTTGAAAGATTGTGATCGGCAGAGGTTAACATCACCCGATCTTGCTCATGGATTGCAATCGGAACCTGGTACTTTTCCAAAATCAAGCTGTTTCCCGCAATATGATCCGCGTGACCATGAGTATTGACAATCCACTTTAAAGTCAAGCGATTATCTTCGACGAAACGAATGATATCAGCTACCGGTCCTCCAGGATCGATAATACCGGCTTCCTGTCCTGACCAAACCAAATAAGTGTTAGTCTCAATCGGACCGGTAACAAAAGTCTTATAATTCATTTATACCTCCTTAAACGAATCAAATTGCAAATGGTTTCAACTTTTTTAGATTTTTAACTGTTTGATATAACCCTGGAGTACTTCAGCCGAATGCCGTAAACCGGCAAGTTCTTCATAAGTCAAGGTTAAATTAATCTTCTTTTCAACGCCTCGACGGGTAACAATACTCGGCAAACTTAAACAGACATCATTTAAACCATACTCGTCACACAATAAAGTTGATACTGTCAACACTGAATATTCATCCCGCAAAATACTTTCAACTATCTGTACCAGGGCTAACCCAATCGCATAATAGGTTGCCCCTTTGCCTTTGATAATACTATAGGCGGAATTTTTGACCTCTTCAAAGATCTTTTCCTTTGGTAATGGACCGCATTGTTTACCACACACCGGGCAGTACTCTGTAAATCTTAACCCGGCAATATTGGCTAAACTCCAAACCGGTACTTCAGAATCACCATGTTCGCCAATAATATAAGCATGAACGTTTGAAGGATCAACTTTACAGTGATCACTCAATAAATAGCGAAATCTTGCTGAATCAAGTACGGTTCCCGATCCAATAACCCGTTTATGATCAAAACCGCTTAATTTATAAGTAACATAGGTCATAATATCAACCGGATTGGTAGCAATCAGTAATAAAGCATTGGTACCAACCGCATTAATCTGATTAATAATTCCTCTGAAAATCTCCGTATTTTTGTTCAAAAGATCAAGCCGGGTTTCTCCGGGTTTTTGGTTTGCCCCGGCACAAATAACGATGATATCAGCATCTTTACAATCCTCATATGTACCTGCTCTTACCAAAACAGGCCGCACAAACGAGATCCCATGGTTTAAATCCATAATTTCTCCTTCAAGCCGCTCGGTATTAACATCAATCATAACGATCTCCGAGACTACACCATTGATCATTAAAGCATAAGCAAATGTTGCTCCAACTAAACCAGCTCCGATGATTACTACTCTACTACCACGTTCTTGGATCATTATTTAGCCTCCTTCTTTGATTCCACAATTCAAGAAAAAACACTTACTGTTGAGCTATAAATATATTTGAAATAATATTAGCATTCGGAATGACCACAAGCAACACATTTGGCGCAGCCTTCTACATAACCGAAAGTATACATCCCGCAAACCGGACACAGATTATAACGCACTTTTTTGGGAGGGTTGGCTTGTTTCGTCGGCGGAGTCAGCTCTGAAGTTGCTACTTCTGACAATCCCAGCTCCAGTTGCGGCTGATCATTAATCTCTTTTATCTCGTTACTCATTTTACTTAAATATTCATTGATAAACTGACCGATCGCATCCGGGACCGAACGGACCCGATTGGGACCAAACCCAACAAATCTACTGCCACCAATTCCTAATAATTCATCAGCGACCGCTTCCGGAGCAATTCCACACCTGAAAGCTAGGGAGATCAGGCGGGCAATTGCTTCAGTAAATGCTGAAATATCACTTCCTGCCTTCCCGATCTGTGCAAATAGTTCAAACGGACTTCCTTCATGAGTATTCAAGGTTAAGTAAAGATTTCCTTCCGGAGTCGGCCGGGCATCAGTAATTCCAGTCAAACGTTTCGGACGCTTGATTGGCATGATTCGTCCCCACTCGCCAAATGTCAAATGTGACTCGGCATGTTCTTTCTTTTGTAACTCTGAAGAATTACTATTGGACAGACCAAGTTGCATTGGTTGATTATCCAAACTGCCATCCCGGTATACGGTGATCCCTTTACAACCTAAGTTATAGGCCAGACGGTAAGCTGCAGCAATCTGATCTTTGGTAGCCTGACGCGGAAAATTAATTGTTTTCGATACTGCATTATCAGTATATTTTTGAAATGCTGCCTGCATCTTAATATGCCACTCCGGTTCAATATCATGCGCTGTAACAAAAACCTGGCGAATGGCTTCGGGTACTTCCTGAAAATCTGCCAAACTCCCTTGTTCGGCAATCTTCTCAATCAATTCCCTGCTATAAAATCCTTCCTGCTTGGCAACCTCTTCAAAAACACTGTTAACCTCGATCAAGCGATCATTATCCATAATCTGTCTGGTAAATGCCAAACTAAATAAAGGTTCAATTCCTCCGCTGGTATCACAGATGATACTGATCGTCCCTGTAGGCGCAATCGTTGTTGTAGTTGCATTACGGAGTTTCAAACCATCTTTTTTTGCGGTCATAAATACTGCCCTGGTAATTGGGGAAGACACCACGAATCTCTGCTAATTCGGCTGAAGCTTTTTTTGATTCGGTATCAATAAACCGCATTAACTGTTCCGCTAAGCGGATTGCTTCATCAGAACAGTAGGAAATTCGCAATTTCAACAGCAGATCGGCCCAACCCATTACCCCCAATCCAATCTTCCGGTTTGCTTTAGTGTTGGTTTCAATCGCTGGGATTGGAAAACGATTGGCTTCAATCACATCATCAAGAAAACGGACTGCCAAATGGGTGACCCGTCCCAACTCATCCCAATCAATTTCATACTTTCCGGCATTGTCCACCTTAACCATCAAGGACAGATTGATTGACCCAAGATTACAGGATTCATAAGGTAACAAAGGTTGCTCACCACAGGGATTGGTACTCTCTAAAGCGCCAATATGCGGAGTAGGGTTATCTTCATTGATCCGATCAATAAAAATAATTCCCGGATCCCCTGTTTCCCAAGCAGAAGCAACAATCTTCTCAAACACTTCACGTGCTGCCAACTTACCGGTTGGCTGATTGGTACGGGGATTGATTAAAAAGTAATCGTCACCTTTCTCCAAAGCCTCCATAAACACATCGGTTAGCGCAATTGACAAGTTAAAATTAGTAATCTCACCTTTATTCTTTTTCGCATCAATAAATTCAAGGATATCCGGATGATCAACCCGCAGAATTCCCATATTGGCTCCACGACGCGTCCCGCCTTGTTTAACCGCTTCGGTACTGGCGTTAAAGACCCGCAAGAAAGAAAGCGGCCCACTGGCTACCCCACCGGTACTGCCAACTTGGTCATTTTTGGGACGAATCCGCGAAAAATTAAAACCTGTTCCACCGCCACTTTTATGTATTAAAGCTGCTACTTTTAACGATTCAAAGATGCTTTCCATCGAATCATCAATTGGTAAAACAAAACAAGCTGACAACTGCCCTAACTCACGGCCTGCATTCATCAACGTTGGTGAGTTTGGCATAAACTTCCGTTCATCCATCAACGTAAAGAATGTCTTGGTTAATTCTTCAACCTCTTCCTTTGAGGTTCCAAAAGCACTTATTTCAACTTGAGCGATTGCTGTTGCCACTCGTTTAAGCAAATCTTCAGGGGTTTCAATTACTTTTCCATCTCGCTTCATTAAGTAGCGACGCTCTAAAACCGTTTTCGCATTTGAAGATAGCTGCATCTCTTCTTCCTCCAATATTGGTTAATTATGTATCCATACAATATCTTGTTGCCATATATATTTTATAACACAATATATAGTTTAGGCAATCTAAATTAGTTCTTTTATAAAACTTATTATTTAAAATACAAACATTTTATGGTAAAATTAAAAATTATCTGAAGGAGTGTTTCAATAATGGAAATCATCACAATTCAAAGTAATACCAAAGTTTATGCCTACACAAATCAGAACGCTCCGGTTGTATCCGAATTGACTCCCGGCGAAATGATTCAGATCGACCCAAAAAGCAAAAAATCATCCTGGCTTAAAGTCTATTTCCCTGATGGCAAATACGGTTATATAATTCCTGATCCATCAATAATATATCACGAGGAAGGAAATTTACAGCTTGGAATTATTGCAGGAAGTATTGCGGCAATAATTTCGGCAATTTTGTGGGCAACAATAACTTTAATTACGCATTATCAGTTTGGAATTATGGCTATTGGAGTCGGCTTTCTTGTAGGGAAAAGTATTTCTCATTTTGGAAAAGGAGATTCGCGGGCATTCCAAATATCTGGTGCAGTACTGGCATTACTTTGATGTTTTATCGGAAATATACTTTCAATAATTTTTCTTGGATTACAAGAAGGTTTAAGTTTGTCCATAATAGGAAATCCATCATTTTTGTTAGCAGTAATGATAGCAGATTTTTCTTTGATCGATATTCTCTTTTATCTCATTGCTATGGCAGAAGGTATTAAATTTTCAATAACAGATAATTTATAAAATTAATTTTAATTCTAACAAGGTTTATTAAAGAAAAAAGAAGAAGCGTTAAATATTAATCGCTCCTTCTTTTATTTTAGCTTGAATTATACAGTATTATCGGTAATCAATCGCTTTAAATGGGCATTTCTGCGCACAAAGCCCACATTTAACACAGAGTTGCTGATCGATGGTATAAACCTTCTTTGGTTCTCCGGAAATGGCGTTTACCGGACAATTTTTGGCACAAAGGCCACAACCTTTACAGAACTCCGGTTTGACTTTATATGCTAATAAAGCTTTGCAAGCCCCGGCCGGACAGGTTTTGTCATAAATATGAGCCTCATATTCACTCCGGAAATACCGCAGTGTTGATAACACAGGGTTAGGGGCTGACTGGCCCAAACCACATAAAGCAGTTTGCTTGATCGTCTTCGCAACCGTCTCCAATGTCTCAAGATCAGCCGGAACACCTTTACCTTGAGTAATCCGGGTTAAAATATCCAGCATCCGTTTCGTCCCGATCCGGCACGGAGTGCATTTACCACAAGATTCATCCTGGGTAAATTCCAGAAAAAACCGGGCAACATCCACCATACAGGTGTCTTCATCCATCACAATCAGACCGCCCGAACCCATCATTGAACCTGCAGCGGTAAGACTCTCATAATCCATTGGCAGGTCCAAATGGTCTTCAGTCAGGCAACCTCCTGAAGGACCTCCGGTCTGGGCTGCTTTAAAGCGTTTCCCTCCCAAAATACCGCCACCAATATCAAAGATGATCTCCCGGAGCGTGGTCCCCATCGGCACTTCAACCAGCCCGGTATTATTGATCTTCCCGGCAACAGCAAAGACTTTGGTCCCTTTGCTTTTTTCAGTCCCAATGCCGGCAAACCAATCAGCACCTTTTAAAATAATCGGTGGTATATTAGCATAGGTTTCTACATTATTTAATAAGGTAGGCATTCCCCAGACGCCTTTAACCGCAGGAAACGGCGGTTTCGGATTTGGTTCGCCGCGCTTGCCCTCAATGGAAGCGATTAACGCAGTTTCTTCACCGCAAACAAAAGCGCCGGCACCAACCCTGATCTCAACATCAAAATTAAAATCAGTCCCAAAAATATTATTACCCAACAAACCATAATCACGAGCATGTTCGATTGCTTTTGCCAACCGTTCAACTGCTAACGGATATTCGGCCCGGACATAGACATAACCTTGCTGAGCCCCGATCGCATATCCGGCAATTGCCATTGCTTCAAGGACCGAATGCGGATCACCCTCTAAAATACTGCGATCCATAAATGCTCCCGGATCGCCTTCGTCAGCGTTACATACCACATATTTTTGTGCGCCGGAAGCTTTCATCGTGAATTCCCACTTTAACCCGGTAGGGAATCCTGCTCCGCCACGGCCTCTCAAACCTGATTTTTTAATTGTTTCGATCACATCAACCGGTTGCATCTCAGTTAATGCTTTACCCAAAGCCAGATAACCATTACGGGCAATATATTCTTCAATAACTTCAGGGTTGATTATCCCTACATTTCGTAAGGCAATTCGTACCTGACGTTTAAAAAAGTTAATATCTTCATATTTCAAAAAAACTTCATTGTTAGTTTGGTATAGTAATTTCTGTACCGGTCTCCCTTTTAATAAATGTTCCTCAACAATCAATTTGACATCTTCGGGTTGGACTTTTTGATAAAACACTCCTTCAGGATAGAGCACTATTACCGGCCCCAAATCACAACTTCCGATGCATCCGGTTTCAACAACTTTAATTTCCTGGCTTAACTCCAAGTTTTGTAATTCGGTTACCAAAGAGCGGTGAACCGCTTTACAATTTGATGAGATACATCCTGCTCCAGCACAAACTAGAACATGTGTCCGATAAAATCCCATTTATTATCCCCCTTAGAAGTCATAATCCCACTAAGATGATCTTTCAAATGAAGATTGATTAATATAATTCGGAGTCCGATGTTCAAACCATATTAATTGTTTTCCCGGTAATTATCCAGAATATCTTTGATTTTATCGGCAGTGAGTCTCCCATATACATCCTCACCAATCGTAATCACAGGTGCTAAACCACAAGCCCCCAGACAACGAGTGACTGTTAGGGAAAACAAACCATCTTCAGTTGTCCCGCCAATCTCGACCGACAATTGTTCTTGTAATTCTTTAAGAATCTGAGCCGCACCTTTAACATAACAAGCCGTACCCATACAAACACCAATTGTATGTTTTCCTCGGGGTTCGGTAGTGAAGAATGAATAAAAGGTAATCACTCCATAAACTTCACTTAATGGAAGATTTAATCCTTCGGCAATTTTGGTCTGAACATCTTTCGGTAAATAACCAAAAAGTTGCTGGGCTTGATGAAGCACGGGTATCAAAGCCCCTGGCTTATCCTTATATTCACGGATAATGTTCTCCAGTTTTTGATACCGATCATCTGATTCCGCAGAATAGTTACAATGACAATTACATGCCATTATAATCCTCCTAAGACGTAAAATTTGTTGAGGTAACTTTATCTAATACAAACACTAGTTCATAAATAAGATTAACACTAATTAGCACTTTTTACAAGTTAATTGGGCTTTATTATCCAACATTTTTTACAATTTTGTTAAACATCCTTAATCCAGATTCGTGATTCTTGTTATTTTTAAATTATTGCCCTTAAGGAGCAATTTCTTACTATAAAAAAAACGGCCTATCGGCCATTTTAAGAATTTATTTGACATTTTGTCTTAAAATCCTGGTCTCTTTGTGATTTGGCTATATCTATTTGGTTTCGATGTAACTTTTAAATCCAATCCCATTCAACTCTTGTTTTAATTTCTCAGCATTGTTTTGGGTCCCAAAAGCACCAACCTGGACCGCAAACGGTTCACTATTGCCAACATAAACCGGATAACCCAGTTTTTCAAGTTCTTTGGAAACGGTTAACGCCTCATTTCGACTGGCATATGGACCAACCCGCACTTTGTATTTGACCTCAGCGACTGATTGGGTTGCCGATTTAGTAGTGTTGTTGCTAATCTTCTCTTCAGCCTGAGGAGAAGTTTCAATCTGTTCAACCGGTAAATCAACCGTTTCGATCGTACTGTTGGTGGTACCAACCGGTGTCCCCGGTTGATCCTTCACCCATCCTTCAAAAAGCAATCCAAAGACTACTCCCAATGAAATTGCTAAGAATGAGAAGAAAACCAACCCCGCAGTTTTTGACAGAAGATTAGATATTGTTTTTAAAGCTTTGCGTTCCATAATAATTCCTCCTTTAATTGCACCATGCTTCTCATTAAAGGATATCAATCGGCCTTGAAAAATATTCCTAAAAATAACGATTAATTTTTAAAAAATTTATGATACTCCTAGGCTGAACAGATAAAAAAGGCTACCCACAATGGGTAACCTTTTGAAAATTAACGTTTACTTTTATCAGTCGATTAGCTCTTTAACAATAACATTATCAACATAGTATTCTACACCTGGCTCCGGACCTTCGGAATATAACACTAATTCTTTCAATGTTCCGGTGACGTTCAACTCATAAATACCGCTGATACAGGTCCATTCTTCATCATTAACAGGTTTCGAATCAATCCAGGAGTAGTTGTCACCCCGGTCATCAGTCCGTTTTACGCTCAACCGTCCGACGCTATAAGCTTTATCTTTAAGCTTAATCCAGGCAGAAACCTCATATTTTTTACCTGGCTTCATGATCTTGCTGATATCCTGGGCTATTCCCTGCCAGGATTCATTTCGCCCGGAAACTAATACCGCATAGGTTCCGGTATGGGAAGTCTCATCGGTGATCCTAAGCTTGATCTCTCCGAAATTAAACCAGCCATCGGTAGTACCGGTTTCAAATCCGGAATTGGTTAACAATGACGGCTCGCTTCCCCAACACAATCCGTCATTGATATAACCGGCGATCTGATTCCAAGCAACCATTCCACCCTGATCCGGATTGAATGAGAAATCATTATCTTGCCGGTAGATTCCTCCCTGGATCGAAAATGCCACCCGGACTTCAACTTCATTCCCGGGTTCCAGGGTTCCTGCAGTATTGTTAAAACCTACTTCAAGATAGTAATTGGCTTGCGGAACTAAAACGTTTAACTTATTAACAGTTCCAATCACTGCAGTAGCAGGCAATGTTCCGCCACGATATTCGAATTGTTGCGGCGCTTCAGTATCAAGTGTATAAAAATAACGGATCTTTACTGTTTCCAGATTTACCGGAACAGTCCCACTATTAATTATCTTAAAGCGTGGCGCAATTGTATTAGTTTCGTTCTGGCTTGTCGCTGTCTCCATCTGAAGCTTTATTTTACCCGCTGGTGGCTTTACAACACCTTTAAACAAAAATGAATCCACTTTTACGGTTGCGCCCTGATCCCAAGGTGTAAATACCAAACAAAGATCATTTACGCCTCTTACCTTTTCGGTTGGAATCGATACCGTTTCATAAACAGTCTTCTTCCAAGCGGCAGACTTCTTGTCGTTTTCTGCCAATGAATATTTCCCAATCAAGGTGCCGATTGGGCTATATAAAAACAACTCCAGTTTGCCCGGCCCCGAAAGCGCTAAACGCAATTCGCAAGCTTCAGTGCCATTATTAAAGTTCAAGTTACGATAGACTGTATAAGCGCCTTTTTTAGTGAATACGACCGCTGAACCACCATCAATGGTGGGTTCAATCTTCACTCCAGACTGGCTGTCAAAATCTTCTGCTTCAATTGGCGACAAGCTCTCCCTGAAACTTAACTGTTCAGGGAGTTCACCATTGACCGGCACAAAGGTCGTAACACTCTTTGGTTTTAAGGAAGTATTAAAAACACCATTTTTAACCTTTAGTTTGCCTAATTTAGCTAAATCTTCATTAGCCGAGGTTCGATATGGAACAAGCATATTCAGCTTTGGAAATTGATTTAATTTAAAATCAATCTGCCGCTCTTCATTGCCGTTATTAATAACTACAATTGCAAATTTGCCAGTAGTCTTATCTTTGTAGGCAGTAACAAAAACATTGTCAACCGGATTTTGTTCGGCATCAATCCTGACATATCCAGGTCGAACAAAACGGCTGTAATTACCGATTGTATAAAGGCGTTTGAAAGTTCGATAAATTTTGTAATCAGTATCCAAATGAATTAGTGCTTCTCCGTCTTTATATGAAAATAACCACCAATAAAACCAGGCATTAACCTCGGTTACAGTCATATGGTCATGGAGCAGTTTCGCATATTTTAAGCCGTCGTCAATACTCCCGTCATTAAATCCGATATTGGAAACCTCAGTCTGCCAAATGGATTTATTATGACTTTTGGCAACCGGAAATGGTTTGGCTTTAAAGTCATATGCATGCGAAGCAATAATATCAACTCCCTGACTTGCTTCAGGATCATTTAACGTTTCGAGCGCATAGTCTTCGCCAAAATTCATCGTTTCCGGCAAAATAACTTTAACTCCAAGGTTTTCCCGTTTCAAAGTCGGAGTAAGGTGATCTTTGATAAACTCTTTTAATTGTGATCCCGTCCAGAGACAAGATGAATAATCGGTACTAAGGTCCGGTTCATTGGTTGGCGAGATTGCATAAATATCAATGTTATGATGTTCTTTATAACCCTGAACATATTTGGCAAGGTATTCGGCAAAGGCTTGATATTTATCCGGGCGTAATTCACCACCTTTGATAACACTGTTATTAGTTTTCATCCAAGCCGGAGGGCTCCAGGCGGTGCTGACAAAACGGGTACACCCTCGTTTCCGGGCTTCATTCATCAACCAAATCTGATCTTCATCCCCTTTCCAGTTCCAGACACCATCCTGAGGTTGGATACTGGGTGATGGACCATCAATCGGCTTCCCCCAATCACCACCGTCGCCAATAATATTACGGACGATGCTTAATCCAATCCCCTTCTCTTGGGAAAATAAGAGATCGAGGATCAGATTACGATCCTTCTCGGGATACTCCAACAAATTTTTGGCTTGTCGAAAGGCTCCGGAACCACCAAATCCTTCAATAACCTGTTTTTCAACATCCCAGTTCAGATTACAAGTGGTTGAAGCTTCTGTTGAAGCAATTGGTATGTAAACAATTACTGACAGCAATAAAACCAAGAGGAAGCAGCCATTACTTTTAAACCGTTTCAATTGATTCACTCCCTTAGCAATTAATAAACCGATCATTGAAACAGAAAATCATAGTTACCAAAAAACATCATTACACCGACCACAATTAACAACGCTCCTAGAATACCATAGAAATACCGGACTCCGGTTTCACCAATAAGACTAGCCAATCGTGCTTCTTTTCTACCCTTCAACAAATTGTCCCATTTTAAAATTGATCCCAGCAACATATAAATCCCCATTCCCAGAAATAAAATTTTGGCAAATAACGCCATATTGATACCTCCTTAATCATTTACTAACATCAATTATAATAAATTATAATTTTTTTCATTGGTGTATATTTAATCCCATCTTTCTCCTGCATGGTGTCTGTTGCAATAAAACCAAGTCTCTCATAGATTTTGACTGCATATGGCGAAGAATTAACGGTTATTGATTCAACTTGTGACCCAGACTTTTGAAGCTCTTCAAGAGCCAACCGTAATAATTCTTTGGCAATTCCTTGACGATGATAGTTCTTTTTAACGAATAATAATGAAATATGGGTTCGATCTCTTAACGCTAAGACTCCAACTAATTCCGCTTCATTAAAACAGCAATAAATCTGATAATCTCCATTTGTAACTCTTTGCCGTAACGCTTCCGGTTTGATAAACTCTTTAAAAGTATTGATTCCTTCATCCGAGTATTCCGGCGCTTCGAACTCTGCAAATACTTCCCAAACAAGTTCGGAAACAATCCGTTCCTGTCCTACTTGAAAGGGCTGATATTTAAAAGTTGGTTTCATTGTCTGAATCACTTCCTTATTATTACAAAGAAAACGTTTTAATTAACTCTCTTTTATTGAACTAACCAAAGCAACAATTCTTATAAATTAATGATTTTAAACTTACGTTTCAATTCTTCATCAGAATCTTTATACCGATTAGCATCCAATCTCAGGGAAATCCCAAAGACCTTTTCCAATTCGATGATTTTCTCTGCTAAAAATTTTAGCTTAAAAATCTTAGCTAATTCGAATTCTGAAAGTTCTAAATTGAGTTTCAATTTTATTGTTGTAACGTCACCTAGTTCTGGCTTTAGACCATAAAAGTCCGTTGCACCCGATGTATGGCCAGCAATCCTTTTTCCATTTTCAAATAAATTAAGTTCAAAGATATCATCATCAAAATACCCAACCGACAACCAAATTCCAGCAAGAACTTTAGAATATTTCTTGGCAATATCTTTCACAGATTCCCATTCAAAATTATCATTTAGAATAGTAATCTAATCCGTAACTATTTCGCCAATATAATATTTATTACTTATTTTATTACTCAGCTTCAAAAGTCGTTTCACCAAAAGCTCCTGTTCGTTAGAGACTGTTTGTGCCCCAAGTAAATTTTGAAACACCCGAAACGATTCATCATCTGACCTATTTTGATGTTCATTAATTAACACCTTTTCGATCTCATCGAGCGTTTTATTTCTTACATAAATGTTGGCGTACTTCGTCCCCATAGATGTACTCCTTTTGAATCCATTTAGCTTTCTCCTCAATCTGTGCTCTCTTCAGGATAGTAACGACTAACAATCGCTGCCACCTCATTTAACCATTGCTTCCGTTCTGCATCCGTACTGTCAGCAATCACTCTAAACATCATCCGGTAAACTTCTTTGACACCGCAAAAGTCAAAGATACACTTCTTCCAGATCGATTCGAGCGGATCGCCAAACACTGTTTCCTCTCTTTCAGCAGGTGTATTTGAAGTATTAAAGACTAAAGCCGACTTTGCTTTCAATAACCCTTTTGGTACGCCACCGCCATTATCAGCTTCATCAAACTGATAGGCAACGTTATTCCATAAAACCCGGTCAACCCACCCTTTCAGGATGGCCGGAGGTTGCCCCCACCAATTCGGATGGACGATTACAATCCCCTCTGCTTCTTTAATCTCAGCTTGGTGTTTTTGGACTACCTCTTCCAAACTTTGACCTGCAAAATCACTGGCAGTAACTAAGGGATTAAATTTTTCGGCATAGAGATCATGAAAATAGACCTTATGCCCATTTTTTTGCAGTGTCGTAACCACTGTTTCGGCAATCGCATGATTAAAGCTTTTACTGTAGGGATGCCCTAAAATAACCGATACTTTCACTTCTAAGCTACTCCTCTCATGATCATATTCTAGCTTACATATAAAATTGGGAGCGTAACATAATCCAACTCACATTAGGAAATCAGATCTTAATCCCACCAGAAATACCAGTTTTCAGCATTAATTAAACTTGCTGCCAAATTGGAAATAGTTCCTGTTCCTTGAAATACAATATCAGGACAATAAATAAATTGTTCTTTAGCCAGAGCTAGGGCTTCTTCTTTCGTTTGTGGCGGTTTTTTAACTGTACACTCAACAGTATCCGGTGTTACGGAAATAATATCTGCCCCATATTTTTCATGCCAATAACGCATTATCGCAACATGAATCTCCGAATCCGGGCATTCATTCCAACCGCCAAAATTTAAAAAGGCAGGAATTTCATAAGATTTTGAAGTCGGAATCAAACCTATAAACACCTTTTCTAAAGGACGTCCGCTAAGAAGTTCTTTATGGGCCACTAACTCCGGCTGAACAACTTCGGACATCGGCCAATCACCAATCATCTCGGTGTCTATTTCAAAATCCTCAGCAAATCGTTCATCCAAATAATTTTTTAAATTTACTTCTAAAGATTTTTGAATTATTTCAGC
>JAKPCT010000174.1 GCA_029553165.1 Bacillota bacterium
TGAAAAATTTATTTCAGATACGGTCTTTTCAAAGGGAAATATTAAAAACTATTGTGATTTAATGATAAAAAACCTATTGCCTTCCGGCGACAAATCCGGTATTACTGCAAATGGCTGGATTGAGATTGCCCGTAAAAAGGCTTTGATTGATTATTACGCTGCCAAGGCAAATATTTCAATCGATGCAGGTTTTGCGGATGAGGAGTTTAAAAAGTTTATATTTAACGGCTATCAAAGGCTTTCCGGGGAGACCAAAAAAGAGGCTCCTGCTATCTTGCCTAAAGTAATTGATTTTATAGCGCATGGCAAAACTGCTCTTATTGTCATGGATGGGATGTCTTTGTTTGATTTTGAAGTCATCTCACGATATTGGGAAGGCATTGACTATGAATACCATTGTACCTATGCTCTTATACCGACGACGACAGCGATCTCAAGGCAAGGCCTGCTCAGCGGAAAGTATCCACGTGAGTTGGAAAATCCTTTTACTTTAAGCCAAGAAGAAAAGGGCTTTATGGAGGCTGCCAAGAACAGGGGATATACCAAACAGCAAAGCTTATATGCAAAGGGCTACAATCCGCCCATTAGTCATTTTACAAGGTTTGCGGCTATTATCATTAATGATATAGACGATTTAGTTCACGGTCAAAAGCAAGGCCGTGTAGGGATGTATAATGACGTTTCGTTATTGGCAAAAAGCGGCAAGTTACAAACATTAATACAAGATTTATATTCACAAGGATTTAATATTTATATAACATCCGATCATGGCAACACTCCCTGCATCGGAGCAGGAGCTATCCGCAATGCTGGAGTCGAGGTGGAAACCAGATCCAAGAGGATGTTTGTACTGAAAGATTTTGCGGAAGAAAAGGATTCTTTTGGAGACAAAGTCGTGACTTATCCGGGATATTACTTGGATAAAGACTATAAATACTACGTCTGCGAGTCAGGTGTTTCTTTTGATAATAAGAATGAAGAAGTAATGACGCACGGGGGCATTTCCATTGACGAAGTAATTGTCCCATTCATTAAAGTAAAGGCGGTAATTTAGATGGCAAAGATTGTTGGACTGTCCCGTTCCATTAAATTGGAATGGCTCAATAAAACAGTAGAACTTGTACTTGAGGGTAAGGACGAAACGCAAATTAAGGATGAGTTAAACGAATACTTGTCTTTTGAAATTCACAGCCCCACTATTCTCAGAATGACACGGGAAATCCTCATGAATATATGGGTGAGGACTCCTGAGGAGCTTTCAACTTTA
>JAKPCT010000181.1 GCA_029553165.1 Bacillota bacterium
GTACTTTTAACAGCTTTATTCACAGCGTAATACTGATGATAGGCGGCAATCTTCTTAACAGTTTCTACTTTTATTATCTTGGTCTTTTTATCCTCAGTTTTGCTCTTTTCAAAGGTTATAAAATTGCGTATATAGTCGAGCTGGGTTTTCTTGTTGCACAGCCCGTGAATAAGCGTGGTAAGCTGATCTTCAAACCGTGAGGCTTCATTCAGCCCGTCTTTTGTTTTCCATGTGGAAAAACGAGAGAATGGAGCGGTTAACGAACCTGCCTTTGTCTCCAGCCCATCTGAAATAACGCATATCTCGTTATATGTAAAAAGACTTGGGATGGTGGCCTTATATGTGCAGATTTGGTCATAGGCTTTGCGAATGGTGGCGTTTTCATCAGCCGGATTTTTCAACTCGAACAGCACCATAGGAATACCATTGATAAACAGGAGAATGTCCGGGCGTTTATTGTTATTGTTCTCAATAACGGTAAACTGGTTGACTACAAGAAATTCGTTGTTGTCGGTTCCTTCTTCCGAAAAATCCACAAGCCTTACATAATCCCCGACAATTTCTCCATTTTTGCGGTATTCGACAGGCACACCGTCAACCAGCATTTTGTGGAATGTTTCGTTGTCAGCAATCAAATTTGAAGAACTGATGCGGGATACTTTGTTTACTGCCTCCAAAACCACATCATAAGGAAGAGCGGGATTAAGCCGCACTACCGCATCGGTCAGTCTTTTTTTGAGCAGAACTTCACCGTAACTATTGCGCTCGGCTAAAAGTGCATCCGGTGCTATATCCGGACCGGAAAGATATGTATAACCCAATTCTACCAGTTCTTCTATTGCCATTTTCTCTATTGCAGATTCGCAAAGCTTAGGCATGTTTTTCACCTCACATTTTTACACGGATTTCGCCGCTTATAAGTTTAGGAAGTAAGGTATCGCGGAGTTTATTTAAGGTATTTATTTGAAAGCAATTTTGAGATATTTTTAACATCAATGGATCAATTTTTCTTCTAAACAGGCTTAATGCGACTGTATCTGGAACAATAACGTCAAAACTTTTTACATCATTGCTATTAATATGTTGTTGAGCCCCTCCCGTTTGCATGCTAATCAGAGCATTTATATTCTCTTTTAACCAAAGGAAAATAAAATTATTCGATAATTCTGCTTTTGGCACTAAACCAATTACAGACTGATTAGCTGCAAATGAGCGCAATACCATGCTGATTTTTCCCAATGTTGCTCCTGTAATTGCTAATACAGTTGTTCCAGCGGGAAGTAACTTTGCTGAAGAGTTGTTAAGAGCTTCTTCAGTAATATATTCGCTTGCTTCAATTATTCTGAACTCATTAATTTTCCCTGAATTAATCCAACCTATTGTACCATTCGTCCAATATGATTCAATTTTTCGAGAAGGAGTACCTCCCAATAAAACATCAAATTTTTCAGATATAGGAACAACTTCCCACTCTTTGCTCGCATCCTCAATAAACCATTTACGGAAATATGCCTGTGCCAAATCCTCCAATGTTTTATTCTGCCTTGTCAGAAGGTCGATTTTATCGTCAAGGGAGGATAAAACCTCAGC
>JAKPCT010000112.1 GCA_029553165.1 Bacillota bacterium
TTCTTTCGCGGATTTGGTGTAAACTGTGTATTGTCCATAGTGATCACCTTTCTGCTGTTAATGTTTTATGGTAAATTCATTTTACAACAGAAAAGGTCACTATGGATTTTTATTAGTTCAATTTGATTTTACAATGAGCCTTTATTTAACTCTTCCCGTTTTGGACTTTTCTCAATTGCAAAATTACTCATTACAATGAGCCTCCTTTAGTTTCAGCCCTCCATGGTCAAAACTCATTGTTCCTTTCCAATCTTTTGCAATTAATTGGCTATTAGTGAAACTATTTCCTGCTTTTTATGTAATGATTTTAAAACAGCAAAAAAGGACTGTGTCCCACTACTAACAGAACCCAGTCCTTCAATCACTATACTAATCAATATCTTAATCGGTTACATTGCCACCTAATCATCATATTGATAAACACAATATTCTTCTGAATTTTGAGTTTTACATTGGACCTTGATAAGCCGCCCTTCATTATCATACTCTAATTTGTTTTGCATTAATAAAGTACCCTTAGGTTCATCATATTGCTTTTCTTCGTTTAAATTTCCGGATTGATTGTAAGTATATTCGTATCTTGTATATAGTTGATCTTGATAATCATAATAAAGCGACTCTCTTACCGTGTCATCCGGATTATAGAGATAAATAACTTTTCTTTCTAATTTACCATTACCCTTATAACTTTCAATCCTGGTTATTTGATTTTGCTCATTATAATAGAAGATCTCTTTAGATACTTGTTCATTATCCGCGTTAAAATATTTGATCATGCTAATTTGTCTATTGCTGTTATATCCATAAAGTATTGTTGAGCTTAGAACCTTCTTGGAATATCCAATCCTCTTAATAATTAATCCCAATGAATTGTATTCATATTCGTAATTAATGTCGTTATGTGCTGCCCGGTAAGATTGTAATAAACCATATTGATCATAACTGTATTTCTGTCCTAAACCAGAATCAAATTTTGATAATTTTACTAAACCAATCTCGTTATAGGAATAAACTTCTTGTGAAACCGTATTATTATAGTAAATCATCTTTTGAGCAGGAAGGGCGTTTAAAAACCGGTCGTCATTTCTTAATGACCACAGTGAATAAAAAGGGCTTCCACTTACACAATAACATTCAAAGAACTGTCGGGTCTTATTTTGATAGGTTACAATCTTCTTCTTTAGATCAATCGTCTTTTCCAACTCACCCGTTAGTCCATAATAGTAGACCTGATCTTTTTTTCTTTCGACGCCAAACCCGATCTTCGCCCGCGAAGAATTTACCTTGGGATTACAGCCCGTAAAACCAAGGAGCAAAAAAATAATTATTAACCAGATTGGTTTTAACAGCGTTTTTCGGTCCATTCTTCCACCTACTTACTCCTATCTCCAAAATCAATTTGTTAGTAGCAACAACTATATTTCATCAGAGTAAAAGTCCGAATCTTTACTCCAAAATTCTTTTCAATCGTTATTATATACCTTAATGTCTGTCAAATCTATACTAGACAATAGAAACTTATCGATATCTTCAATTGGTTTATATAATGAAGAGACCTCTCTTCCTCCAAACCTTTTTGAAAACTTATTTTGAATGTTCTTTCTGTTGGTACACTGTTCCGGCGGGCGGGTTTAGAAGAATTGTAATGAACAGGTTAGCGGTTCATTTTAGTACAATTCTTCAATTCAAAGAAGTGAACCCCAAAAAGTTACCAAAAAGGCGCCGAAACCGGCATGGTTAATGAGTAGGTAAGTTGATTCTAGAAGAAACTACTCATTTTAGAAGAATTGTTTAAACAATTCTTCAACTCGAAGAAGCGAGAAGCGGTGTCGCTCCATCCAAGAAGCGTAGGAATACCAGTAGAATCTCAAGCGTCTTAACACACCAACAATATCAAAAGAGGAAATATTCGATCTGGTATCTAAATCTATGGTAACCTATTGTAAAGGGAGCAAATATTGATGAAACTGATTGATTTATCCCATGAAATTAAAGATAAGATGCCGGTTTATCCTGGGGATATTGAGACTAAATTGTTACAGATAAAATATTTGGAGCCGGATCAACACAACAACCACAAACTAGTTACCAATATGCATGCAGGCACACATATCGACTCTCCGATGCACCTCGTCGACTGCCAACAATATATTTCCAAATTCCCGCTGGAGTCATTCATTGCCGAAGGTTGTATCCTGGACGTCCGAGACCAGGCAATAATCAAATTGATACCCGAATATGAGACATTGGTAAAAGAGGACAGTATTGTATTGCTCTATACCGGTTTTGACAAATACTATGGCACAAAAGAGTATTACGAAGCTCATCCCTGTCTGGATATGGAACTCGGCCAGTTTCTAATCGCCAAGAAGGTCAAAATGGTCGGAATCGACCTTCCCTCGCCAGACCGCTACCCTTTTGAGATCCATAAGCTATTCCTGATGAATAATGTTTATATTCTGGAAAACCTGACCAATCTGGGGCAATTACTCAATGCAGGCCAGTTTGAGGTGATTGCTTTTCCGCTGAAGATAAAGGCAGACAGCTCCCTGACCAGGGCGGTTGCAAGGGTGAGATAACCAAGCAGGTTGCGGTGCTTAAAGAAACATCCCCGTAATTAAGACGGTTAAGATCGCCCCAAGGGCGACTATGACAAGACTTTTTCCCATGTTGGCAAGGGCCAGGGCGACAGCGGTACCAAAGAGGGCTGTCTTAAAATTACCGGTGGAATTGATGATCTCCGGAAAGGTCAGTGCTCCTAAGACAGCATAAGGGACATACTGCAAGAAAGATTTGATGTATTTTGACTTTATTTCGCTTCTGAAGATCGATATTGGCAGTACCCTTGGGATATAAGTAACCAGGGCCATCAATAACACAGCAGTTAATGTATAGGTCATCTTCCTACTCCTTTTTCGCTTCCTCAATAGGCCACAGGGCAGCACCGATTCCGGCTCCCAAAACAGTAGCAATAATAATTCTGAATCCACTGGAGATAAAACTGAAGGACGGAATGTATTTAAGCAAAACATTGATCGCAACGGCAATCGCAATAATCAGAAAGACGGGCCTGGATTTCTTGGCTGGAGGCACGATGATTGCAATAAACATGGCGTAGAGGGCAATTCCCATGGCACTGCTGATATACTCGGGCAGCGCCGAAGAGGTGAACGCGCCTAAAGCGGTGCCTAAGCTCCAACCGATGATCGGCCCCAAAATCAGTCCCAGCATGTAGGAAGCGGACAGCTTCCCTTCCTCCATGGAGGCAATTGAAAAGGTTTCGTCCGTAATCCCGAAGCTGAAGATCAATCTTTGCAGCAATGGAATATCGGGATTGATCTTTTGGGATAACGAGAGAGACATTAACATATAGCGGATATTAATCACAAAAGTAGTTATCGCAATTTCAAACAGTCCAGCACCGGCGATAATGAGGTTCGTCCCGGCAAACTGTCCGGCACTGGTCAGATTGCTCAACGATATAAATACTGCCATCAGCGGAGAGATCCCGCCATTAACGGCCATCAAGCCAAAAGTAAAGGCAACGGGGACATATCCTAAAGCGATAGGATAGCCTCTTTTTAGTCCGTAGGCAAAATCCTTTTTACAAGTTGAGGTATCCATATTGTCAAAGACTCTCTTTTCATCTTCATTAGTTTTTGGTCTTAAGCATGTAGAATATTATAATATTATTTTTTGAAAATATCCAGTGGTTTTAGGTCTTTCTTCCTCCAAACTCAAATCAATTTGCTTCATATAATACCATCCTCTCCTGCGATTCGATAACAGCAAATCATTATAGTCTTCTCCATTTTATTTTGAGCGCTTCTTCCTCTTGCCCACTGTTCCGTCGGCGGGTTAAAGAACTGCCTAACCCTCAAAGTCCTAAAGTCTACCACAAAAATATATTTCAGTTTAGCTATAACAATGGTCTGGGGAACTTTCTCCCTGAAGTTGAATTTGAAGACAGTCCTCAAAGACGGAAAATGATGCTTCCATTTTCGATAACTTTGCATCATGCAACAACGGATGGATGGCACGTTAAAAAGTTTCTCGAGGACATACAATATGCCATGAACCATCCTCATGAATGGTTGTAGCAGTACCCGCCTTCGTCCCTTTCTTTTATTATTTGGTTAAACTTCACCACTGAAATGATTATTAAAAGCAATGATTTCACCGTTTTGAAGATATCCCGGGGTTCGATGTTGATATTATTTATTGAAAGAAATTTCATAACCATCTTACTTATTTTCCTTGACAATATTAATTTATTAAATTAATATGTTATTATCATAAATATATTATCATCAAAGGAGGTCTTGTATATGTCTTATGAAAATATCGATTTTGACCTGTTAGTCGAAGAAGTGAAACAGATGAACAGCATAGAAGGACAGGACCGGCTCTGGACAGCAGCTTTTAAGTTACCAAAATGGCATTTCATTGCCATACCCCAAAAGAATATTAACGATGTCAGACCCTTCATTGGAGAGGTTGACGGTAGAGGCTGGTTCTTTGCTTTTACCGATGGAAAACACGCTAATCACTTTGCCCAAAAGCAAGGATGGGTTGACGAGAACGGAATGGCAATAACAATTGCTATGGAACCATTCGCTGCTGCCCAGTGGCTCAGTCAGCATTTGGAATCAGGTATTTTTGGTGTGCGTTTTAATTAAGGTGAACATGGTTGGTTTGCCCCAATAGCAAACCTTTTACCAATTTATCAGCATCTCAAAAATCTGCAGGCAATATAGGCCCCTCTGACTGATACTTACTCGAATAAATTCGCCAACAGGGAGGTTGGCGCGCGGCTTTAAAAATAGGAAGTTTTTATAGACGTCGGCAGTTGAATTTCTTCCCAGAAGCTGCCGTGAGGTAATGAATAGGTAAGCAATAAAGAAAGGGGCTATTCATTTTTAGGCAGCAGTAGTTATAAATTGTGACCACCGCAGGTCAAGGATGACTAATCTTAACAGATTTTAGCAGTTGGAGGGGTTTGGGGACGCTTCTTCGTCCCCAATGGTGGGAGTTTGAGGGTTGACCAGACAACCCTCAAGTGTTCTAATACCGGATCAAAGGTTGGTGAATCTACGAGATAGATGGAAGAATAAAATGGGAGCGTGAGGGTTATACCCTCAAATAATATATCCTCTTTCCCTCATACTCAAATACCCCTCATGTCCAATGATTAGATGGTCTAATAGCGAAATCCCCATCAGTCTTCCTGCCTCCTGGATTCTTCTGGTCAGGTCGAGATCAGCGTTACTGGGTTCAACTTCGCCACTGGGATGGTTATGAAAAGCAATGATCGCACTGGCGTTGTTTAACAGTGCTGCTTTGAAGATCTCCCGGGGTTCGATGTGGATGTTATTTAAGTTACCGATAGCAATGATATGGAGTCCGGCCAGTTTGCATTTGGTGTTGAGGGAGATGATACCAAACCTTTCATCAGGTGAGTAACTTAAATCGGTTAAGGTTTCAATTGCTTTGTAACAGGCTAACGGGCAGGTGATCTTACAGTCTTCGATCATGTACCGCCTGCGGCTGGCGCGGATTTGTTTGAGGGTGTAGAGGTTGATTGATAACATTGGCAACTCCTTTACAATTAATTATTCTCATACCTCATTCTATCACATTTCGTGATAATGTCAATATTTTATATCACCATTCGTGATTTTATATATTCGAACTTCACTTTTAGTGATATTATTTGCTTAGGAGGACGAATAATGAATTTAGCTGGAAATTTAAAAAAATTAAGAAAAGCTAAAAAGCTAACCCAAAGTGAGTTAGCTAAGCAATTAAACGTGTCCACCAGCACCATCGCAATGTATGAGACCGCAAAAAGAGAACCGGATTATAAAACCCTTGCTAAGATCGCTAACTTTTTTGAAGTCTCAATTGAACAGTTATTGGATATAGATAACAAAACAACTCCTAAGAGTATTTCTCTTGATACACTCTCAGAGGATGAAGCTGATTTGATTCTTTATATCCGGCGAAAATGGTCAAAACTAACTAAGGAACAGAAACAAGCGAAGTTTAAGTTAGCTAAGCATTCAATTGGTTTGCTAGAAAAAATTGAGGAAGAAAAAAATAAATAGATAAGTTCCTTTAGAATTGAAATCGAATAACTCTCACGCTCCAAAAATAATCTCATTATTTACCAATTTAGAATAAAGAATATCCTCACCTAAAAGATTTAATCGTTCTATCTTTCTTTCTCTTTCTTCAATCATCTCACTAGTAATAATATCTTGAAACAAATATTCAAAAATTAATTCGATTTCTTGACGGTTAGCTTTATTTCTAATCCAATCATCTGGAATGTAAATCATATTATTTCACTCCCAACCTATTCATTGTAATTATTATGAAACATGAAAAACCAGCATCGTTTCAATCCACACTCCCGTGCAGGGAGTGACGTTCAAGATGGTTCAAGATGTAAATAAGACATCTTGTTTCAATCCACACTCCCGTGCAGGGAGTGACGAAGTGTTAGCACAGATTGACAAAGTCATGGTTATGTTTCAATCCACACTCCCGTGCAGGGAGTGACGATGTATTTGTTTTATCGTAATATCCACGCGTTTGTTTCAATCCACACTCCCGTGCAGGGAGTGACAAGTGGAATTTAAGCATGACTTTACCTTGGAACCTGTTTCAATCCACACTCCCGTGCAGGGAGTGACTAAGGAGGGTTTTAAATGGTAGTTACATTAGTTCATGTTTCAATCCACACTCCCGTGCAGGGAGTGACGGCCTTCGAGAGGTACAAAAGACAACTGGAAGAAGTTTCAATCCACACTCCCGTGCAGGGAGTGACAGCAAGTCAAAGGGGTTATGATTATAAATGGCAGTTTCAATCCACACTCCCGTGCAGGGAGTGACAGCAAGTC
>JAKPCT010000235.1 GCA_029553165.1 Bacillota bacterium
ATCCATTAAACCCTGACCGGTCTCATCACCCCAGCGTGAAATAAATGTATCGTCCCAGTAAATGGTTGCGTTGAGCTTGCGGAACGGGCGAACAGAGGAGGTTCTTACTCCGTCGCACTGCTCCACATCGTAAACGGGGAAGTTGGTTGGTCCACGGCCCATAAAGGTTGCCGATGCATTGTAAACACCAACCGGAACCTCAGCCCCTGCATCGTTCTTAAAATCCCAAAGTATGTAGTTTATCCCTTTCTTTAAATCCCGGTAAATAACCCTGTCGCTTCCACTGGTTGAGTAACCATTACCGTCAATATCGATAAGTATGGCGACAAAGGCATCAATATTCATCTCCATTTTAAAAATGGCAACCGAGCTATAGGGACAGCCAACTCGATTCTTTTCCAAGTACACATCGTAATCGGAAACGGGTAGCTGCATGGGGGTACGCATGTAATCGTAGTCGTAGAAGAGGGTGTCCTCAGCCCATACTTGAATTTTGGGAGGTGCCAGACGTGTTGTTGGCCAAATGCTGTGGTCAGGGTCATTCAAATATACCTTGTACTCCATGGCATTGGCGGTTTGGTCATTATCCTTGCTCTGGGCGCGTTTAATATAGTGCGGTTCCGAAGCTACTGGAATTATTCCATAGGAGTTTGACTGGAATTTGAATGAGAAAGGGTAGTACTGGAAATTAATTTTGTTAACAAACTCATCGGAAGTGAAAACGTAAAAGAAATTGTTAACAGGATACTCAGTGAAACTTGTTGTGGTCATCTGCCACCCCTTACTATAAATTCTACCAGCAGGTATATTGGGTTCACCTGGATTAGTAATAATATTATTGCTGGCATCAGTAACAGTGATATCAAAAAATTCAAGAGCCCAACGTCTGTTATCAAGATGTCTGAATTCAATATAGTAATCACCTGTTTGATCCGCAGTAAAGGAAAGAGGGGTATAACCAGTAGTAATAGTTACACCATTTAGCTTAGCGCCATTTGGACCGTTAATTGCCTGTGTGTAATTTGTAATGTACCCTGCACCAGAAGTAGGCATTGCAGTTTCGGCGTATGCAATGGTTCCATCGGGTTTTTTTATTCTAAAACGAACGCGAGTTGGATCAGTATTAACATTTCCTCCATAATTTATGGTATTCATCTTAAAACCGAAAAATACCTTCTCGCCCGAACGAACACGGATATTTAGGCGCTTCTCTGCAGGACAATCATACCCAGCAAAGTCGTTGTTTCCGGTTTGAAATACGTTAAACTCTAGCCAAAGCCTATCGCTTGAGTTAGGCATAAGCTGTTTGGTTCCTTCCGGGTAAGCGGTTTTAATGTTAAAAACTAGTAGCGCTAATAACCCAAGAGAATTAATCAGTCGTCTCATATTTATATTTATTACACCTTTATCGAGTTGATACTAATAAAAAAGGTAAGGCATAGTACAACACCTTAACCTATACTAAAACCTATACTGTTAATTTTAACTAAATTCCTCCTCCTCATGAAACCCAAATACAAAATGCACCGTATAAAAGCCTTTAAATCTATTAACTTATTGATTATTAAGATTTTACCTTGTTTTTTACTACTGTTATTGGTATAGCAATTTACGGCGATTTTTTAAAATACAAATTTTTTTCATAAAAAATGTTAGGAGAGGGGGTAGGATATATGGTGTGGGAGGGAGAAAAGGTTAGTTGATGGTTGTTTGTTATTGGTTGATGGTT
>JAKPCT010000237.1 GCA_029553165.1 Bacillota bacterium
ATCCATTAAACCCTGACCGGTCTCATCACCCCAGCGTGAAATAAATGTATCGTCCCAGTAAATGGTTGCGTTGAGCTTGCGGAACGGGCGAACAGAGGAGGTTCTTACTCCGTCGCACTGCTCCACATCGTAAACGGGGAAATTGGTTGAACCGCGTCCCAAAAAAGTGGCCGAAGCATTGTAAACCCCAACCGGAACCTCGGCACCAGCATCGTTCTTAAAATCCCACAGTATATAGTTAATTCCCTTTTTCAAATTACGGTAAATTACTCTATCGCTACCGCTTGTGGAATAACCATTGCCGTCAATATCAATCAGTATAGCCACAAAGGCATCGATATTCATCTCCATTTTGAAAATTGCAACCGAGCTATAGGGACAGCCAATACGATTCTTTTCCAAGTACACATCGTAATCGGAAACGGGAAGCTGCATGGGTGTGCGCATGTAGTCGTAATCATAGAAAAGGGTATCCTCCGCCCACACCTGAATTTTAGGGGGAGCAAGGCGAGTGGTGGGCCAAATGCTGCGGTCAGGGTCATTCAAATATACCTTGTACTCCATGGCATTGGCGGTTTGGTCGTTATCCTTACTTTGGGCACGTTTAACATAGTGTGGTTCGGAAGCAACTGGAATTATACCATAGGAGTTTGATTGGAATTTGAATGAGAATGGGTAATACTGGAAATTGATTTTGTTAACAAACTCATCGGAAGTGAAAACGTAGAAAAAGTTATTTACAGGGTATTGGGTGAAACTTGTTGTTGTCATTTGCCATCCCTTACTATAAATACGGCCAGCAGGCTTATTGGGTTCACCGGGGTTAGTAATGATGTTGTTACTGGCATCGGTAACGGTGATATCAAAAAACTCAAGCGCCCACCTACCGTTGTCAAGATGTCTGAATTCAATATAGTAATCACCGGTTTGATCAGCAGTAAAAGAAAGAGGACTATAGCCCGTAGTTATAGTAATACCATTAAGTATGGCACCGTTAGGTCCAGTAATGGCCTGGGTGTAGCTGGTAATATAACCATTACCCGAAGTTGGCATAGCTGTTTCAGGGTAGGCTGTAGTCCCATCTGGTTTTCTTATTCTAAACCTTACTCTAGCCGGTTTGGTATAAACATTTCCGCCATAATTCTGAGTGTTCATCTTAAACCCGAAAAACACCTTTTCGCCAGAACGTACACGGATGTATAACTTTTTCTCAGCTGCGCAATCGTAACCTGCAAAATCGTTACTACCGGTTTGAAAAACGTTAAACTCCAGCCAAAGCCTATCGCTAGAGTTGGGCATAAGCTGTTTTGTACCTTCAGAGTAAACGGATTTTACGCTAAGCGTTACGAGCGCAATTGCTCCCAGTAAATAAATCAGTCGTCTCATATACTTAAATTGTATTCCACATTAATTCTAAATCAAACAAATAAAAAAGCTAAGGCATAGTAAAACACCTTAACCTATACTAAAACCCATACTGTTAAAATAAATTAAATTCCTCCTCCTAATGAAACCCATATACTAAATACGCCGTATAAACCAACTTAAAAATACAACATGCTGATTACTAATACTTTAATTTGTTTTTTATTACTGTTATTGGTATAGCAATTTACGGCGATTTTTTAAAATACAAATTTTTTTCATAAAAAATGTTAGGAGAGGGGGTAGGATATATGGTGTGGGAGGGAGAAAAGGTTAGTTGATGGTTGTTTGTTATTGGTTGATGGTT
>JAKPCT010000259.1 GCA_029553165.1 Bacillota bacterium
CTGGCATAATCCTGTAAAGTTTTGATTATATCTCTGGTTAACTCGACTTTCTCCAACAGATACTCTGACTCTTTCAGGAGCTTACCGTGGTCCTCAATTAAATCATTAACAACTTTAATATAATATTCCGGTAAAATCTTCCCTTTTGGGTCATTGCTGAAGAATTCGCCTAAATGATCACGATTCATAAGCAACATTTGATTGGCTTTGTTTAAGCCTTCGAGTCTGGATTGATTAATCAACTGACTAATCTCCTCCGAAGAAATACTGATACTGTTGATAATATTTCCGATATTATGGGTTATTCCAATCGCGATCTCGGCCATACCTGCCTGATGCGCGGTCTCAATCAGCTGTTGTTGCGCTTCTTGAAGCTGTTCGGTCCGTTCTTTTACTTTCTGTTCCAACTCAAAAGCATACTTACGCACTTCATTCATCAGTCTTGTCCCTTTAAAAGCGCTGCTTATCTGACTGATCAAGGTATCATAAATAATTCCATCAGGCACATCGATTTCACAGACCATGTAACCAAGTAATTCATCTTTAACATGAAGCGGTTGCACAATAAACGCATAGTTATCTTCACCATCGGCAAATTTCCCCGGAATCAGCTGATTGGAATCGAAATAAGTAACATCCGGATCTAAGATGATATGGCCACTTAAATCATAATGGAAGAAAAGATTGGCCCGATTGTAGTCACTGCCATCTTCGATGGTAAATAAATAGAAACTGTCAATCCCCAACTTCGGGAATTCAGTCTTAATTACTTTCTTAATTATTTCTTCATTAAAAGAAGACAGTAAGATATGGTAAGCATGAAACAACGTATCATAGTAATTTTGATGCTTAATTTGAGCTTTCTTCTGGGACTGTTCAATCTTAAAACCAATTAAAATCATTGCCTGCATCCATAATAACTCGCCTGTTTTTAATTGTTCGACTGACCAGTAATCGCGTGCAAGTAAGAAAATCTTATTAACGATGGAATACCATCTCTCAATATTCAGATCTGAAATAATACTTTTAGTAATACAATCCTCAAAGATCTTTAAGAATGCACCGGTATTACCCGCAACGATGTCTTGCTCAAGCGCTTTAGTCAGATCAGCAAAACAACCTTTGTAGTTTATCAAATCGGGAATCGTCGCAAAATCATTCATTAATTCTTGATTGAGCATTGTTGTGAATGAAGTGTGGGTGGAAGTATTGGAGCAGAAAGAAAGTTCAATTCGATCATGAATTTCTCTGAAATCAGAGCAGCCACAAGAATGACGGATTACTACTTTAGTTGGAAGGACAAATTCAGTAGCAACCGAATCACCTTTAATCGTATTCAATAGAGTTATTACCGCTTCTTCCCCTAACCGCAGTAATGGTTGGCTAACTGTTGTCAGTTGCGGTAAATGACTGATTGCCTCCTCAGTATCATCAAATCCGGCTACGGCAACATCCTCCGGAATACGATATCCCCTTCTTTGGAGTTCTTTAATCGCAGTTAGCGCCATACAGTCATTCGCCGCAATTAAAGCATCAAAAGTAACCTTGCGTTCATCCAACAAAATCTCAATTGCTCGGATACCAGCTTCACTGTTAAAATCACCAGGGACGATCAACTCTTCATCAAGATGCCCCGCCCGCTGGAGAACTTCCCGGTAAACCTGATAACGAATCTCGGCTTCAGGATTGCATTCCGGCCCCCTAATAAAAGCAATCCGCTGATAACCGTGGCATTCTAACATATGTTCAACCAGTTCGCGCATTCCTTGCCGATTATCAATCAATAAATTAATCATACCCGGAATTGGACGACTGATACTAACCAGTGGTAATGGAGAAAACTTGTCATAAAACCGCTTTAATGACACTTCATCCATATAATTCCCTAAGGATCCGGATAAAGCAATCAGACCATCGAATAAATCCTTAGTTGCCAAATGTTGCGCAATATGCATATTACCATTAACCAGATACTCAATTCCCCGTAAAGAACCGCTGTTAAAACAGATCAAATTAACATTCTTACTTTTACAGGTGTTAACAATACTGGACCAAATCTTCTCCTCAAAGTTAGAATAAAGACTGTCAATCAATACTCCAATTGTTAACCTTTTAGCACTAGGTTGGCTCTTTAAACTCATATTATCGACCTCGTCCTATAAATTAAGGATTACCTTAATACTCTCTAGCAACGCAAAAACGGTTCTTCCCTTCCATTTTGGAACGATACAGAGCTTTATCAGCAATACCAACCAACTCTTTACTGCTCTCACAGCTTGTTTTACTGTCAACCACAGCAATTCCGATACTCACAGTAAACTCAAGTTCAGAATTCTCTTCAAATTTAATTGACTTGATCTTATTGTTTATCTTTTGGGCAATCTGTTTTGCTTCTTCTTCACCGCAGTATGGCAAGATTACCGCAAACTCATCCCCACCATAGCGGCCCACAATATCATAGCGTCGTAGCGGCGCCTGATCACTCGAACCGGTTTCTTCAAGCTCTTCTTCCGAAGAATTATGTTTTTTCAACAATTCGGAAACCTTGATCAAGATCTGATCTCCGGCCTGATGCCCGAATTTGTCGTTAAACTGTTTAAAATTATCAACATCCATCATCAGAATGCTTAAAGGAAAACTGTAGAGTTTATGTTCAATAAAGATTTCGTCCAGTTTTTGATAAAATGAGGTCTGATTGTAAAGCCCGGTCAAACCATCCCGTTCCGCAATCTCAATTAAAGAGCGGTTCTTTTCAATCAGGTTACTGTTTACCCGACGTAAATCCTCCAAAACAGTATGGAGTTGTTTGGTACGTTCTTCAACTTCTTTTTCTAGATTGGTAATCAGCTGTCGTACCATTAGATTCAAATTATACTTAATCACCAACGATAAGGCCATCTGTTTTACTTCGACGGTATAAAAAGGTTTCTTTAAAAACAATAACTTATCGGTCCAACCTACTTTCTCCAGGATTTCTTCCCAGGAATAATCCGAATAAGCAGTACAGATCACCATTTCAATATCCGAATTAATCTCCCAAATCTTTTGAATTGCTTCGATTCCATTCATTCCGGGAGGCATGCGGACATCCATAAAGACCAACGCATATTGACGTCCTGAAGCCTCAGCCTGGATGATCTTCTGAACTGCTTCCTCTCCTTGATAAGCATCGTCAATCTCATAAACAATCATATTTTCGTCTTCTTTGGAGACGGTCTCTTCGAAAAGCGCCATTTCGAGTTGTGACAAATCACTATTATCTCTACTGGCCAATATTTTTTTAAAATCATCATGAATTGACTTTGTATCATCGACAATTAAAATACGGTTATTAATGATATTGACATCCCTTATAAACATTAACTATTCCTCATTTCCTGGCATGATATTGATAAAGTCAAATCCGATAATTAGCTGAATTTATTGACGTAATTTCAAATCAAAAAATCTGCTCTATTTTTATTTCGACATTTATTGAAATTTTGATTAATGTTTTTTCTAAAATATTTTAATTCATAATTATTTCCAAACTGAATATGCAACACCGGTAAAAAATACACTTTTAAAGCCGCAGCTGACTCAGTTGGAATTAAAGCTAATGACTTAGGCTTGGTTGCCAAAGCAAAAACTTAAGTGGTAATTTGATTGTACGCCGAACAGTTATCTTTCGATGAAGATTGGAGAGAAGAATGAATAATATAACTGAGCAATAGGAGTCAGGTTGTTTTATCGAAAATCTGATTCTGTTAAGTTCTGTTAAGTTTATTTGAAGATAATTTTCCCCAAGATTTGCTCTTTTGCAACCATCCCGATCTCCGGATCCCGGGAATCCATACTGATATTAATATTATCTCCCAGTACAAAATAATGACCTTCATCAACAATTACCGGGCCATAATCCTCCTTTGGCGGTTCCAGACTATATGTCTTTTGAACCGGCTGGTAATTAACATAAATAACTCCGTCCCGAATTAAAACCGAGTCACCCGGTAAACCAAAAATCCGTTTGACAAAAGTCCGTTCCCAGGCGATTTTCCGCTTTCTGATCCGCCCATCCGGCAATGTCCGGCTTTGTTCTTTATTTTGTGTGAAAACAAAAATTACAATATCACCACGTTGATAGTTATTTGACACATAATTGGCTAATAAATAAATTCTTTGACCGTCATGTAAGGAAGGCTCCATTGAAATTCCACTAACCAAATAAGTGATTACCGGAGGAAAAATAATAAATTCCGTGATTAGCAGAAACAAGAGGATTGAAAATAAGCTTATCTTAACAATTTGATGAAGCTTTAGTTTCCGGTTAAATATTGAATTCATCAAAGTACCTCAAGCAGAACGTCTGGAATTAATCAGAGTTAAATTTTGTCGCAACTCCAAATACTGCCTTGTCTAAATCAAAAAGATATTGTCGTTTCTTTAAATATTCGATTAAAAGCAACCATTTCCTTTCAAAGTTCAAGTTCAAAGTTCCTCATTTAACTCCTCATTCGAGTGCATCTTCGGTGAACTACTCAAATTGATCAGCGCTTCAGTCTTTTTATGATACTCATCAAGTTCTTGTTTGTGAGGAGAGGTTTTAAACTTTTTCAAGTAACACTTTGCTGCTTCCTTATTTTTTCACCAAAGCAATCTGGGCCAGATTAAGGTAAACAATTGCTGCATTATGAAAAAATTTTTCATAAAGTAATGCTGTAATAAAAAAATCTTCAGCCTCATCAAGATTGTTTTCCGCTGCCGCGATAATTCCCTTACACATAAAGTAGTACCCTTTTTCTTTCTTACTTAACTTAGTCGGTTTTTTTATTGAAGCGATCAACTCTTTTGCCCTATGATAATCCCTTGTTTTAATTAATTCAAATGCGGCAAAAACTTTGGAATAGCTAAACAAGCTAATAATCCAATAAACTAAAATTAAAAACAGGATAATGCTGCCCAGATAATCTTTCCGAATTACTGTAATTAATCCGAACACCAAGCAAATCAATACGCAAATAATCTTTGTTTGTGGTTTTAACATCGTCTGCCCCTTGTTTTACTAAAGTTTATAATTTCTCATTTAGGAAAGCCATGATATCGAAGATTGCCTCTGCAGCAGCTGCGCTTTTTAACATCGTATGGCCTGAATGATCATAATATTTTATCTGTTTAATACTTGATGCAACATTATTATAGATATAATCAGCGCTCTGATGGCGTACCACATCATCATCCCTGCCTTGCAATACAAAAACAGGACAATTAATCTTCCCTAAAACCGGTTTCGTCTTGTTTAGTAATAAGCGGAAATTAATTAAAGCCTCAACAGGAAATCCCAGCGAGTTATCGAGGTACCTTTTTGTATGATTAAATTCACCTTGTTTAATATCGGTAATGATGTTGCAAACAATCTGTTTAATATCCCAATAATAAATTGGGGTATTAATGGTTATTAAAGCACTAATCGAAAATCTTTGTGCCAGATTAAACGCGATTAAACCTCCCATCGAAAACCCCACCAGTATTAACTGGTCATATTCATTCTGCAATTTACTTATTTCTTCCGCAACTGAGCTAACCCAATCCTGGTATGTAACCTCTTTAAGATCGGCTTTAGCGCCGGTATGTCCTTTGAGCTTAGGACAGACCACTTGATAACCTATTGACAACAAATGATCTGCCAGTGACTGGACTTCACTGATATCACCACCAAAACCATGAATCAAAATAAAAACCGGATTATCAACCAATAGCTAACACTCCAATTGTAAATTTGAATTATAGTATTAAATGTATTATAACATCTTTCACCATTTTATAATATACAATAATTGGATACAGCGAAATGTCAAAATACTTTATTATGTAAAATATTCCACTTGAGTTTTTTCAAAAAAGTGGTATTATTAGATTAATGCCTATACTGCGGATAGTGTGGTTTGCAAATTCGAATAATGAAGTTTGCCTCCCGTAGCCCGAAGGATAAGGTAAAATAAGTAGCCCTTAGGGCTCAATAATGGAGGTTTTTTATTATGTATCAAGACAAAAACAAAGAGTGTAAAGAATGCGGTCAGGAATTCGTCTTCACAGCCAGTGAACAGGAGTTTTTTGCTTCCAAAGGCTTTACCAATGAACCCGGACGTTGCCCATCTTGTCGCGCCGCAAAAAAAGCTAATTCCGGTTTTGGTAACCGCGGCCGCAGTAATAGTGGTTATGGCCGATCAGAACGCCAAATGTACCAAGCAACTTGTAGCGCTTGTGGCACAACAGCTACTGTTCCGTTCCAGCCAACCGGTGACAAGCCGGTTTATTGCCGTGATTGTTTCCAATCCAGAAGAGCATATTAATCAAAGATTATTCAACAACCCTCTGCAGAATGCAGAGGGTTGCTTCTTAAAAATAAAATTAAGATCCGGTTTTGGCTAACGCCAATTCGAGTTGATTTGCTAAATTATTCATTATTTCTTGAACCGGTAAGATCTCCTTAATCCGATAGACAAATTCTCCGGAAAATATCAGTCCATCATTAACATCACCGGCTACTGCTCGTCTTAATGACTCCAGGATACAAAACTTAGCACTGCAGTGCTTCAGACAACGCTCACATTTAGCAATCGAAACCCTTCCTTCACCAGCTATTAGCTGGGTAAAACGGTTCTTTAAACTCCGTCCCGGAAGGCCGACCGGACTTTGAATCAGCGTAACATCTTCGGCTGAAGCTTGCAGGTATTTTGCTTTAAAATTGGGATGGGCTTCACACTCATCACTCATTACAAACCTGGTTGCCATTTGGACTCCCGTAGCCCCCAGCTTGATCATCCGCGCGATATCATTTCCGTCAGTAATACCTCCGGCAGCAATAACCGGAATCTCCACTTCCGCGACCACCTCGGGAATAATATCGGCAATCGGTCGATCAGTTCCCAAATGGCCACCCGCTTCTTTACCTTCAACAACCACCGCTGCTGCACCCATCTTTTCAGCAAGTTTCGCCAAGCGAGCCGATGACACGATCGCTAACACCGGAATCCCAAACTCTTTTCCCCAGGAAAACATATCCCTTGAAAAACCGGCTCCGGAAATAACGAAATCGACCTTCTCCCGCATTGAAGTCAGCATCAGTTCGGCAAACTGTTTGGCTGCAAACAACACATTCACTCCAATATAACCGGAAGTCAGTGCTTTAGCAGTTCTGATCTCGTCCGTCAATTCCTCCGGGGTCATTCCCGTGCCGCCAATCGTGCCAATCCCTCCGGCTTGGGCTACGGCAGCCGCCAACTTCCCGGTTGATACTTTAACCGCCATTCCACCTTGAATGATTGGAATTTGGGGTAACATCTCAGCAATTTTTAATCTTGGTAACAACTCATGCTCCTTCTCACCAATAACTGATATTGGTTGTTTTTATTAGACAATATTTTTATAACACTGCCCATTATTATAGAACGTAATTTGAGCGAATAAGTTGTCACTATTTAAAAACTTCAAAATATTTCTTAGCAAAGGATTTAAAACCAGCTAAATTTATTTGTTACATTCTTTTAAAATCCTCAAACAGGAAATACTAATAATAATGACGAAGCATTCCTCAAATTTGAACTAAACGGAGTAAAATTATGGTTAATTCATATCGGACAATTCAAGCCCATCCCTGGCACGGGATACCGGTTGGAGCAAAAGCGCCCCAAGAGATCAATGCTTTTATTGAACTGATTCCATTAGATACTGCCAAATATGAGATCGATAAACTGTCAGGACATTTAAAACTCGATCGTCCACATAAATACTCAAGTCTTTGTCCAACCCTTTACGGTTTTATTCCCCAAACTTTCTGTGGCCAGAAAGTCGCTGAACTTGCTGCCGAACAATATGGCGGCAAAGTTTTAGAAGGTGATAAAGATCCGCTGGACATCTGTGTTTTAACCGAAATCACCGTCACCAGAAGCAGTATCTTGGTTAACGCCAGACCGGTTGGCGGTTTTCGTGTCTTAGACAGCAATGAAGTAGATGATAAAATTATCTCAGTTCTAGTCAATGATCCGGTTTACGGTCATCTCAAAGACCTAAACGAAGTACCTCCGGGTCTGGTTAACCGTCTCAAACATTATTTCCTCACCTATAAAGCTCTTCCTGAGGAATCCTCCAGGAAGCGTGTTGAAATATCGGATATCTATGGTGCTGAAGAAGCCTATAAAGTCATCAATAAAGCAATTGAGGACTATCACCTGCTTTTTCAAAATAACGGCTCTTAAAACTTCAGTTATTGAATCTTGAGTGGCACCCAAAGATACAATCAATTTTATTCGCAAACTATTCCCTGGTCAATAAACAGATAAAATCATATAAACAAACAGATAAATTCATAACAATTACCAAAAAGACTGGTAATACAATATTTCTGATTGTTTTTGCCAGATTCCAGTAAAGGACTACTCCTAAAACAAATAATCCTGAAACTAATAAATAATAACAATTTTCGGTAACGCCATAATAATAAATCCTGAAGGCTGTTGAAACCAACATTATAATTAAAGACGGTATGAGCAGTTTGGTAAACCATTTAATAAAGGTTTTAATCCATGGAAAATCATTTTGAAGCGGAAAAACTAAAAAAATTACTCCGGCGCTAATTATTGAATACCACAATATCAAATGTCCCAATATTTCATTTGGCCATTCAAATGTTAAAAGAATCTTTATATAATATAAGTAAAGAGCCCCGGTATAAATAACAATAGCCGGAATAAGATAATAAATCAATACGATTTTAAGTATTTTGGGATATTCCTCGCTTTGCTTGTCCTCATTTATATTTGGTAAACCGGCCAGAAAACAGCTTGGCGCAAATATTCCAAAAATAAACAAACTAAGATCAAATATTTCCGCTCTGACATAATCACTACCATCACTGAATAAGAACTTAATTGTGAACAAAAATGTTGAAACAACCAAGAATAAAATTAAAGCATAAAAGATTGAAATCAAAAACCGGTTTATTAAATGCGCCACATGCAATTCAAAACTGTCTTTTTGATTTATATAAAGTAACAAAATAAAAATCAAATATAGAGTGATATTTGCTACAATATATCTTACTGAATTAGGCACAATTAAAAAACAGGTCCATGATAAAACAAATCCAACCAAATGAAAAATGATCTTCAAGCTTTTCTGATTAATTCTGTTAATTTCCAAAATAAGCTTTACACATAAAAAAATTGGTATCCACAGTGCTACACACATAGCAATCAGGAGTGGAAAATCTTTCATTAAACCTGAACCATAAAAATAAACTTTTATTAACAGCATTGTTGAAACAATCAAACAATAAACCACTGGGAAACGTTTGATACTCTGCCAAATACTACTTGCTACGAGCGTATACCAATTTTTGAAATTTATTAACGCTACCACGGCTTAAACTCCTTGGCTTAACAATAAATTTCTGAATTTAACACAGACGCTTCCAAAAGACTGTCTTGGAAGCATCTGGTTGTATTGTTATTCAAACATTATCGCTTATGGACGAATATCAGCTACCGAATCCAGTACCTGCATCGGCCGGTAAGGGAATTTTTTAATCTTTTCTTTAGTTGTAAGACCGGTTAACACCAGGATTGTCTCTAACCCTGACTCTAACCCCATCTTCATATCGGTATCCATTCGGTCTCCAACCATAACTGCGTTCTCGGAATGTTCATCCAAATAGCGCAATGCCAATCGCATGATCAGCGGGTTTGGTTTACCAACATAATAAGGCATATAGCCGGTCGCTTTCTCTAACATTGCCGCTACAGCGCCACACCCGGGGATGATCCCGTTCTCTGCCGGGCCGGCCGGATCAGGATTAGTCGCAATAAACGGAATTCCAGCCATGATCATTTGGGAAGCCCGCAAAATCCGATCATAGGTATAAGACTCAGTCTCTCCCAATACAACAAAATCGGGATTATAATCGGTCAAAGTATAGCCTACCTCATTTAAGGCCTGGTAGAGGCCCGTACCACCCAGCACAAAAGCTGAACCGGATGGCTTTTGGGACTTAACAAATTTGGCAGTAGCCATCGCGCTGCTAAATAGATTTTTTACATCCACCTTAATCCCGGCGTTATTTAAACGGTGTTGCAAGTCCTCAGGAGTATAACGGGAATTATTCGTTAAGATTAAAAATTTATGGCCTCCGTCCTTCAGCCGTTCGATAAATTCACTGGCACCCGGAATGGCCCGTTCACCATGGACTAACACTCCGTCCATATCAATCAAATACGTCTTCTTCTTTGGACGATCAACATTTTTTGCTTCTGACATTAAAAAACCTCCTTAAAATATCAACCTGACTAAAGCCGCAATTAATCTGTTAAATGTAATAATCAAATAATTGTCCGAAGTTAATCCCTCCGATTACGGCATTCCGATAGATCTCATATAACCGGTTTTTGCCTTCAATCAAATGATGTGACGTTACACCATATTTCAACGACAATGCGGCTTCAATAAAAGCTGCTAAATGATCACAAGCCCGGACGATTTCACCATCAATAACATTGTAATCATCATTGTTGTACTGTTGATTAATCTCCGCGGCAGTGATTCCTTTAATTATTTGGCCGTCGATTTTAACTTTGTTTACAAACTCATCTTCAATGAAATAACGAATTTCATCATGCCATGTTTCCGGCAGTAATGGAAGTAATCGCTCTTCGATCTGCATCTCTTCATAACTTTTGATCAGTTCCTGGAGCCCTTCAATTGAACTCTTGATTGGAGAGACAATATCCCGGGTCAACACTTCCGGTAAGTCATGAAATAATGCCGCATAAAAATTATTCCGCACCCGGCATTCATTCGCTTTCATCTCCATCGAACATAGATAAGCGAGCATCGCTACAATTAGCATGTGACCTAAAACTGAAGTCTTCGGTAAGCGGGGCGACTGGGCCCAACGTTGTTGAAACCGTAGCTGACCACAGAGATCAATAAAACCAAATGACTTCTTTCCTAAAGCAATCTTTTGAACTCCGATTAAGTCATAAAAGTCTTCAATCTGATCTTCGATCTCAGATTTCGTTTTTTCGATCCCATAAATAAATGGACTCATATTATAGATAATTCTAAACTCCCAATTAGTAGCCAAGTAATGAGCCGCTTTTAAGATTCGCTTTTCTAATCTTAAATTATTATGATTAGTATCTAAAAAATAGTTACTGAACTTGGTATGAAAATCACCTTGAATATCACAGGTATCCTGCGACAGTTGACGAATAACCCATTCATTCAACTCCCGACCTTTTTGGCGCATCATCTGGTGAAATACCGGCGGTTTGATATCGGTAAGTATTACCCGGTGTAAAAATTCAAAGATTCCACCCTCGATCAAAGCAAGCCAATCAATGGTTGCCCCCCGCTCGGTCTCTTCCGATTTAGCCAAGACATAAGCAATTACCATCTTATGCGCTTGTTTATCCAATTCGGTAAATTCAACCGGCCGGGCATGATCATTCCACCGTTGAATACTGGCAGCTTCATAAAACCGATCAATTATTCCTTTACGAATCACCGTCTTCACCCCATCAGGAACCGACTTGACTACTAGATCACATAATTCTCCCGAACTTTGATATTTCCTCTATTTTATAATATTACTGTTTAATAAAAATCTTAAATCCATAGTTTAATCCTTGGTTCTGCCTGATCTTCTTGCTATAATTAAACTATATTTTGGGGAGGTTAATACCGATGAATCTGAAAAAAATCTGGCAAGCCAATCAGTTCAATTTGCTAATCATTTGGGGATTAACAGTAATTCTGCTGAAACTGGGGTGGTTACTTTTCTTTAGTGGTGTCGCGATCTGGTTGTTACTGCTTTATCTCACGGCCAGAGGTATTTTTTGGACTTATGCATCATTTATCAGTTTAAGTCCTGACACCAGTTACGAGCGTCTTCTGAAAGCAGTTTCCTGCCAGCCGGTGATCGACTATCCGTACTTTGTTCTGGGAATGATTACCGCCCGAAAAGAGGCTTGGCCGGAGACAATTCCCCTCTTTGAAAAAGCAGTCAAATATGCCAGCCCTAAAAAGCGACAACAATATCAAATTATCTTGGGTGAAGCATACCGCGAGAACGGAGACTATGAAACAGCACTGACTATCTTTAATGAAGCGTTACAAAAAGGAATCAGTACCGCAAAGCTTTATACCGATTTAGCCATCACCCACTATCAGATGCAAAATTATAGCAATGCGCTAACAGCAGCCGAACAGGCCCGTTCATTAAATCCGGCAGCAACCGAAACCGTACTGATTTTAGGCAAAATTCACTTTGCACTAAAAGACTTTCAGGCAGCTAAAGCTGACTACGAATGGGCAATTGAACACATCAGTTACCCAGTCGAATCATACTACTGGTTAGGACGAATCGAGTATGAACTGGGTAACTTTCCCAGTTCCGTCAATCATCTCGAAACCGCCCTGCAACGGACCGAAGAAGATCCCTTGCTGTCGAGCATTAGTTCTACGGAAATTGAAGAATGGTTGAATAACGCTAAAGCGAAATTGGAATAAAACAAAAAAACGGACTGTTTCTCCTACTTCCAACAGTCCGTTTTTTTACTAACTAAAATAACTTAGTATATAATAATTTATTTAGCAACTGCCTCTTTTCTTAGTAGCTTCCTCTTGTCCAGCCACTCCTTACAGACTACCCAAATTGGACTTGCCATAAAGATTGATGAATAAGTTCCGACAGTAATACCAACAATCATTGCAAAACAGAATTCGCTGATATTGGGAACGGCAAGAAACAGTAAGAGAATTGCTAAAACAGTAGTAATACTGGTATTCAACGAACGCCGGAAAGACTGTAAGATACTTAAATTAACAATCTCCGAGAAAGAAAGATCGCGGGATTTATTTTTCACGTTTTCCCGGATCCGGTCAAAGATAACAATAGTATCATTGATCGAATAACCAACTACCGTTAACAGTGCCGCAATTAAGGTGGCATTAACCTCTTTGCCTAACAGAGCAAAGATTCCTAATACAAATAATGAATCATGAATCAATGCCAAAACTGCTGCAATACCGGAGATCAATTCAAAACGGTACCAGATATAAATTAGCATTAATACTCCTGCAATAAGGAGTGCCCTAATTGCATTTTGGATTAACTCAGCTCCAATCAACGGATTAACCCTGGTAATATCCAGTCCTTTTTTATCAACACTACCAAATTTAGCTTCTAAAGCCTTAAGCACGATCTCTTGCTCGGTATCATTTAAGAAGCTAGTATAAACCAACACCTGATACTGTTGTTTTCCGTTAGAATCAATATAACTGGTTGGCTGAGGTGGATTAAATTTAAAATTATCAATCTCAATCTCCCGTAGTACCGCAGCAACCTCATCCGAACTGACCTGGCGTGGTACCGGGAAATAAATTTTGGTCCCACCAGTAAAGTCAATTCCCAGGTTAAGTGCAGGTCCCGGTTTGGCTCCCCAACCGTTATTAGGGCTAACAAATAACAGTGTAATACCAGCAACAATTACAAAAATCAGTAAACCGATATTTAACCAACGATATTTCATTAAATTCATAATTTAACGAGCCTCCTTGATCCCGAAGTATTTGGCATAACGGTCCGGATCATCGCCAATCCGCCATTCAAGGAAGAACCTTGTTATAAAGATCGCCGTAAACATACTGATAATAATACCGATTGCTAAGGTAACGGCAAAACCCTGGATTGGTCCAGAGCCAAAGATGAAGAGGACAAACGCTGCAATTAAGGTAGTGATGTTACCATCCAAAATAGCCCCAAATGCCCGGTCAAATCCAGCCTGGATCGCCAGACGAAGCCGTTTGCCAAGTCGTAATTCATCTTTAATCCGTTCAAAGATAATGATGTTCGCATCAACCGCCATACCAACGGAAAGGATCAAACCGGCAACACCCGGAAGTGTCAACACCCCTCGGAACAACGCCATTACCCCTAAAACATAAACTGCATATAATACAAGAGCAAAATCAGCCATTATTCCAGGAACACCATAAAACAAAATCATAAAACCAATTACTAAAGCAATTCCAACGATTCCGGCAAACATACTCTGTTTAATAATTTCCTTACCCAAAGTTGGGTCGACCTCGGTTGACTGGACAACCCGCAATGAGATCGGAAGCGCACCAGAACGCATTAAGAACGCATAGTTTTCAACCTGTTCTTTGGAAGCATTTCCAAGGTTAATTTGGCCTCTGCCATCAACCAATTGATCCCTGATTACCGGATCCATCAGTTTCTCTTCATCAAGATAAACTGCCATTTGACGGCCGATATTTTCTCCGGTTATTTTAGCTAACTGTTTGGCGCCTTTACCCTTAAATTCAATATTGATTACATAACCACCGATTCCAAAATTACTGCGACTGTTGTCCAATCCAACTTGGACTTCTTTCAAATCAGTACCATCCAGCACAATTTTATTATCAATCCTGAAGGTTAATCTCCCCGTAGCCACAATTAAATCACGGGCTTCTTTTAAGGAATTAATCCCCGGTAACTGAACATTAATCCGTCCCTTACCATCAAGCCGGACATCTGCTTCGGCCATCCCTGACGATGCTTGACTGATACGGTTATCAATAATCGCCAACGATTGTTTTAAAGCATCTTCAGGAAAATCCCTGGGATCCCGCTGTACATATAAATCAACGGTTGATCCGTCAACTTTTGGATTAAGATTTAAGGTTACAGCCTCACCGTGCAAATCGGTTTTATAAACTTGCGGAAATACTTTAAGATTTAAGGCCCGTTGTACCTCATCAGCATTGGCAAAAGTGTACTTCAAGCCTTCATAACGATCGCTGTCAAGAACTCCCAGATACTTGACTGTCGGGTTAATCCCGGCAGCATCAAGCTTATCACTGACTTCAGCTTTGATTCGGTCCAAAGCAGCTGCTCCAACTCGGTAATCCGGCTCCAGTAATAATTCAATACCACCCTTCAAGTCTAAACCTTGACGAATCGGATTAAAATATAGAATTGCGGCAAAAAACGCCACTAATAAAAAGATCAGCAACCCTTTCCAACGTAGATCTTGTCTCAAATAATTCTCCTCCTTGCATCAATTGATAATTCTAAATTGATATTTATCTTACATTCTGAAGATTAATGCCGGAGCACTCCAACTCTCCCCCTGATCAGTCCGCGACAACTGATAATAGATGAAGAAAAAGCTGATAATTACCAGTAACAAACAATAACCGGTAAAGTTAACCATCAATTTGACTTTGGCGATAACCACCGGATCAATCCGGAGAGCAGTCAACGGCAATAATAAGGTCCCCTCATTTACCGGCATCACATCAAGCGCAACAATAAACCCAACTACTTTATCCGGTAAATCCGCCAGCTTAAATGAATTATTAACTTTTACATTTAAAAACGCCCGCTGGTAATGGTTATCATCGTTTTGAGCCGCCAAGTCCTGTTTCACTTGTAATGAGATTACAACTAATACCAGAACAACCAGGCACACCACGAAGAACAGGCGTCTTTTTTCAAATAAGATCAATTTACTACCTTCTTTGTCAGTTGGTTTTCTGATTATTCACTGATTTATCATTGGCCATTTGACTCAGGGCTTTATCCGCTCTATTGGCACCAATCCCTAACAACACAAAAATCCCTAAAACAACAATCACGGTAGCTATCTCAAAACTCATCAACAGTCGCCCCCATTTTGTAATAGTTAGGATTAACTTATCCCATTACACTTCAAAGCTTATTACATTATAGCTGTTTCAAAAATTCTTGTCAATTACTAGGAAATGTATAGGAAATAAGGATTGATCCTCTGATGTTAATTTTTACAAATTACCGGTCCAAAAAAAGAGAGAGCTTACTCGCTCCCACTTGGAAATATATGTAACTCTTTCTGATCAAATTATTTTTTTTCGCCCTTCACTTTGGCAACAGCGCTGCGATTAAACTTAACCTCAACTTTATCAGAGATCCGTAACCGCACTTCATCGTCATCGAGATCCACAATTTCGCCATGCATTCCGCCGATGGTAATGATTTTATCGCCTTTCTTCAAATTACTTAGCATTTCATTACGTTCTTTCTGTTGTTTTCGTTGCGGCATGACAAGTAAAAACCAAAAAGCTCCAAAAACGATAATCATCGGTAATAAATTCAACAATCCACTTGCTCCTCCGGCATTAGGCATTCTTCTTTCTACCCCCTTTTTATTCTCAATTCATTTCGACATCAGTTGCTAATTCCCTTTTAGTTCCCATTATAACGTTTAAAAAATTCTGCTTTACGTTCTTGGTAAGTATCAGTCTTCAACCCTTCTTTGATCTGATTCATCACATCCATTAAAAAATAGAGATTATGATAAGTAACAAGATGGGCCCCCAAAATCTCCCCGGCTTTAAATAAGTGCCGCAGGTAAGCCCGGGTATATGAAGAACATACCTGGCAACCGCAATTGGGGTCCAGTGGTGTTAGATCACGCGCATATTTGGCATCACGAATAATAATCCGCCCCATTGATGTCAACGCAGTACCATTGCGGGCAATCCGGGTCGGAAAGACACAGTCAAACATATCAATTCCCCGCTCAACCCCTTCCCAAAGGGCATCCGGCGATCCTACTCCCATCAAATAACGGGGTTTTGACTCCGGAAGGATTGGCACGGTGTAATCAAGGACCTCATACATCAAGGGTTTCGGCTCACCGACACTCAACCCGCCAATTGCATACCCTGGAAAATTCATCGCCAATAACTGTCTGGCGCTGGCTTCCCTTAAATCCCGGTAAGTAACCCCTTGAACAATGCCAAACAAGACCTGTCTGTCATGACGGTGCGCTTTCAGACACCGTTCTGCCCACCGGGTAGTTCGCTCCATCGCTTCTTTAGCGGTTTGATAGTCTGACGGATACGGCGAACAAACATCAAACGCCATAGCAATATCGGCACCTAAACCCATCTCAATCTCCATTACTTTTTCCGGTGAAAAAAAGATTGCCGAGCCATCAATATGTGATTTAAAACTTACTCCGTCTTCGGTAATCTTATTCAGCTTAGCCAAACTAAATACCTGAAAACCACCGCTGTCAGTAAGTACCGAACCGTTCCAATTCATAAACCGGTGAATTCCACCTGCTTCACTGATAATATCAACTCCAGGGCGCAAATATAAATGATAAGTATTGCCCAGAATAATCTTAAAACCGATTTCATTAAGATCCCTAACGGTCATCGCTTTAACAGTTCCCTGTGTTCCAACCGGCATAAATACCGGCGTCTCAATCTCATTGTGAAATGTAGTCAATACTCCAAGTCGGCCCTGGTTTTCTTGTGATCGTTTGGTAACCCGAAATTCAAATCCCATCGTCCCAATGTAGCTCCTTAGCTTCTTTTCTTTATTGCAAATTAAAGGATCAACATCGCATCGCCAAAACTGAAAAAACGGTAACGTTCCGCAACTGCATGTTGATAACAGTCCATAATCAACTCTTTTCCGGCAAATGCCGACACCAGCATCAGAAGGGTTGATGCCGGCAAATGAAAGTTGGTAATCATACCATCAATCACTTTAAATTGATAACCCGGATAGATAAAGATCGCTGTCTCTCCCACACCTGGTTGTAATTCTCCGTTTTCGGTCGTTTGCGACTCCAGTACCCGCACAACGGTCGTCCCTACGGCAATTACCCGGCCACCACCCTGCTTCGTCTTTTTTACCAAAGCAACCAATTCATCAGGTAATACAAAGGATTCCGAATGCATATGATGCTCCTCGACAACTTCCGTCTTTACCGGTCTAAATGTGCCTAATCCAACGTGAAGGGTTAGAAATCCTACATTAATCCCTTTTTGTTGTAATTTCGCAACTAACTCATCAGTAAAATGCAAACCTGCCGTAGGAGCAGCCACTGAACCTTCTTTTTTGGAATAGACGGTCTGGTAACGCTCACGGTCCTCTAAAGTTTCATGAATATAAGGCGGAAGCGGAGTTTCGCCATTACGGTCCAACCAACTTTCAAAATCAATCTGTCCGTCAAATCTGATTATACGGGCACCATCAGCAATGATTTGAACAATCTCACCACTTAGCCCCTCATTAAACAATAACTTTGTACCTGGTTTCGCTTTTTTCCCGGGCCGGACCAAACATTCCCAGAGCGTAGGCTCAATCTTTTTTAACAGAAAGATCTCAATTTGACGGTCACTGCCCGCTTTGGTAGCAAATAATCTGGCCGGTATTACTCTGGTGTCATTGAAGATCAATAGGTCATTAGGATTTAATAACTCAACCAGCTCATAAAAAAACCGGTCCTGAAACTTCTTCCTGGTACGGTCCACCACTAATAACCGCGAATGATCCCTTGGCTCCAAAGGTTTTTGGGCGATTAATTCTTCAGGCAGATCATATTGAAATTCGCTTACTAACATTTTGGCTCCCTATTCAAAAATAAACGTAGTCATCCAAAATCTGTTAACTTTTTAATTCACTCTCATCAATAATTTTAATTTCCGGATAATAATGCTCTAAGATCTGGCGTTCATCAAACCCTGCCTCCGCCATTCCTTTAGCACCCCACTGACTCATACCAACCCGGTGTCCCCAGCCAGAGCCTTTGACTACGATCCGTAACGGTTCTTTATCCTGCAACCAGGCCCACGGATCAGGCTGATCCCAAGGTGGATTGATCAGTTCACCTGTTAAACCTGGTATATCATTGTTAGCAATGATTGCCTCAGGAATTGATGTACTGCGAATCCACCACAAGGTAATATTGGGTTCCGGGCCATAAACAATCCCCAGCTGCATATTTGAACTGGGAAGGTTTAATAAATAACGGAAATGCTCCCCAATAATTGATATTTCCCCAAGATCTCCAATCAGGTTAATCTTTAAAATCCGGCCATTCTCACCAAATAATGTTGGTTGGATTCTCCTTAAAGTACCGATCTGAGGATATTTAAGCAGAGATTGTACTTGGAGATTCTTCCACTCAATCGTCCGCGTCCATTGATAATACGGAGAATTTTGATCCCAATCGAGCACAGGTTTCAAATATGCATAATTAAACCCCCAGATGTTCAATGGATTTTCGGTAAATCCCCCACTGGAAGCATGATAAACTGCCGTAATAATTTTACCGTCATAAGTGATTACTTTACCGGCAGTGTCAATTACGGCCTGATCGGTAGCCGGATCTTCAATCGTCGCGCCACCATAAACATGACAATGGGTTGAGGCACAAACATCAAAACCTTCACTGTTATGCCTGTTGATTGAAGCCATAGTATAAGTTCGAGCGGCAATTGCTTGTGAACGCAGGACTGCTGAAGGCCATTCAGGAGGTACCTCTCCTGGTAAAACGCCCCGCAGGTATTGCTCAACTGTTAAATGGTTGATCAGACTAAGAGTTTTATTTTGCGCAATTATAATGAACTGCCCGCGATATTGCCGGTCATTCCAGTTCAACAGTTCGTTTCCGGGTTTAATAATAATTGGTCCTTTGGAAACCGGATGTTCATTAATCAGAATCTTATTACCCAAATAGGTGAAAATAACCTGTTCCTCTTCTACTGGAAGCAGCCGTTCCGCTCCGGAAGAGAGATCAAAAACCTGATCTTCCGGTCCAAGACTGATAGTAAGTGATGATTGTCCGGTTATTAGTCCTACCTTAATTGTTCTTTCGGTTTTACCTTCGGCAATGCCGAATATCAGAAATAAGGAAACTATTATCAATAATATATTAAATTTACGCATTGTTCCTCACAACATTAATCTTTGTTTCTAATCACCAGAAACTAACTATCGTTTCGATCCAAATACCCAAACTCCCGTAGTGAACCCGAATGATTACGCCAATTTTTCCGCACTTTGACCCATAGATTCAAATAAACCTTGGTATCCAATAAATCTTCAATACTCTGCCGCGCACCCTGACCGATTTTCTTTAAACGTTCACCTTTACTGCCAATGATGATCCCCTTTTGCGAATCGCGTTCAACATAAATAATCGCATCAATATAAAATCCGCCATTATTACGTTCCTTCATCTGTTCAATCTGGATCGCAATCGAATGTGGCACTTCCTCGTCGGTATAGATTAATACTTGCTCCCTAATTAATTCGCCAACGATAAACCGTTCGGGATGATCCGTGATCATATCCGGTGGATAATAAAAAGGACCCGGTGGTAATTGGCTCACTGTTGCGGCAAGTAACTCCGAAACACCTTGTCTGGTATGGGCTGATACATGATAAACCTTATCAAAACCATCAATTTTAGGTAGTGAGGCTAAATCTTTATTAAGATCAATTTTATTCCAAACCACCATGACTGGTATATCTACTTTCCTGATGTCCTGAGCAATTATTTCATCCGCAGCCGTCAATCCTTTGCTTGCATCTAAAACCCAAAAAACAATATCAACACTTTTCAGTGCTGATTTTGCTTTTTCATTCATCTCGGTACCAAGTTTATGTAAGGGACGATG
>JAKPCT010000267.1 GCA_029553165.1 Bacillota bacterium
TCACTACGAAATATCGAACCTGGCAAAACCGGGCTATATCTCAAAACACAACAGCGGTTACTGGTTGGGCGAAGAATACCTTGGCTTAGGCCCTTCGGCACACTCATTTAACAGGTCAATGCGATGGTGGAATCCATCGTCAATTTCCCAATGGGAAAAGGAAGTTGACTCAGGCAATTTTACAAAAAACATGGAAACAATTGATGAGGTTACTCGTTTTAATGAGCTCTTGATTACTCGCCTACGCACAACATGGGGTGTAAACCTTAACGAGGTTGCGAATACTTTCTCAATCGAAATATACAACCATCTTCGCAATAAAATCATACCTTTTATTGAGTCAGGTAAAATGGTTATGGAAAACAACACCCTTAAAATTCCGCCTAATCATTACTTTGTAAGCGATTCTTTTGTTTGTGAATTACTTATGGTATAAATTAATATCCTTAATTTGGAATAATTATTGCAACCATTGAATTGATATATTCGTTTTACTACATTGCGGGATTATTTAAAATTTTGATCTGATGAAAAAAATTTTAGCTTTTATCTTTCTTTCATTTTCCCTAACAGCAAATTCGCAGCCAAAAAAAATTAAGCTGCAAGCCGATGATATTCAAATCGGTAAGGACTACCATGAAAAATTTTATGCCACTTCGCAAAAAAGTTATCGGTTAAAGTTAAAAATTGATGCCCTGGAGTGGGATAAACAGCAAGCTAAGACAGGGGAAACCTTTACAAAGCTCTGGTTCAAAAATTCATTGCCCGATGGTAACATTGGTGAGCCCGAAATACCAGTTGTAAAGAAATTGATTTGTATTCCGCTTGGCGCTTCAGTTTCGGCAAGGGTAAGCAAATTCAAGATGGACGAAGTTCAACTTTCAGCCAAAGGTATTCAATACCCACTATTGCCGGTACAGCCATCGGCACGCAAGGATCAGGATACGCTTCAATTACCATTTCACCTTAAGCCCGAAGCTTATCGCAAGTCAACCTTCCAAAGTGTAAAGCCCGAGGTTTTGGTTGAGGTTATGGGGAACCTCAGGGGATACACCATTGCCCGGTTAACCGTTCGGCCGGTTGAGTATAACCCAGCTCATCAAAAAATCAGGGTTTTCAGCGATGTTGAGGTTGATGTTGATATTCAAGAAGCCGATACAAAAAGCGCTTCAAAAACCAACCCCTACTATTCGCCATACTTCGACGTTGTATATAAATCGATGCTAAATGCAGGCGGAGCAACCTACGATGAACACCCCGATTTAACGCGATACCCGGTAAGCATGCTTATTGTATCGCACCGAATGTTTGAAACAGCATTGCAACCCTTTGTGGAGTGGAAAACCCAAAAGGGTTTTAGCGTAACCGTGAAGTACACCGATGAGATTGGAGCAACCTCCGATGCCATTAAAACCTACATACAGGGTGTTTATAACTCGGCTACCCCTGAAAATCCGGCACCAACTTTTTTGGTAATTGTGGGCGATGTGGAGCAGGTTCCTGCTTCGGCAACCGGCTCACAATCGGGCAAGCTAACCGACCTTTACTACGCCAGTGTTGATGGCGATATGTTCCCGGAGATGTACTACGGACGCCTGTCGGCCACCAGCAAGGCTGAACTTACGGCCATTATCAACAAGATTCTTTACTACGAAAGGTTCCAGTTTGCCGATGCTTCATACCTGAACAATTCCACTTTGATAGCGGGTGCCGATGCATCCTGGAACCCGGCAATAGCACAGCCCACCATAAAGTACGCAACTGCAACCCATTTCAAACCCTCAAATGGATGGAGTAATATTTACGAGTATGGGATTACAAATGATCCAAATAATCCCTCTGCATCATCGGGCTATACAGGGTGTTACGATCCTGAAAGGATTGCCGTGGGGTTCATAAACTACACTGCTCACTGTAACGAAACCGACTGGCAGGATCCAGCGCTTACCATAAGCGCAGTAGAGGCATTCATCAACAACCAGCAATACCCGTTTGTTATTGCAAATTGTTGCCTGTCGGGTAATTTTGGTCACTCTGAGTCGGTTGGCGAGGCATGGCTCCGTAAAGCGAATGGTGGCGCTGTAACCTACATTGGTTCATCACCCAACAGCTACTGGAAGGAGGATATGTACTGGGCGGTTGGTGCTTTCCCCATGAGCGGCGATAACAATGGGTACGTTCCCAGCTTTGAGGAATCCACTACCGGTGGATACGATGCTCCTTTTGTGAGCGCATACACCACCGCTGGAGCGATAATGTTTTGCGGTAACCTTGCCGTTACCCAAGCTGAACTAAACGACTACTCCCGCCAAATCAACTCGACCTACTACTGGGAAGCCTACAACATTCTTGGCGATCCATCCCTTATGCCTTACTTCAAAATCCCCGAGGCAAACTCGATAACGTTCCCTGCAACCACTGCCGTTGGTGTAAGTTCTGTAAGCATTGGAGCCAAGGCACAAACCTATGTATCGTTGTCCAGAAATGGCCAAATCATTGATACCAAATACTATCCAACCGACGACTTGCTCGATTTTGACATACCTGGGCAAGCTGAACCCGGAAAAATAGTTTTAACCGCCACCCGACCCCAAACTCAACCCTTTATAGATACCATTCATGTTTTTGTTGCCGAAAACGCCTACTTAACCCTCGCATCGACCACAATTGATGATTCCGAAGGGAATAACAATGCCACTGCCGATTACGGTGAGACCATCAAGGTAAACCTACTGGTCAAGAACGTGGGCAAAACAAATGCAACAAGTATTGGTGCAAAAATTACCGCAAGCACTGGACTAATTGAGCTGACTTCAGCCGACTCAATAGGCATTGGAAATATTGATGCCGAATCGGAAAAATGGATTAATTCGGCCTTTACCTTCAGCATCGCAACCAATATCGACGATAAGTACTCACAGGTTTTCCCAATAATCTTTACATCAACCGAGAGATCGTGGACATCGAATTTAAGAATTACAGCAGCCGCACCAAAAATGGTTTTCAACGGATACACTGTAGTTGACACCCTAATGGGCAACTCAAATTCCCAGTTTGACCGAAACGAAGTGGTTGACCTAAAATTTGAATTTCAGAACAAAGGCGGTTCAGCCATTCCCGACTTCTCGGTACAGGCTACACTTCCCGATTCATTTTTTAACGTTGTCAGTTTCAACTTTGAACCCATTGCAAATAGTATCATACAGCCTAACGAAAAAGAAATTCTTACCCTGCGGGTAAGCACATCACCAAGCTTAACCTACGATACAATCCCCATTGACATAGATTATAGCTCCGTTAACTATAGCAAAGCTTCGAGCCGGTTTACCAGCAAGGTACCAGTTTCCCTTTTTGGAACCACCAGGATGACCACTGGTACTGTTAAAACCTGTGGGACTATTTTTACCGACACCGGTGGCGAGAACTCCAACTACAATAACAGCGAGAACCATACGCTAACCTTTGAGACCCTAAGCGATATTCAGCGATATAGTGTTGAGTTTATATCGTTCAATACCGAATTGGGATACGATTACCTCCACATTTACGATGGTGCGGGCATTACCTCAAATGCCATAGCGGGTAGCCCGTTTACTGGTAATACTGGCCCCGAACCCTTTTACACAAGCGGAAACAGTATTACATTCCGTTTCACATCCGATGGCTCACAAACTGCCTTTGGATGGAAAGCAAAACTAGAGTGTATTACCCCACAGCAATTACCCAAGTGCATTGAAAACCCAAAACCTGGGAATAATGAGCTTAACGTTGAATATAATCGGTTATCGTGGGGAGCCACCTCCGATGCCCTTTTCTACGATGTTTACATAGGAACCAATCCCGATTCTTTGGTCCTTCTGAAAAGGGTTACCGAGGCGTATATTGATATTCCACTCATGCCGCAAAATAAATACTACTGGCGTGTAATACCTGGCAACCATTTGGGTTTATGCGATAAACCCTGCGAGGTTTGGAATTTTACAACAGCATCAGTAGTTGGACAGGTATTGATGACCAACTCCACCGTTGAAGTGGATAGCCTTTGGTTTTACGACTCTGGAGGGTCCACTTCAAATTACGGCAATAATGAGAATTATACAATAACCTTTAAGCCAAGGAATATTGGTCAAAGGGTAAAAGTTCAATTCGTGGAGTTTGATGTTGAGTCGCACTCAACCTGTAGTTTCGATTATCTGATTGTGTACAATGGACCCGACACACGAAGCCCTGAACTTGGTAAATACTGTGGGGATAATATGCCACCAGTATATACCTCAACGAGTGCAAACGGCGAGCTGACTTTCAAGTTCGTTTCCGATGGGAACACTGTTGGAACAGGATGGAAGGCTAAGATTACTACTACCAGCAATATTACCACTTACCCGGTTACTTTCAATGTTAAAAGCAATGGTATTGCCATACCCTGCGCAAATGTAAACATTGCAAATGGAATTAAGTTTACATCGAGTTCGGGTTCGGTTAACTTCAATCTACCTAATGGAACGTACAGCTACACAGTAAGAGCCAATGGCTATGAACCAGTCTCGGGTTCCACCCAAATTGCCAGTTCTGCCAGAACAATTGATGTTAGTTTGACCAAACACGATACCATTCAACTACTTCTGCGTTCTGCCCTTGACCAAGCCGCCATACCGCTAGCTAAAATACTGGTAAACAACCAAGCCTACTACACTTCGAACCTTGGAATGGCAACCATTTATATCCCTGCTGGGGATTATACGTTTAACCTCACCGCTGATGGTTACTATGCAAAGGATACAATCATAACGGTTCAAGCAGGTGGTGGTAACCACAATATTAACCTTTTGCCGGTTAGCTACAATGTA
>JAKPCT010000122.1 GCA_029553165.1 Bacillota bacterium
ACTTGCGGTAATCCGCCTGCTTGATATTTGTTGAGATTAATCACAAAATCAGTCAGTGTTGTAATTTCGCTAATTAACGAATAGTGGTCGATGAGTATTGTTGCCGTTGCTTGAATATCAACGCCTTTAATAGCAGACATGGTCGGGTCGATTGAATTTTCGTAATAATCATAAAAGTCAATATTCGTCGATAATCTGAATGAACGCAAACCGATTGTATTTGAATTAAATGATAATGATTTGATCGTATGCACCGAACCATGTGTGATGGTAAAATTCTGCAACTCATACTCATCATCATAAGTTATCGATGCACCACGAACCTTGAATGAACTGCTAAGAGGCTCGTTTATATCACCTGATATTTCATCGATGAATACTACTGCTTCTTCAGCACTGCCTTTTAACACTCCTGTTGTGGAAAAATAATATCCGTTCGATGGTGTTTCGCTGAAACTACCTTCGTAGAACTCGATATCATCGAGTTTATAGATATCGTTAGATAACGCCGTTAATAGTGTCTTGACTGCGTTTGTTTCAAATGTCAATACTGGCATCCGTTTGGTCAATGCTACTAAATCATAGCGAATAGATGATGTAGCATATAACTTCAGCCATTCATTATTTTGCTCATCACCTTTGGACTGGATAGGTATCAATGTTGAACCTAATTTCAATCCGACTAATGTTCTAATTACAGTGCTCATATTTTAGCCTCCTTAATAGTTAAATTTTTCAATTTATTTGCACAGGCCTGAATTTCGCTATCCAAAACTGTAGACAGTTCTTCATATACCGACTTTTTTGTCGTGAAAGTTTTCCGCGGCTTTTCTCTTTCTTTAAAAAACCAACTGACCATCCTTTTTGCCACCGCAAAATCAATTGCAGGCATTGCCTTTTTTAAAAGAGACACTGCACGCCAATAATTTCGCTCAGTCATAATTGCCGAATAAGCTCGCGGAAACTTTCTCGGCGGAAGTTTCCATTTTTTCGCCCGAGTATAATTTGGAATACTCCATTTAATACCCTTTTTAGTTACAATTGGGTTAAGGTATTGTCTTTTGGTGTTACCCTTTTTCAAACAAATAATATTAGCCTTCTTCAACCTTTGGTTTTTGCGTGGTCTGAACTTGAGCACATTGACGGCATATGTGTAATTGAAGCGTCGCGGCGCAAAATGCTTGATGAATTTTTTAAAAACCTCTCGAGTCAATATTTCCTTTAACGAAGCCATCACTCAACCCCCACCTTTGCAACTATAGACAGTGCACCTACTTTATTAACCTCGTCATATCCATACTCGCCGATGGTTAGTTGCGTAACCGCAATTGTCGTCATAATATGTCTACACAACTCATCAATGAACAAGGAAATGCCGCTTATGAATTCTCTGTAATTGTTGACCCTCTTGGCGATGCCGATTTTAATATCATAAGTCGCACCGACACTGATCGAGGTGTTTTTAACATAATTAATTTCGTCAATATCGACGAAGAAATACCATTTGTCGTTATTAATCGCCGTAGCATCTGGCATAATCGACACTACGCAATCAATACCATTGGCATTGCAATAATTCTCTACTAATCCTTTCAACGCTTCTAAAATATCAATAATCATCTTATCGCCTCGTTATCTCTCTGGATTACTTCGCTCCTGATTGCGCCGATAAAATGCGTGATGCGTCGGTCGATGCATTCTCTAACTTCTATAACGACGATGAACTCGTCATATTCCGTTGTGAATACATCGCCGACGCTGACATCGCTTTTCAATACGAACACTTCGCATAATTTTTCGTTTTTCGCAAG
>JAKPCT010000036.1 GCA_029553165.1 Bacillota bacterium
TTACGTATCGGCCGATCAAACCAGTAAGCGTTTAGAATTTCTTTCGGCTGCTGATATTCGGAAGTATGTTACCGATAATAACATTCCTAATTTTGCTGATAATGGTGCAAATACTAACTGGCAGGATGAGATTTTAAAAACGGGGATTTCACAATCCCATTCACTAGCGGTTTCAAATTCTACTGACAATCTTGCATATCGCTTCTCGTACAACCATACATACAACGATGGTGTTGTTATACAAAGCAACAAGCAGCGTGATATTGCTCGATTCAACCTAACCCAAAAAGCTTTAAACGATATTATTACAATTGATGCATCAATTGCTGGGACATTTGAAAAGAACAACTATGTGAATTATGGAGGTGGTATGGGTTCATCCAATATTTTCTACCAAATGTACCAGCGCAACCCTGTTGATCCCGTTTATAAGGATGGCGAATTTTTTGAATTTCAGCGTGATTTTAACTACAATAACCCAGTGGCAATTGCCAAGCTTATCCAAAATGAACGTGATGCCAAGAACTATTTTGGCAATGCAAAAATTTCAGTTGAACCTATAAAAGGCTTGGTAGGTAGTGTTAACTTTGGTTATATCCGTAACGACTCCGAATCGTTCTATTTTGAACCAACGAATTTATATGCAGGAGGAACAGATGGCTACGGAAGAAGGGGATATTCAAATTTTAGATCTCAGGTTCTTGAAACCACCCTTTCCTATAACACTATTATTAACGAAAACCACTCCTTAAATGTCCTTGGTGGTTATTCATTTCAGGAAGACTATAATTCAGGCCTTACAGCCCAAGGTCGCGAAGCGCTCTCGAACTACCTAAAGTCTAATAACCTTTCACATCTCAATAATGTAAATGTAGGTGATATTGGTTCGTGGCGAAATTCAAACCGATTGATCTCATTTTTTGCTCGTGCAACCTATAATTATCAATCCAAGTATTTTGCAACAGCAACACTCCGTCGTGATGGTTCATCGAAGTTTGGTAAAAATAATGAGTGGGGGTTATTCCCATCGGCTTCAATAGCATGGGATATCAAGAAAGAAGCATTTCTGGAAAATATCGATCTCTTTAACCAACTTAAACTCCGTGTGGGATATGGAATAACAGGTAACCAAGAAATTTCCCCTTTCCTAGATATAATGTATGCTTACCCTTCGGGTACAGCACCTAATTTTGAGACCGGTGAGGATGCCATTAACTTCGCTATATCTCACAACGCAAACCCTGACCTTAAATGGGAGGAAAACTCCGAACTTAATATTGGACTGGATTACTCTATTTTGAAAAATAGAATTCAGGGTTCATTTGAGTACTATATCAAATCGACATATGACCTACTAGCACCTTACGCTGTTCCGGTTCCACCCAACGCACTTCCGACCACCTGGGCAAATGTAGGACAAATTGATAATAAAGGTTTTGAAGCCAACATTACTGGTTATGCTATTGATAATAAAGATTTTAAATGGCGTACAATTGTAAACTTCTCTACCAATCGTCAAAAATTGATTAGCCTTTCAAACGATCAGTACTCTTGGTCCGAAGCCGATAAGAAACGCCTATGGTTAAGTGGTAGGGGATTAGTTGGTGCACAAAACTGGACTCAATACCTTTTTGAAGGTGAGGAAATTGGAACTTTTTATATACCAAAATATGCTGGCCTTTCGAGTGATGGGAAGTTCCTTTTCTTTACAGCCGCTGGTGGTGTAACACGCGATGTTAATCTTGCACAACGTTATGTGGCAGGATATGCTCAACCTCGTTTTACCCTTGGTTGGTCAAACTTTATTACTTACAAAAATTTTGATTTTAGTATTGCTCTTCGTGGGGCTTATGGAAATAAGGTTATGAACGTTACCCGCATGGTGTTCTCTAATCCGCAAATCCTACCTACACTTAATGCGCTTTCCGAAGTGCTTGATGAAATTGACCGAGGGTTAACGGATTCGCCTAAGGTTAGTGATTACTACCTTGAGGATGCCTCATTTATCAAAATTGATAACGTAACAATTGCCTATAACTTTAATCCGAAATCGACCAAGTGGGTTAAAAACATGAGGGTTTACTTAACCTCTAATAACCTATTTACATTTACTAAATACACTGGTCTTGATCCTGAACAAAGCTATGTAGGACTTGAATACGGTTTGGACATGTACGATGTTTACCCCAAAACACGTACAATCACTCTTGGTTTAGATATTAAATTTTAACGGATAAAACAAAAGGAAAATGAAAAGATATTTCATATTAGCGGTTTCAGCTTTGGTATCGCTAGCCAGCTGTACCGACTTGGACGATCAGTTAACGGATAAAATTCCGTTTGACCAGTTTCCTGAAAATGATGCTCAAGCTGCTTTAATGGTGGTACCAGTTTATCGTCCCATGCAAGATTTCTTAGATTGGGGTGGCTGGTGGTTCTGCCAGGAAGTAACTTCCGATGAAATGGTTTGCCCTACCCGACATACCGATTGGGATGATGGAGGTAAATGGCGCGTGCTTTATCAACATACATGGGATAATAAAACTGAAGCAGTGGCTGCAATGTGGGGTAGATTTTATAATGGTATAGTTGAAGCCAACAGACTTATTGAAGTTCTTAATCCAGAAAATCTACCGATGAATGAACTCAC
>JAKPCT010000043.1 GCA_029553165.1 Bacillota bacterium
AGCCATAAAACATGCCGCATTCGATTATCTGCTTAAACCCATTGATATTAATGATATTAACGACACTTTAGACCGTTACCGCGAGAAACAACGTAATGGTATAAAAGTTGATAAGTCCAAAGCAGAGCTCCTTCTTGAGCATCTTGAGGAGTTTCCAAAAGTGAAGTTTAACATGCGAAACGGGGTATTATTTGTTGAACCTGACGATATTATTTGGTGCGAGGCAAGCGGCAGCTACACTGTGCTTCACCTCCACTCCCGAAAGGACGAGGTTGTATCGGTATCGCTTAAGGATGTGGAGCAGCAACTTCTTCCGTTTCCTTTTTTCCGTGTAAGCCGTTCAGCCCTTATCAATCTAAAATACCTCACTAAAATCGACCGCCGGAATAAGGTTTGTATTGTTCAGAAAAACGACATGGTTTTCAAGATAACCGGTTCACCTCAACAACTCAAGCTGTTGGAAAATAGGTAAACTTCACCATAAATTAACACTTCATGCCCGAAATGGGATGCTTCATAAACCAAAATAGCCATTTCATACATTAACCATGTTTGGCTATTCTTTATTTTTATCTAAAAGGCTAAATTGCCCATACTTTTTCAAATCCAACAAAATGGGCTCGTTTGAACAATTCAACTGGAAAGGGAAACAAATTTTAATAGTAGAAGACGACAAACCTAGTTCCATTCTACTTACTGCCCTTTTAAGCCGAACAGGTGTTAAGCTTTACTTTGCCACTAATGGGCAACAGGCTGTTGATATTGTCAAAACCAATAACTCAATTGATCTAATCCTAATGGATATAAAGCTTGAAGGCATGAATGGCATTCAGGCATCAACAATCATACACGAACACAATCCCAATATTCCAATTATTGCTCAAACCGCCTGCGTAATGACCGGCGATAGGGAGAATTGCATGGCGGCTGGCTGTGTGGCATATGTTTCAAAACCAATTGATGCCTACGAGCTACTACAAATAATTGATAAGTATATAAACGGGGTAAAAATCAAGAGTGCTGCAGAAACTATTCCTTAAGCTAATACACATTCAATTATCACTTCTCTAATTTTGTTTAATTTCTTTTTAAACCGGGCTAAAAGATTATAAGCCCAGAACCTAATTCATGCTTAACCCATAACCCTTTAGAGTAAAAACAGGGTAAGCTACCCGATTTTGAGCTATGAAGTTATTAACTGTTTATATTACACTGAACACTGCAAACTAATTGCTAATATTACTACCTTTGCAGATTATGGAATTCAAACTAATATCGGATTTTAAGCCGGCAGGCGATCAGCCTGAAGCAATAAACCAGCTAACGGAAGGATTGATACGTGGCGATAGGTACCAAACCCTGCTTGGGGTAACCGGCTCGGGTAAAACATTTACCATTGCTAACGTTAT
>JAKPCT010000044.1 GCA_029553165.1 Bacillota bacterium
TGAACCGACTGAAGATATGGTAATTGCGGCAGGAATACTGCCGTTTATTTTTGACAGGTTGAATGAACTGGAAGAGTCAGAACGGGAAGCGTTAATCAAACTGGCTCTTAATGGGTTTATCGACGGTGATGCTGAAGCACATGCTTTACTCAAGTTATCATATGATCTTGAACTAATTCACAAAGAAGCATTAGATTATTCAAAGCAATATGCTGACGATCTGGTTACTCGGGGAGGGTCATGGTGTTCAATCCCGGTTCTCGATGACGAAGGAAATATTCTTGATGTTAAACGGGAGTTTTTGCCGTGGGCTGAAGAATATTCCGCTGCACAACGGCAGTTAATATCAGACACTATCGCATCAGGAATAGCAGATGGTAGACCATATAAAGAGATTGCAAAAGATTTGGATAGTATTTTTGACGCTCGGGATAAGAGAGCCGAGTTATTAGTTCGGACCGAAACGAGGAAGCATCATATCGAAGGGATGAAAACTCGATACAAGGCCAATAACATTGAAAGCGTGGAGTGGTCGACTGCGGGTTCAGATGTATGTCCGCTCTGTGTTCAGCTAGAAGGCAAGCGGTATCCGATTGATGACGCTCCTGGTGGCGGACCCCCATTGCATGTAAACTGCCGGTGCAGACTCATTCCAGTTTTTTAACCTCATTTTACTACAATACAATAATATTGAACCAGTCTCATAAAGAGATATGCCAGAGCCCGGTAACGATGCGTTATTTACCAATGCCGCATCAGCCGTCGTTGGAACTCATGACATTATTCTACAATCTCTTGATTCGTGGCGTGATTACAAACACGCAGACGGAAGCGTAGAATCGCTTTTTTACGGCTCGGATGTATTCAAAGGAACAGAACATGAATGGGAGACCGTTCCGGTTATTTTAGGTGAAAAACACCCATCTACGCCATACACGGTTAATCCAGCGAAAGCGCTTGAGGAATCGAATGGAAAGATTATCGGGTACTTATCCGACGTTCATATTACAGAAACCGGGTCTCCTCTTCTTCGTTCAAAGTTACATCTGACTGACGGTGATGCAGAAACCCTGCTGAAATCTCGTAGAATTGCGTTATCATCCGGGTTCTTATCCGGTAAAACCGATGGAAAACTAACCGGAGTATCAGGGAAAGTAAAACCCGATCACGTTCTGGCATTCGTGCAAAACCGGAATAACAGGCCTCAAGACGGGGCTGCGTTGATTCTGAACAGCGTGGAGGTAAACATGCCCGAAGATGAATCAATCAAAAAGGTTCTGACTGATTTTCTGACAGAACTTAAATCCCTCATCGTTCCGGCAAAGAATGAGCCGGGTATGCCCGTAAGGCCGGAACCGAAAGGGGATATCATGATAGCGAACATGGCTGATATTAGAATTGCAGAACTTGAGAAAATAAATGCTGAACAAGCAGAACTCATCAAGAACATGGCCGAAACCATCGACGGT
>JAKPCT010000045.1 GCA_029553165.1 Bacillota bacterium
CAACAAAAGTTTGTTAGTCGCGGAGCGCATAAGCTGGAAAAGGCGCTGCAAGCCTTTGCCATCGATGTGACTGATCTGGTCTGTCTAGACGCAGGGGCATCAACGGGTGGATTTACTGATCTGTTGTTATATTCGGGTGCCAGAAAAGTTTATGCAGTTGATGTTGGTTATGGGCAACTGGCATGGAAGTTGCGTCAAGATTCCCGGGTAGTCGTCTTCGAACGTGAGAATATTCGTTACTTTGACCCAAATAAACTTGAGAGTTTACCCCAATTTATCTGTGCTGATCTTTCATTTATTTCGCTTAATTTAGTGTTGGCAAAGTTAAAAGAGTTAGCTGCTGCTGAAGCGTCGATGGTTACGTTGATTAAACCGCAGTTTGAAGCCGGGAAAGATAAGGTTGGCAAAAAAGGAGTAGTGAGGGATCAACAGGTTCATATTGAGGTAATTAAAAGGTTAATTCACAATGCACCTGAACTTGGATGGTATTTGGTTGATCTTACTTTTTCTCCGATTTTAGGCCCGGAAGGCAATATTGAATACCTTGCATACTGGCAACAAAGAGCTAACGAAGTGAGTTTTGAGACCAAAGTAGAAGGTATTGTTCAATCAGCTTGGGATAGTCTTTATTAGCGAAATTTTTGTTTATCAAATTATTCGCTCTTGGTTTGAGAAGTTGAATCAAACTAGCGGATTAAGTAATAGTATGTTTCCAATCGTTGATCGTCAACCTTATTTAAACCGTTTACTAATTCCTCTGCGAATTCGGCATCGATTCGGTTACGGGCTTCGCCGAGCAGTTCACGGCAGATCCGGCGACTGGCAACAGATTCGGGATGTTTGGTAATAAAGTTGATAATGGTATTGATCTTTGAGTTTTTTGACATAATAATCACCTGATCATAGCTTATCCAAAGATAGGTTAATTATTTACTTTTTTAAAGGAAAAGGTCCAAGGAGCGTTAAATAATATTCTATAGGCAGTTTAAACTGGGCCTAGTCTATAAGATGGGTGGGATCAAAAGAATGAAACGATATCAGCAATATTTACTCATATTGTTATTG
>JAKPCT010000049.1 GCA_029553165.1 Bacillota bacterium
TTACTCAAAATCAGCCAGTTTTCCTCTGGTTTTATTGATTTTAAGCCTTTAATTCGCGCAATCAGATTATCTTTCTTCATATTGCCTCTCATAGTATAAAACGAAAGACTTGTCAAAATATTACTAAAAACCCCCGCCTCCTCTACTAGCCTATTTTGATTAAAAAGACAAAAAAGGAAAGCAATAAAAAATTTTTTATTGCAATCAGCTGCTGAAATCAATTCAGCCAATTCTTAATTAATAACCAAACCACTGACGATTAGCCAGCGCGCGCGTCAAAGGACCAAAATAACCCGTTGCCGGCAATCCATATTTTTGCTGGTATTGCCGCACTGCTTCTTGCGTTAGGTTTAAATAATTGCCTGTAATAAGACCTGAAGGATAAATTCCCGGCTCTTTTTCCAAAAGCATTTTCTGCAAACACCTCACTTCATTATTATTCATCAAGCCATAATAAAGATCATTCTGAAAACGGCTGCAAGCCGCCCCAGCTTGCTGTAAAGCCTGTAATTGCGCCATTAAAGACGCTACTTGCGCTTTCAACTGATTAATCCGCTCTGCTAAAACATCCGCCAAGTTCGAGGAACCCGGAGATGGGCTGCCTACTGTTACCTCCCATTTGAAAAGTGTCGCGCCAGTAGAATTATTAACCACAAAAGGCATTAAGTATAACACAATATTTGATCGGCCAAAATCTGGCACTTTAATGGTGCCCCGATAACCATCAGCCACAGAATAAGTCGCAATCGTTTTTTTGTTATTTTGATCCACAATTACAATTGGTAAATAAAATTGAGCATCGCGCGGAAATTCATAAGTTAAAGTTAAATCGCCCTTACCGCCTGTCAACTTAATCCACGTGCCGCCGTAAAGATTTAAATAATTGCTGGCTGTCATTGAAGCTACGCCATAATCCGGCAAATAATTCGTATAAGGATAAATTTTAAAATTCTTCAAAGAGGGATGGGTAAAGCAATATAAGTCACCCATCTGGCAATCATTAAAAGCCATAGCAATAAGCCAATTTTTAAAAACAGTATTAAAATCTTCTGAATAGCCATTTTTAGCCAAAGCCTCGTTAATAGAAGCAATACCGGTTAATTTAGAATGCAGGGAGTCCACCAGAATATTCATTCCGTATTTTTCAACCAGATATTCTGCCAAAAGATGAACTGCGGCATAATCACTGCTGCTGCCAGTAAAATTCAGCAGAGAAAAATTGGAATTTTGACGAATGGCATTCACCCGCTGCTCCAAAATACTGCCGGCATAAACATTGTCATAACCCAAAAAGGAGGAAAGATAATCCGAGCGCGCTTCCGCCAGCCAACGCTCATCATCTGCATTAATAAAAATCCCTTTTTGATTAAAAGAAATAAGATGAAGCACTTCGTGCGATAAATAATAGGCTAATTGCTGCGCTGGCTGATTCAAAAGAATCTGCGGATTTAAATAAACCATCTCGTGCTGATTAGAAAAATTAGAGGCCGAAGCCCTTAATGTATCTTCAAAGCGTGCGTAGCCCAAATATTTGGATTGCATTGGATGAAACAAAACATAAATACGGCTGTCGCCGTCATGGCCCGGCAAAGCTTCGGAGCCAAAAGTAGCCACTAATTTTGGGTAGTCGTAATTTTCAAAATAACTGGCCAGATAAAATAATTGGGCATTTACTTGCGTTTGCAATGGAGAGCTTAGACTATTCCACCAGCTGGTATCAATATAAAAATTGAGTTTGGAAGTTTGATAAATTAAAACAGCGCTAATTTGAGTGCGCGAATAATAATCGTAATCTTGGCCAACAAAAAAGACAGTTTGCTGGCCGATTGTTTGAGCAAAAGAAAAAAGCGGGATACTAGTCGCTATAACGCAAAAGATGACAAAAATTTTTAAAAAATTCTTACGAAAAGACATTAATTAATATTATAAAAATTCAAAATTCAAAAGTCAAAAGTCAAAAAAATAATAACTCAAAGCTCAAAGCTCAAAACTCAAAGCCACAACTCAAAACCTTAAAACTATCCCCTTGTTGTCATCCTGAGGACGAAGTCCGAAGGATCCCGTGCCAGATCTCTTTCTTGTCATCCTGAGGGCGGAGCCCGAAGGATCCCATGCCAACTAGCCGAGGGATTCTTCGCTGATGCTCAGAATGACTCTCCGCTTTCTTGTCATCCTGAGGGCG
>JAKPCT010000132.1 GCA_029553165.1 Bacillota bacterium
AGGCTCAAAAATTGATGAATGCCAATCCTGCAGTAAAATTCGGATTGTTCGATGCGGAGTATTTCTTTTGGTATGGCCCCGCTGCTTTGCCTACATACAAGCGTTTTCAGCCCATGGTTGAGGCTAAAAAGCCTTAAGGTATTACCAGAACAAGTGCTTTACCTTTACTTCTAATGTTATAGTCGTTTAGTATTGCAGGGGCAGTTATTAATTGTTCCTGTTCGTCGGTTATAGCTTGGCCTTTAACCAGGATACATGCCGATCCCGAAAAGCGTTGCTTTTCTTCCTCTTTCAATTCAAATAGTTCAGAGTTCCGAATAATAGTTCTAAGCTTGCGGGTGGTTAGTTCGGAAAATTTTTCGTGTTGTTTAAGTAATTCCATTGCGATATCGGCAGCAGCAAAGAATTTCATCATCTGGTTGGCTTCAGCAAATCGTTTAGCAAGTTGGTTAATGGTTGAAGTGTTAATTTTGATGAGAGTTACCGGAGTCTCAGCAATAAAGGTATAGCGAAGTTTCCATGACGTAAGCCATTCGATTGCCCCAAAAACATCGTAGATTTCTTTAACCCCAATTATTTTTCCCGTTTTATAGTAGTTTGCCGTTCCGTTGATAATAATAAAGATACCGTCAGGGTCAGAGTTTTGCTTGGCTATAGTGCTTCCCTCGGGATAAATTTTAAGTTGGCTTTTATTGACCAGAAACTGGAGTGCCTCTTCGGAAAGATTATTCAATCCTGGGGTGTTTTTTAGTGCCTCAGCAACTTTGAGTTGCATATTTTCCTTAACCGAGGTATCAATTAGAATTTTCATCGAAGCATGGATGGAAGCCTGGATGCGTTCAACTTCGTCCGGTTCCAGGCGTCCCTGTTTTTTAAGGCGCTCCAGCATATCTTCCTGTTGGTTTAAAAGCAAGCGGGATGCCAGTAATGTTTCGATATTTCGGCATACGTCGGGGTATTTTTCGCGGAGATTTCGCAGGAATGTTTGGCCTGTAATTCGGTTTACATTTAGTTCATCCTCGAGCACGCTAAGTAGTTCGGTTTCTTTTGACGATTCTGTTGAATTGATTGAAAAGCCAATAATCAGGCTTGAGAGCGTTTTTAGATTCTCCTCCTGAGCTGCAACAAATGCTCTGGCACAGTCGTAACTTAGTGTTAATCGGTTTTGGAACCTGCGCTTCCAAATTGTTCCAATTAATGGAAGATTTTGTAGTTTGGCTATTGTTTTTGGAGTAGTCCAAATGTTTTCAATATCCTGTCGTTCCGATAGAGGAATTTTACCGCCGTAGTCGAGCAAAACATCTATTTGGTCGGAGAGAAGGTTTACGCCTTCGGAACTGAGCATACCCATGCTAAATTGCCGCCAGTAACTCTCCTTCTCTTTCTGGAGCAGACGCTTACGGGTTTCAGCAATGGCATCTTCCAGGTTAAAGTGTTGAGGTTTTTCCTCCACCGCATTGGCATCAATAAGGAAACTCGATACTTTGTCCCAATCGGCTCCGGACATGTACCTGTTTTCTTTGAGCTTTTCAATTTCCTTCTCGCCGCTTAGCCTAATTTGTTGTAGCGATTGCATCATAAGGCCTGCTTTGATATCGCCAATTTTGGAGAGTCCAAGCTTATCAATGAGCCAACGTACAGTAGTTGCGTTTATAAGTGAAGTCAAAATAACAATACCGGCAGTAAGCGATAGTAACTGGTTGCGGGGTTCAAAGGGGATTCGGCTATCAATGGCAACAATCAGTGCTAAGGCAAGCGCTACAGCGCCCCTTAGGCCACCCCACCATAGAACAATTGAATCTTTAAAGGCTATACCATATCCAATTCGGCGCATCAGGGGGTAAAAAACGTAGATGGTTCCAAGGCGTGCAATATGAATGGTAACATATACCAGTAACAAAACTTTAAGGTCGCTTAAAGTGTAGTTGACCTGCTGCGCAATAACAACACCAACTATGATGAAAATTAGGGTGTTTGCAATAAATGCTGCCAACTCCCAGAACTCATGAAGGAAGTGGGTAACCTCAGGGCTCACTTTTGTTTTTCCTGGCCCTGCCATGGAAATACCCAATGTTACCACAGCAATAACACCCGATACGTGCAAAACCGATTCGGCAATGTAAAACGACAGGTAAGCAGCCCCAATCACCACAGTTATCTCTATTAACGCATCGTTAAATACTTTTTTAAGCCACGAAAGTATTCCCCAACCGATAACTGCGCCCACAAGCACACCGCCCAACGAAACCTTCAAGAACTCAACAAAAGCATTACCCCCAGCTTCGCCCGTAATTAGGCCAAATATGGTCATAAAGAAAACGATAGCGGTACCATCGTTAAGCATCGACTCGCTTTCGGTAATGGTTGAAAGCCTTTTGCTTGCTCCTACCTCCTTAAGGATAGCCACAACAGCCACCGGGTCGGTTGCGCTTATTATGGCGCCAAATAGGAAGGCAAGTAGTATTGTCCACTCGTTTAAGCCAATGCCCATCGACTTGATGAGCAGAAGAGCAAAGGCTGTTATCACAATTGCAACCATTATACCGGGAACGGCAAGTATTACCGCATTAACCAACGATTTTTTAAAGGTGTGTATGTGAAGGGCATAGGCTGCCTCGAAAATAAGGGTTGGCAGGAAGAGGTAAAGAATAAGGTGCGGGTCGATATTTCCTGCCCATTGAACCGCTTGCCCAATAATACCCAATCCAACAGCCTGAAGAATATCAAATCGGGTAAGCAACCCTAAAATCAGTCCAATAATTAAAAGCATAATGGTGTATGGTAATAACCCTTTGCTTAACAGGTGCCGAGTAGCAGTTCCAATAAACAACGATAGAATAATGAAAAGGAAAGGAGCAAGGTTTAGGCCGTGCCCTTCATGTGAGCCTTCGGTTACTTCACCTTGGTTCTCAATTTCCGAAGCCATATTGGTTGCATGAACAGCCTCAGTTTGACTCTTGTGTGATAAGCTATCATTTTTAACATGCTCTTTTTGAATGGCAAACCCCAAATTCAGGATTAGGGCAAATATTGTCAATAGAATAAGCAATCTTTTCATACCAAATGAATATTTTAAGCAATTTACGAAAAAAGGAGTGCAAGTCAAATATTTGTTTAAATCAGCAACCATTTGTTTAGATAGTTAGGAATAATTTCCATTTCAGGTAGTTTTGGTTACATTTTGAAACAAAAATTAAGGAATGGGTAAAAAAATGTTAAAAAATATATGATAGGGTGATAAATATTTGATTAATTTGGCAGCCAAATTTTAAAAACATAAATACTAAAAAACTGATAATTTCTTATGGAAGCTTTACTTGGTAACATTTACTTTTGGATTGTTATTGCATACTTTGCAATAGTAGTAGGGGTATC
>JAKPCT010000051.1 GCA_029553165.1 Bacillota bacterium
ACATGAAACCGAGAGCTATTGCGAGCTGTCATCTATAAAAATTAAGAGCAGTGAGATGCTGATAGGTGAGGATAGCGTATTCGACATTACCAACGCCGATGAGCTGGAAATGGCAATAAATAGGAAAGTTATTGCTTAGCAAGTTTAGTTTAAACTAATAAAATTCAATTCGTATGGAATCGGAAGAAACAAACCAAAAACTATTGCTACCTGATGTGTTATTGGACGTAAACGGCTATCCGACAGAAGAATGGCTGGAATTCATCAGGAATTACATACCAGATAATAGCTTACCTTTGCTGAAGTTTGTCAGCGAAATACTTCCATATGGTTGGTATATGGCCGATTGGGGCTTTGTATTACACAGAAAGTATAAGGGTAAGATAAAACTTGAATTGCATACAGGCGGTTGGAGTGGAAACGAGGAAGTCATATCAGCCATCCTATCCAATAAATGGCTAACGCACTTCAAAATGCAATACGTCATGAGGAAGGCTGGCGGTCATTACTACTTCGAGATTACTGTGTGATAAATGAGTTATTATTTTGCTAACCTAAAATAAAACAAACCAAATGAGAAAACAGATTGAAAAAGCAATTATTGAAAAAGCAATTAAAACAACTTTGGTTGTTGAAAACAAAGAAAGCATCCATTATGCGGTAGATAAAATAATGCGGTTAATTGAGCGTGAGGCTTCGTGCAATCACTCTAAATGGACTGACCTTTATTATAGTTCTGGCGATTATTACGGAAGATATTGCAATGATTGTGGAGAGTTCTTTGAGTGATTGCATGATTGCTAACGGTTGAGTATAACCGTCAGTTGGCGGATTAAATAGTAATAACTTTCAAAATATAAATGACTTATGAGTAAGCAACAATCCTATAAAAAAGCACAAAGCAAGCCTGACTGTTATACATTGTTGGGCGCACGTGCTTTTTGTTGGGCTGTTACTGGAACATTTCACGGCTCAATTATAGAAGCAGAAACCGAGGGAGAAGCAAGGCGAATTTTCCACAAACATTATAATGGCGAAAGCATAACTCACATTAAAAAACGAAATGTTCCTGCGTGGGCTTTTTAGCATTGCGCCCAACGTTATCGGGGTGTGAAACGTACCCTTTGAGTAAACAGAATAATTGAAACAGTAATCTAAATAATTTTTTAAAATGTGCGAGGGCAAATTTAAACACGGTAGTTTATTTAGCGGAATAGGAGGCTTTGACCTTGCAGCCGAATGGATGGGATGGGAAAACATTTTCCATTGCGAATGGAATGAATTTTGCAAACGAGTATTGAACTATTACTGGCCTAATGCTATAAGTTATGATGACATTACCAAAACAGACTTTACTATACACCGAGGAGCAATTGACATCCTCACGGGCGGGTTTCCTTGCCAACCCTACTCCGTTGCAGGAAAAAGGAAAGGCAAAGAGGATGAACGCCACTTGTGGCCAGAAATGCTTAGAGCAATTAGAGAAATTCAACCGCGCTACGTTGTGGGGGAAAATGTTGCTGGGCTTATTAGTTGGAATGGAGGGCTGGTATTCCACGAGGTGCAAACTGACTTGGAAAATGAAGGGTACGAAGTATGGCCGTTTATACTTCCAGCTTGCGCCGTCAACGCCCCGCACAGACGAGACAGAGTTTGGTTTATTGCTAAAAACACCAAGCGCAATGGATGCGTTCAGCGAAAACTTGAGCAAGAAGGAACAGAAGTTTGGAAACAGCGGGACGTTGGCACAGGAAGTTGCAACGGGATTTATATACCAGAGGGGGGTGCTTCCGACACCAGACTGCTCGGACAGGAGAAGTGCAAACAGCAAACAGCAAGGGTTATCGAATGTGGCGGCTGGGAAGAGTTCCCAACTCAACCCCCGATTTGTAGCGGAGATGATGGGATTTCCAATCAATTGGACGGAATTACCTTTCCTAAATGGAGAGCCGAAAGCGTAAAAGCCTATGGTAACGCTATTGTGCCACAAGTTGCATTGCAGATATTTAAGGCTATCCAAATTGCCGATAGGCAAAACAGGGAAGGAAATTTTTAAAAAATTATGACCAAACTAAAATACCAATCCAATGAAACAAAGACCTAAGTATGTTTTACACCCCGTGTTAGCATTAGTAGCGGGCTGTGCGTGGGCTTGTGGGGCTATTGATGCTAACTCATGTATATGTATGACAAAATCAAATAATTAACAGCTACTTGACATAACTAAATTATTGTGCTATATTTGGTTGGGAAAATTGAACGGTACTTGTATATGAGAAGGCGGGGATTTAGAAAGCAAACTGAACGGGTCGCAACCGTAACTCCGACCGTAGCTGGAGAGGCTCGAGAATCCGCTACACCCCGCTTTCTTATATACAATGTTATCGGCTGCCCTTCTTTCGGAATTAATATTAATAATTTAAACAAATAAAAAATGAACACAGAAAAACAACAACAAGATTTAGTCGATTCAATTAAGCACGAATTGGCAAAAGAGAATGAATTTTACAAACCTTCGTCTTATTTTCATTCAGTATGGTTTCAGCCTTCATCAGGTCGATTTTTGTTTGCAGACCAATACATAAGATATGAGATTGTTGAGCCATTGATTGAAAATAAAACTTTAACTTTTAAAGGAATTGAAAATCATCAAGGTGAACAAATGCTTCGGTATGTTCTGTCTTAGGGTTGCCGATAACGTTTCCGCTATGTGCAGTTTGGGAATTAAAAGCACTGCACTATCAAACTACAAAAATGTAAATTAAATGGACGAAATTACGAATACCACCGAACCCCAAATTGCATATAGCGAGTGTCATGCACAGGTTTTTTCTCGTCTTTTTTTAGGGGATTGCCTAATTGAAAGCGATAAAATAGAAAGCGGAACGGTTGATTTAATATTGACTGATTTACCTTATGGAGTTGTGAAAATGAAAGAAAGTGCAGGGAACTATAAGGTATTGAATACTGCCGAAACTTGGGATAAAGCTATTGAGCCAAAAAGCATTTATGAAATAGCAAACCGAATACTGAGAAAGAACGGTAAAATGATTTTGTTTTCACAAGAACCATACACAAGCCGAATGATTACAGAAGCAATACCAAATGTTCCGTTTTCTTATCGTGCAATTTGGGAGAAAAACGATTTTGCTAATGGGCTTGGAGTGAATAAAGCAATGGTTAGTTTTTATGAGGATATTTTGATATTCAGTAAAATTCACGACTTAGAGCGAAGCCATCCATTAATTGATTATTTCATGTCTGAATTAGAAAAAACAGGAATGAATCAAAGTGATATAAACAAATTACTTGGTAATAAAATGGGTGGGCATTACTTTACAAATGGAGTGCAGTTCTGCATACCAACTGAAACAAACTACAATAAACTACAAGAAACAGGATACTTTCAAAAACCATACAGCGAAATAAAAGAAATAGACAATCAATTTAAAAGCAAATTTGCAAGCACTTTTAACCTTTGGGAAGGCAAAAAATACAAAAGCAACATACTAAAATACAAAAAAGACTATGACGGCTACCACCCAACTCAAAAACCTATTTTATTACTGGAAGATTTGATAAAGACTTTCAGCAATGAGGGCGATTTAGTAGTTGATTTAACTATGGGAAGCGGAAGCACTGGAGTAGCTTGTAAAAACACTAACCGTTCTTTTATCGGAATAGAAAAAGACGAGAACTATTTCAAAATAGCAGAACAGCGAATAAATGCACGGACGCTGTTTTCTTAAACTTGTGCATAACATTTGTATAAACGCAAGTTTGCGTTTATTTAGTTCAAAACTTGCGTTTATTTCCGCTATATCCATTCAACAAACAACGTCTTTAGCGTTTTGAGTTAAACAAAAACAAAGATTATAAAATTACATTTTGTTAAAAAAAGATGCTTAAAAATTTTGTCGTTTAAAAAAAAGTTCGTAACTTTGTAGTCATAAATCAAAACAGTTGCGTGTTAAAAGTTACTGTTTTTTTTAATAAAAGCAAGGCCACTAACCTTGCTTTTTTTTTGCAAATAATTAAAAAAATAAGTTAAAGTCGGCACATATTGAAATATATTTGTTATATTTGTTGTAAAATTTGCACCGATGACCGAATATGCTGAAATTATTGCACAATTAAAGTTTGAAATTGAGGGAAACGAATCCCTTGCAGGCTTCGCTAAAGGGCTTGACGGCGTTGAACGCAATTTAAAGGAGGCGCAAGGGCTTGTTGATTTGTTCGCGAAAAAAGTAAAGGAAACAAAGGGCGGTGCTGAAAAAGCCTTTTATGAAAGGCAATTAGAACGGGCAAAAACAAATTTAAGTGCGTTAAACGCCGAATACAAAAAACAGCCAGGCCTTTTGTCGCAAATTAGGGGCGAAATAACAAAATTAGAGCGGGCGCAGGATCAGGCATTAAACCCCGCCGATGTTCGCCGCTATGGTTCGGAGCTTGACAAATTGCGCGCGAAATATAATTCACTAACAACAACAACAACAAATAAGGGCGGCGGCGGCGGCGGTTTGCTTGGCGCGGGTATTGCCGGCGGTATTGCTGGCGGTGTCGTTACGGCGGCAACGGCGGCACTGGCAGGACTTGGTACAAAATTTATAGATACGGCATCGCAATTTGAGAAGTTCGAGGCTATTTTAACGAATAGCTTAGGGGCGGTGGCGGCTAAACAAAAATTAGAAGAATTAACAGATGCGGCGGCAACCCTCCCTGTTGAATTGACGGAGGTAATAGATGCGTTTATAAAATTAAAAAATACGGGCTTTGAGCCAACAAATGCCGAAATTGAAAATTTAACAGACGTGGCAAGTGCGTCGGGCAAGTCATTAGGGCAGTTGGTCGAGGGGTTGGTTGATGCGCAAACGTTTGAATTTGAGCGGTTAAAGGAATTTGGCATTTTAGCGCGGCAAGAGGGCGATAAGGTAACGTTTACTTTTCGGGAGCAAAAGACGGTTGTAGATAAAAATGCCGAAAGTATAAGGAATTACATATTAGGGCTTGGCGACTTGCAAGGCATCAGCGGGGCAAGTGCTGCAATAGTTCAAACTTTGAGCGGTAGAATATCAAATTTAAAAGATAGCTTTGATAGATTGTTGGCTTCTATTAGTGAAGGTGGCACGGGCGCGGCACTTGGCACAATTATAGACGGGCTAAAAGTTGCTATTGATGTATATAGGGAGGTTGCCGAAAATGCAGACCTATTTGCCAACGCTTTAAGCCCGCTGGGGGCTGCATTTTCAGGATTGGTTGCTTCGTTGGGCGAGTTGTTGCAGGCGTTAGGCTTGTACAATGAAGATGCCAGCGCAGCGGAAAATATAACAATAGCACTAACAACGGCGCTTAAGTTAATATCCACGCCGATAAGTATAGCAGTTAAAGGCATTACGTTTTTAGTAGATATATTAAAAAAATTAATAGATGCGATGCAAACTGTTTCTGATTATTTCGGAGCAGGCAGTCTATTTACAAAGGGTATGGATATTTTAACAATGGGTATGTATAGTTATGCCAGCGCGGTAAACGAGGTAAGTAAGGCTGAATTAGCGCAAAGCAATTTATTAAAGGGCAGGGTTAAAAATATTGACGAGGCAATAAAAAGTTATGATATATTAACTAATAAAATACAAGATATAAAAAGAAGCGCGGAGGGCGAACTTAGCAAGTCGGAACAAGACGAGCTAAACGCATTAACAAAATCTTTAAATTCAGTAAAACAATATATAAGAGAAGCCGACCCGTTATTTGCCAAGTTGAACGGGTTTTTAGACAAAGAGGTTGCGGGGGCAAAAAAGGCGGCGGCAGTACCGAAGCAGCTGGTAAAAAAATCGGGTTCAAAGATAAAAGAGGCGTTAAACGAGGCAGTGGTTAGTGAGTTTGACACGTTAGAAAATTCTTTAAATGATTTAAAAGAGTTATATCTTAAAAATAGTAACGAGTTAAACTCTTTAATTGCTAAAGACGGCGAAACGAGGGCGGCGGAAATTGAGCGGGTTATTGCGGCGGAGCGGGCGGCGGAGTTGTTGGCATTAGACAAAAAGGGGGAGGATATATTAGACAAATACATAAGTATTGAATTAAAGAAACGGGCGGCGATAAAGGGGGCGGCATTAACGCCCGAAGAGGTTGCGGCGGTTCGGGCATCGGCGGTATTACCTGCCGAAATTGCTGGTGAACTTGACAAAATACGGGGGGTTATAAATAAAAAATATGATATTAAATTAGTGGTTGATAGGGCGCAATTAGCGGCGGAGGTTGAGCGGTTAAATATTGAAATATCGGAAAGTATTTTAGCTATTTCAGAAAAGCGGTTAGCCATTTTACCGTTTAATTTTGAGGCTGAAAAAGCGCAGCTTGCAAGGCAGTTGGCGTTTGACCTTGAGAAATTACAAAAGGCAAAAGATAAGGAATTTGCGGCGGCGCAAAAGAGCGGGGCGGATTTGGCTTTGTTAAATGAAAAATTTGTCAATGAAGAAGAACTATTACGTATTGCCTCGTATGCAAAAGGGTTGGATTTACAGGGCAAATATTACGAAAAACTGTTAGATGCCGCAAAAGGAAATAAAGAGGCACAGCGAAAAATATTAAACGAACAAATATTGGCAACGGCAACCCCAACTACCGACGGCGATGAGTTGGCGTTGCAGGTTGAAAAAATTGAGGCATTAAAAAAACAATTATCAGAGTTAGGGGGCGATGGTTCGGGCGGCGGGCGGTTTGGGCAGGATGAGTTGGAAAAAGCGGTTGGATATTTTAGTATTGTTTCCGATGGCATTTCGGAATTATACAATAAAGAATTAACCTTATTGGATAGTGTTATTGAAAAACGGCAAGCTGGACTTGATGCGATGCTGTCGGGGCAGGAAAAAGCCAATGCCAAACAAATACAGTTTGAGCAAGACAGGTTAAACGCTTTGCTTGGTGCAAGGGAAAAAGCGGTAAGGCGGCAAAGGTTACTTGATAATATAGAGGCGACGGGTGCTTACATTGTAGCGGTTGCCAATGCCGCTAAAGGCATAGCGGAGCAGGCTGATGAGCCATTCCCTTTAAATGTTATAGCCATTGCGGCAACGGTTACGGCATTAATCGCTTCGGGTATTTCGCTAATTTCGGGCTTTCGTTCCTTAAAGCAGGACGGGCTGGCATTAAACGAGGGGTCAAGGTTTGTTGATTATAACGGCGGCAAGCCCGACCGCTCGGACGCAAAAGGCGATACTATTAAGGCATGGCTAAAAAGAGGCGAACGGGTTGAAACGGTCGAAAATAATAAAAAGTATGGCGGGCTATATAATTTAATTGACGATTTGCAGCCAAGCAGCGAAAGCGTAAATTTAGCAAAAGCGGTATTGCAGGGCGTATTTGTTGCCCCGATAGGACAGGCTAACAATAACTACGGCGGCGGGCAAATACAGGTAAATAATGACAACGTTGTTTCTGAAATATTAAAACAAAATATTATTTTGAAAAAACAGTTTGCCCTCCTTAATAATAGTATTGAAGGGTTAGGCGGGCAAATTGCTGAAATAATTAAAAGGGGGGCGTTAAAATAAGATGGCAAGGTTTACGGTATATTATAAATTTTTAAGTTTTAACAGTTCGGCAGTTTGGATTGAAGCCCCCGATGAGGAGGTGAGTTCGGGCGGCGGCGTTGGTCTTAATGCCCTAAGTTTGGAAGGCAGCCAAAATATGCAGGTCGGCAATTATCGGGTTTACCATAACTATAATAGTGAGGCGTCGGCATCTTTTTCTATACGTGGCGACTTTTATGTATTTGTTAAAGTCTTCTTGTATGACCACCCAAGCGCACATATTAATGCAATAGATATTAAAATATACGATAACAAATGTAATAAGTGGTTATCAGGCTATAAACTAACAAGCAGCGGGCTATCGGAGTGTAACGATTGCGAGTTTAAGGTATCATTAAAAAAATATAATAAATATTACCATTTGTTGGAGCAAGCGACCGTACACGATGGTTATAAGACGGCGGGTAGCTGGTTTAATTTGAATGTAACGCCAATACATTTTGCACGGTGTCGCAATTCAGAGGTATTAACCTTTGCCTTGACGATGGTAATTATTTCGTCGCTTGGCATATTAGGTATTTTGTTGGCATTGCTTGGTACGTTTCAGGCATTTGTTGAAAGTGCGCGGGGTTGCGGGCGAACGATACAGGGTGTTTTGATTAGGCAATATTTACAGAATTTGGCGGCGGTAACGGGCGTAACGATACATGATAGTAATTTCTTAGATGTTACAAGCCCGCTATATAATGCTACTATTGTTTTTGCCCCCACATCAAAGGGCTGGTATCATACAACAAACCCAAAGCCTATTATAGTAGAAAATTTAATAAATTATAATGGCGTTCAGTTTCTAAATTATATTTGCGACTTTTTTAATTTAAAATGGGTACTTGTTGGCAGCGACTTATATTTAAAAAATGTATTTGAACCATTTTCGGCGACGCCGTTGTATCAAATTAGCGAAACATCGGACACGTGTTGCCAATGGTCGGGGGTTGTGCCGCCAAAATTCGGGTGGTACGAACAAACTAACGACGGGTACGACATTGAGAGCCAACATGCTGGTATAATATTTAACGATATAATTGACTTTAGCAACGGTGCAACGGTGGCACAAACGGATGCATTAAAGCGCGACTTTTCGCCGTTTGCCAACCAAAATTTCAGAAATTCGGGGCTTAGTGAAGACGGTACTACTGCGCTGGAGTGTGTTTTTGCCGCCCAACTTGCACCCGTTTCGGGGTTACAAAATGCTGACAATTTCCTTTTAACGCAGGAGTTTACCGTTTCAAGCCCCCGTGTAGTTGTTTGGGATGGCGTAAGCCCAACAACAAAAGGCAAGGCGGTAATGATAAATTACACGGCGGCGGAAAAAGCCTATTTATTAACGGATAGGGGGGTAGATGTGGACGGCAATACAAATTGCAAAAGTCCAAAACTTTATAATATGCCTATTATTATGGATGACTATTTTAGCACGATAACGGGCGGCAACCACTATACGCGGTGGAACAAATTTTACAGAGATAGCCCGCAAAACCATAAATTATTGAACCGACAATGTAAGGCGACTATTTCGGGTTGTAGTTGTTCGGTATTAGACAAATTTGGCATTTTTGGCGATAACTTAAAGATAGGATTTTTTGTAATTTATAGGGGGAAAATATACGAAATAAATAAAATAAGTGTTGAGCTTGGCGGCTCAAGTGGCGACGTGTTAACGGTTGGCTTTTGGGATGTGCCTTGATAGGATATTAATATTAATGTAAAATAATAAAAATTATCAATATGGCAAACAAGATACCAACAGAAATTGATGTTTTAACGCTACTGCCTAAAGAGGTCGTTGTTCGGTCATTGGCGAAATTAATCGGGGTGGATGCACACCGTATTTATTGCGCGAGGTCGTTAGGCTATCGGTTAAGCTATTCGGAAACGGCGTTAATATATAATTTTATTATAGATTATAATTCCGACATAGTCGAGGTGCGCCCGTTGTTTAAAAAGCAACAATTAACAAATGAAGAATTTAATAAAGCTATAAAATTTATAACATGTTACAAAGGGGTAGTAAAAAAAATGAAGCTACGGGGGTGGTTTCCTTTAATAAATATATCATAGGCATTGACCCGTCAATTCGCAAGGGCGGGCTTGGGGTCTGCGAATATTTCAATGGCTCGGTTCGTTTTATAAAATGTGCTGATTTGTATGACTTTTTTAATTATATTTTAATCCTTGACCCGCTCAATACGTTGTGTGTTTTAGAAAACAGCAACAAACAGCGCGCTATTTTTTCGCAAAGCGGCGAGTTCCGCAATATGGTAGCGCGAGGTCTGAGTGTTGGCAAAAATCAGGGGGTTAGTGAGTGTATCGCCGCCTTTTGCCGTTCAAGGTTTGGCGACGTGGTTGAGTTTAGCCCAAAGGAAAAGGGGGCTAAGTACAATTTAACTATCATGCGGGAGTGGGCTAAAGACGCGGGTATTACGCTGCCCGACAAATTGACGCAGGACGACTTAGACGCCTTAAAATTAGTATTACTTACTATATGAGAACGATTGAACTGAATGGCGAGCAGGTACAGATATTGCAAAGCCAAAAAAAGATAAGGTACTTTGTTAGTGGCTTGGGTGGCGGCAAAACGTTTTGTTTGGGGGCGTTTGTTGCCTTGAAAGGACTGTTTACTAATCCTAAATTCAGGGGAGCGTTAATTTTAATCGGCGCGCCGACTTACGACCAATTAAACCGAAGTACGATGCCGGGTTTTTATAACGCATTAGAAAAGTTTAACATATTGCATGATATTGATTTTATAGTTAATAAGATGCCGCCCAAAGATTGGGGCATTAAACCTTATTCGTATAGCGATAATAAAAACATTATAACGGCAAAGAATGGTGCTTATGCTATTTTTGATTATGTTTCGGGCGGGGGCAAAAAATGGCGTGGGATTGAGGCTGATATTATTTTATTAGACGAAGTTCGCGATATTGATGTAGGGTCAATAAACACCTTAATTGGGCGGCTGCGTGGCAAATGCTTTAAAACATTATTCGACAAAGAAAAATATGCGATGTTATGTGTTACCACGCCGCCCGATGATATTAGACCTTTGTTACAAATGAAAGAACGGGCAATAAATGATGGTGATGTTGAATTTGTCGAGGGCAGTTCGTATAGTAATATTGCCAATTTGCCGGCGGGGTATATAGACAGTTTAATTTCTATGTATGGCGGGATTGATAGCCCCTTGACGAGGCGGGAGGTCTTTGGCGAAATGGTAAATATTAATACGCAGGCTTTTTTTTATGCGTTTGTGCCTTCGATAAATGTGGCAAATGATATTAAGACGTATAACGATGCACCGATATATGTATCACACGACTATAATATTAATAAACTTTGTGGCGTTGTTGCGCAGGTTGTAGGGTTTGAAGATGGCGCTGGGGGTGTTTCTTATGAGTTAAATATATTAGACAATCCTGTTACAACGATTATAGACGTGCAACGGCATAAGAGCCAAAATGTTATAAGTACGGCGGCGGCGAGGGTGTTGGAGCGGTGGCGCAATTATGAAATTTACTATTGCGGCGACCGGTCGGGCAGTTCGGGTGCGGTCGCGGCGGCGAGGTACGACATGAATAGCGTTGAACAATTTAAAACGGCATTAAATGTGAGTAGTAAGAATATGTTATTTAACAAGTATAATTTGCGATATCCGCCCGCAAACCCATCGCATAAGTATAGTTATTTACTTTGTAATTTGGCATTTAATAAGATTAAAATTAATATATCGGCACATTGTAAGGATTTACTTTCCGATTTGAATTGCGCCTTTATTGACGTTTCAAAGACGGGTATCTTACAGTTGCACAAAGATAGCGGCGATTTTAGCATGGGCAGTGCCGATGCTTTTAGGTATTTAATTCATGCGTTGTTTGGCACGGGCAGTAAATTAAATTTATTAAAAGATTATATTGAAGACAAAAATACAAATTAATAATACTTATGAATATATATAATTTAGATGTAAGAAAATATGCCGTCGAGACATTGGACGGTCGCCGTTATGAGTTTCATTTAAAAGACGTTGAGGCGGGCATGGGCTTTAGGCGGTATCACCAAGCGAAGGTAACGGAGCTATATATGGCATTAAGAATTGACAAAGAGCAGTTGGCGGGTTATTTGGAAAAAACAACTAATATACAGTTAGGTATTGGCGAGTGGGCGAAGAGGTCGGAAGGCGATAGGCTAAAAGAGGCGGCGGCGGCAATAAATATTTTGTCTCAAAAAATTAAGCTAACGGAGGACTTTAATTTAGACCTTGCCTTGAGTGCTTGTTTTTGGTGCTTTGAAGGGGAGGATTTTAACGAGCCGTGCCCAAGCGAATTAATTGCAAAAAAAATAGATATATGGAGCAATGACAAAGCTAATGATTTTGAAAAAAAGCAGGGGGCATACTTTTTTTTTGTGATGTGGGGGGCGAAAACATGCGAACAGCGGGCAAATTTATTAAACACAACTACTCTGAATTATTTAGCACAAATGAACTATTTAACACAAATTTTGAACGCAGCCCCGCAATTTTAGCGCAGGAATATTTGCGCTCGGTCAATAACAATTTAATGATATTAGGCGGGGGCAACGTGTTGGAGGCAAAGGAGTTAGAACGGATGAGTATTTTTGAATTTTACGAAACATTTTTATCGAAAAAGAGATATTATGAATTTATGACAAAAGATAAAAAATAATAAATTTATTTGTAATATTGTTATAAATATGTTAATTTTGCGTGGCATTGGTTTTTTGTTTGATATTGGGGGGGCACGCCACCGCCCCCCTCTTTTTTTTAATCATTAAAAAATAAACATTTATGGACACGGCGGCGGCGGCAATACATATTATTTCAAAATATTACGGGTTAAAGGAGGTTGCTGGCAAGGCAAACAGTCCTACAATTATGGCTTGGATTAAAAAATACTTCAAGTGGGCGAAAGACGACGGGGAGGTGGCGTGGTGCAGTATTGGTTTAAAGGAGGCATTTTTAGAATTAGGCTACAAATTTCCGCAGGTTACGCCGATGGCTATAAGTTGGGCGGGCGTTGGTTTGGGCATCCCGGTGCACTTGGCTAAGTTTGGCGACGTTGTTATTTTGAAACGCAAAGGCGGACACCATGTAGGGTTATTTGTGCGATACTCGGTACTTTATGATAAATTATTTATTTTAGGGTTCAATCAAAAAAACCGATGCAGTATAGATGAGTACAACCCTAATTTAGTTATTAGCGTTCGCAATTTAAAAAATGCGATATAAATAAATTAATATATGCGAATAGTACAAAGCGAGGCAAATGGCTGGGCAAACAACAAGTGTTTAGGCGATACGGATTTTAGTATGCCGTTTTGTGAAAGCGGCGATATTAATTTGTATGTATTTGGTGCTGTCGAACAAATATCCTTTTACGACTGCTCGGAAAGCCCCCCCTCGTTAATTAGTAGTTACACTTTGTCGGGGGCAATATCGGCTATTGATTACGTAATTGCTGAAGATAGCAACGGCAACGTTTATACGTATATTAAGGGCGTGGACTTGGGGTTGGCAGAGTATTGTTGTTTTGCCGTTCACTTGGTAATTGACGGCGAGGTTTATTATTTGGACTATGGCTATACAAATGCCTGCGCTGCCGGGTGTTGTGGCGGCGAGGCAACGGTAACTATTGAGGGCGAAAAGTGTGGCAATTATGATTATTTAGGCAGGTGGTACGGCGAGCCGCAAAATGTTTTGGCGGGCAATGAAGATTTGCTATTTTCTAATAAGATGCGTATTTGGGGGCAACTGCTTTTTTTATCTGACAATGTTGAATATAAAAAATTTAACAACTGCCAAATTACGGAGGCTACTATTACTGACAAATACGAACTCCAGGGCACAAAATTATACCCCGTTAAGTCGGTCTATGATAATTTTGCCCCACAATTTGCCGACTACGTGGCGGCGGTTTTGCAAGCGGGAAATATTATATTTAACGATACATTACATTTAACAAATATTAGTGAGGGGTTATTTAAGAAATTAACAGGATGCGTATGTATGCGACGTTTGTTGGGCGAGTTTGAGACGTGCGATAAGAATTTGCCGTGCGAATGTCCAAGTACTAACCTTTGCTGTTATTTTGTGCAAAATATACCTGAAAATGAGACGGCAACGGTAACTTATACGAACTATTTAAACGAAGTTGTTACAATTACAAATGTTACTAATTCGTTAATACCCCCCGAAACCGTGCCCGTGCCTTTGTTTTGTTATAACGACCCAAGTGAAATGCCGTTGGTTGCCCCTACTATTACGGTCGGCGAGTTGGTCTTGAGTTGTGGCAGCGAAATTGGCGACGATTGCCAGCCGTGTATGGCGGTTGTTAGTTTGGATTGTATTTACAACCCGTGTGATGCTGATTGGCACGTTAAGATTAAAAACGTTGGGGGGAAGAGTATTGCGACCTATACGCAAGACCAAGCGGAAGAACCATTTGCGTTAAGTTGTACGTCGTGTTACGTTGTTACCGAAATGGTTTACGATGGTGTAAGTTTGGAGGTTCAGGGTAGCAGCCCTAATTTTTATGGCGAGTATTATGTCGGGGCTTTTCATGTTGCGACGGTAAAATTAGATATTACCACAAATGCGACGGAGTGCTGCGTGGAGCTGCCTATTAGCTGTTGCCCTGTTTTCGATATATTAGAAGATGAAAACTGGCAAGTAGGGGCGGAGGTTGCCTGTACGGGGACGGTCAAATATCGTGAATTGACAAAAACGTTTAATGTTGCTTTAGATGCGGATGCGTGTTTTGGCGGCATTGAAATATCAAGTATAACGGCAAATATTTGGTTTGAAAGTTTAGATACAAATTTTACGCCCGTTTACGTGCAGGACTTAACGCCGACTTATAACACTGTTACTGGTGATTACGATGTTAAGATTTTGATGGCCTATGATACGGCAACGGCAAATATTGTGGCGGCAACGGCCAACCTATTAGACCCGTGCAATATTTTAGGCACTATTGATGGGCAAATGCTATTGAATAACACAAGCGGCGAAACACCAAACGGCAATAATTTTTTTTACACACACGTAGAGGTGTCTGTCGGGCTTACAAATGGCAATATTTACGGCGTTAAACACATATTAGAAAACAGCATATTTAGCCAATCCGCCCCCTATGCCGATATACATGAATTTATAACGCCATATGTTTTGCCGTGCGAAACCGTTTGCTGCCCAACGTTAAATATTGGCGGCAGTAATTTTTCTTCAGAAGGAACAACGGCTTGCGTGCCCCCAATACCATCGGTAAAATTATGGCGGGAGGTAACGCTTACCTACCCCCCCGGATGCGATAGTACAATTTCGCTTGGCAAGCAAAAAATAACATATTTGGATAACAACTTAAATATTTGCGGCTGGGAGTATAGCGATATAAATTTGGATTTTACGGGCAACGTTATACGCCCATTTTTTAAAGGGTATAGCGAGGATGCAAATACAATTTATTATGGTTATGGCGTGGAGGATTGTGTGCAAAACACCCCTACTCCTTACGCCCTACATTCGGGCGACTTTAATATATGGTGGACGGGAGGGCTTGGCTATTCGGCGGATAGCGGTAACACCTTTGATTTATTTAATTATTATGCCGATGTGGAGTGTGAGGTTCACACGTCTTACGGTGTATATATATTTAAAGTAAGATATACCTTAGATTACACAAAAACGCAGGACTTCGTTTATGGCACGTATGAAAACCCTATCGTAAACTGCGAAATAATTACGCAGCCGTATTGTATTGAGGACCCGGCGCAGCCTTGTTGTGCGCCGCCGACACCGCCGCCCTGCTCGATTGAAATCAATTCGGTAACTATTGGCGACTGCGTGGACGGCGATGTTGATGTTGCGATAGTTTTTACGGCATCGGGCACGAGCGATATGGCAAAGATATATTTTGATAATGTATATTATGGCATTGCCTATTTTGCTGGTGGTAGTATAACTTTTAGCGTTGCGGGCGACGGTGGCACGTCGCACACGCTAAAAATAGTAGATTTTTTTAACGGCGATTGTTTTGACGAAGCGACAAATATCACCCTGCCGACGTGTGGTGAGGATGATTGTGAGATTGTAATTACAGATGCGGGAGCGGGCGATTGCGATGAAGACGGCACGGTTGATGTTACGGTAACATGGACGGCGGTTTCTACGGGGCCAACCGTATTAATCCAAACCTCGCAGGGGTTTAGTGATAGCGTGGCTGCTGGTCTTGGCACGTATATTATTACAAATCAAAATGCCGTTGGCGGCGGCAACTTGACGATAACGGTAACGAGTGAGTTGAACGGCTGCTTTGATAGCGTTGTTTTTGCCCTACCCGACTGCACGTGCTCGTGCTCAATAACCTACGCTGCCGATATTACGCCGCCAACGGGCACAACGGATTTAACCGATTACATTCCTTATGTTTACGATGGCGAGGCGGAAATTACGATAAACACAACGACCTGCGCCGATGGTTTACATCCGTTTGCCTTGTTTAGAAATTTAGTATGTGTTTGGAACGATGGCGACCCCCTTAGCCCCCCTGTTACTGCGCCGCCCGTCGAGGCGGCAAACTATACCGTTACGGGCGCTTATCCTACTTACACGGTTACGGGCTTGCTGGATGATGGCAGTACGGGTGGCACTCAATATTATCTTTATTTTAAAGATGAAGACGGCTGTACGGCGACAGCGGCTTTTGACGTTGAGTCTTGCGAAAACGACGGGCTGATTGCAGAGGTCGCTTTAAATACTATAACAAGCCTTTGCCCTATTGTTGCGGCTGGCAATGAAAATGTTAAGGCACGGTATCGGCGTGTGAATGCCTCAACCCGCGCGTTTGAAAGTAATATAATGACCTTTATGACCTTGTTAAGCGGCACAACGGGGCTGCCGTTGGGAAGTTTTACGACGGTACAGGAAATATGGAACGGGTCGGGCAAGACGGGTACAAATTATGGGACGGTCGTTGGCAACTCCGATATGAGTATTTTGACAATACCAAACGCGGCCGGTACGCCGATGTATTATTGGTTTAGTACTACATTTACTTATTTAGGCCATTTAATAACTTATAAGGCTGAAAATATTGGCATTCCATACATAAATACTAATAATCCATCATATTTAAACGTAACTGTCGCGTGTAGCGACTATACTGCTGCGAACTGCCTTGAAGCTACAATTTGTTGCGCTGCGGGCTATGGTAGCGGCGGTACTTTGAACTATTATGTAAGTACGAACCCCGATTGCGGTGTGAACCCCGTTACGGGCACGTGGACGGCGGGGACGAGTGAATTTGTTTGCAAGGAGTGTATAGATTTGGCAATTACGGCGTGCAACGAATATAGCCCCCCAACTTTAGGCTGGGTAACATTTGCGCCAACGACGGGGCAACCAACCTATGTCATTACAGGCAAAAATGTTGGTTGCCCAACTGCGGGGCTGGCGATACCTATTTCAACCAATGCGCCAGGCACGGTATATTACGACAATACGGGGTTGGCGTTGGCATCGGTAAAAGTTACCCATACAACGGCGGGCGGCTGCACGATGTGGTCGTGCTATAATATTACGGGTGTTCGTAATACCTGCGCTACTATTACGGCTGGGTTCGCCCTGTATAGTCAAACCTGCTGTTATGGCGATGTGTATTTGCGGGTAAAATTAACGCCCGATGATAGTTGCGGAGTGGTTAATAAATATTATAGAATTAAAAATATTGACGATGCTAATAATTACAAAGTTGATTATTGGACGGGCAGCGGCTGGGGCTGTTACTTTTTATTTGTCGGCGGGGCAGAGGTTAGCTGTTAGATTAGTAAATTTATTAAAACTATAAATTATTTTTATTAACAATTATATAAATTAAATTTGCATAAATTTATATATTTACAACTAAACCCCCCTTAATTAATATGGCTCTTTGCACCGGGTGCACACCACCTACCCCTATTACCACCATTACCACCGCCGTTTGTAACGAAATTACACCCGTTGGCGCGTGTGATGCGAAATATATATTTGTTCATTGTAGCGTTGCACAAAGCGGGCTTGTTTCTGGTGCTGATACGGCAAAGGCGGCGGCATTAACGGCGGCGTTTACCGCTGATGATTTATTAGTTAGCCCTGTTTTGGTAGATGTTACTGAGGGCGACCCAACTATTAATGCTATTCCGATGGGCGACTGCATCGCCGATTACAACAGTATCGGGGCGTGCTCAATAACCGCCTCGACCCGTCAAACGTGGGGCGTTGATGTTAGCGGCACAATCGCCGATGAAGATGGTGCTACCCTATTTTGGCAGCAACTTAGCGCGAATACTATTTACCGAAAAAGCGCGGGTACGGTTGCGGCGAATACCGTTGGGCAATACAATTTATTGAAAATGGACTGTAACGGCGACATTTATGCAGCTATTACGCCGGGCAAATTAGGCAATACCGATATTTTGGCAGCTGCTAAGATTAGCCACCGTATTACGAAGCCAAAGATTGGCGACAAATGTGTTGAAACACACACCGTTACGATGAATTTTAGGGTGTGCCCAACGTGGATACACCTAATTAATAAGTCTAATATTTCGGACAACGACTTTTTAAGCCAGTTGAGCCTGCCAGCATAAAACAGGATTAAACATAATAAGTAATATTTTACAATGTATAGTATTAGCGACTATTTATTAAAAGGCGATGCACTATTTGGTACTTTGGGGCATGGCTTTTTTGATGCTTCCTTGTTAAGAGACAAAAAGGAGGCAATACGGGTGGCTAATACTATACATTTATTTGGTTTAAAACCAAGTGCGCCGAATAGACAAAGCGAGGGTGCGGAGTACGATTATTATTTTGACAGTAATATTTTGAACCGCCACCCCGATATAAGGGAGGAGCGGTTTGCATGGCAGCGGCAAATTTACGCCGCAATTACGATGCCTTTGTACCAAGATGCGCTTAATAGGGTTTGTGGCTCGGTCTTTCAAAAGGGTAATTTAGAAATTGATAGTACAGATATTGATGTTTCTGAATATTTTAAAAAAACAATATTTAACGGGCAAACGTTTATTGATTGGGCAACCCTTGATTTACCACAAATAGCAAGCGGCGACCCTAATGGATTTATTATTGTTGTGCCCCAAAAATATGAGGTTACGACAAATAGTAAAACGGCCTTGATGCCGTTGCCCGTTTACGCCCCAAGCAACGAGGCGACCTTTGAGGGGGGGCTGTTTGTTTGGAAAAAGGGGGGCAATATTACGATAATTGACAATAAAGAGATTTACATCAAGGAGGGCAACAAGGATGCTATTGTTTTGCAGCACGGGCAGGATGCGCCGCCTGTTGTGCCGTTGCCCGGCAATAGGGTTTGCCAAAATAATTTAATTTATAAATATTCATTTTTTCAAAATGCCATACCATATTTAGACAAATTGGCACGGCAGGATGCCGATGAGGAGGGCGTGTGTAGGGATATAGGGTATAGCACCGTTGCCTTTGTGCCCAACGACTGCCCTACGTGTTCTGGCGAGGGTTCGGTTAGTGTTATCGGCGATACTGGCGTGTATGTTCAAAAAAAGTGCAATTCATGTGGCGGGTCGGGCACATTATTAGCCCCTGGCACGTCGGTACAAGTCCCGCGTGAAATAGTTGAGCGCAACGGCGGGCGTATGCCACAGTTTAAAGAATTTTATCATGCACCAACAGACACGGGTAGTTATGCGTTGGAGCGCACGGCAAAACTTTACGAAATATGTAAGGAGGTTTTGTTAATTAGGCATATCGAAGCGGCAAACAGCGGTGTGGCAAAGGCTAAAGACTTGGAGGTCGTATATAAATTTTATACTATTTTCGCCCGTGCCTTTCATATAGCAATAAAAGATATAGCAAAATACATATTAGGGTATATAACAAAAACGCCATATAGAGGGGGGGTGTTTGTTTCGGATTACGACAGCCTAATTTTCAAGGGCGTTTCCGAATTTGACGTTAAAAATAGTGAAACCCTTTTAACACAAATAATTGATTTACAAAAGGGCGGTCAAACAGGGCTGGCTAATGCCAAAAAGGTCGAATATTACCGCTGGCAAAATATGCCGTTTGCGGCAAAAAAAGAACAAATATTAAATATTTATGCACCGTTACGCGGCGTACCCAATGCGGCGAGTTCGGCAGCGGCAATGAATGATACAACGGCATACGCCCGTGCTGTTTATTCCGATGCACTGTTTGATTTGTTAGCCGAGAAAAAAGGGGCTGATATTTTTGAATATTTAGAAACGGCAAGTTTTGCGGATATTAAAAAGGAATTAGATTTGTTTTTGCCGTTATTTATTGAAACGAAACAAACAGAATTGCCACAGGTGGGTATTATCCA
>JAKPCT010000053.1 GCA_029553165.1 Bacillota bacterium
AAACAAAAAACTGGTAAGAGTTCTTGAATCCCTGATTGAATCGTTTAGAGCAAAGGCAAAAGAGTTTGCCCATGTAATAAAAATGGGAAGAACACAGCTTCAGGATGCTGTTCCCATGACTCTTGGTCAGGAGTTTGAGGCCTATGCGGTTACCCTTTCCGAGGAGGTGGAACGATTGAATCAGAATGTACGACTTTTTCTGGAGGTGAACATGGGGGCCACCGCAATAGGGACAGGCATAAACTCTGACCCCGATTATCCGGAGAAAGTAATAAAGTATTTGCGTGAAATATCAGGTTTAGATTTGGTGCTAGCCTCAAATCTGGTTGAGGCAACCCAGGATACCGGTGCTTTTGTAATGTACTCATCGGCAGTAAAGAGGCTGGCGGTTAAGCTTTCAAAGATATCCAACGATTTACGCTTGCTGTCCTCCGGCCCCCGAACAGGGTTAAATGAGATAAATTTACCGCCCATGCAGCCCGGGTCATCTATTATGCCCGGGAAAGTGAATCCTGTTATTCCTGAGGTGGTAAACCAAATTGCTTTCAAGGTAATTGGAAACGATTTAACTGTAACCCTTGCCGCCGAAGGTGGTCAGCTTGAACTAAATGTTTTTGAACCCGTGATTGTTCAGAGCCTTTTTGAATCAATTGAAATGCTCAAGAATGGCATGAATACGTTAAAATATCGTTGTATTGATGGAATTACTGCCAATGAGGAGCACTGCCGGAGTATGGTGCACAACTCCATTGGCCTAGTAACAGCCCTAAACCCTTACATAGGATACGAGGCATCAACTCAGCTTGCCAAGGAGGCTTTGGTAAGCAATAAAAGTGTGTACGACCTGGTTTTGCAAAAGGGCTTGCTATCCAAGCAGCAGCTCGATACCATTCTTGCACCTGAAAATATGGTTAAACCAAGAAAATTAAATCTGTAAGTACGATATTGTCTAAAAATTCTTACATTTGATGCACTCCTTTTTTTGATTGGGAGTGCATTAAAAATCTTTGGCAATGCTAACAATTGATTATACTGAGTTTCACAACACCCATCAGTTGCAGGATTGGGAAAAGAACTTAATTGAACAGGCCAAAATGGCAATGGCCGGAAGTTATTCGCCCTATTCACACTTCAAAGTGGGAGCTGCTGTTTTATTGGAAAACGGCGCAATTATTACCGGAAGTAATCAGGAAAATGGTGCATACCCCTCAGGCCTTTGCGCCGAGCGAGTAGCCCTTTTCTACGCCGGATCGCAATACCCTAACGTTCCAATTAAAGCATTAGCGGTTGTTGCATCGAATGAGAAGGGGATTACGGTTAATCCGATCTCGCCTTGCGGGGCATGTAGGCAGGTAATGCTGGAATATCAGATGATATCAAATAAACCCTATACCATTTATATGGTAGGAGCAGGAAGGATTGTTAAAATTGAAGATGTAAAGCAACTACTTCCTTTCAGTTTTACCAATGTAAGCGGAATGGAATAGGAGTAAATGTTTATAGCGAGGAAACTATCTTTCGTAAGGCATTGTTGGGGATAAAGCCATCGACATCCTCGGAGAATTCCGGTTTTATGCGTTCCACAAAAAACATCTCAATTTCACCGATATTCTTGGCAGGAATTTTACCTCGAGGGGTGCAAATAAAGTAATCCTTGATGTATGAGTAAGTAGTCTCGGAAATATTTATTTTCCCTGGTTCGCATGCCGTTTCCATTCGGCTAGCCACGTTAACCGTATCGCCCCAGATATCGTAAGCAAATTTGTGTTTACCAATAACCCCGGCAACCACACTGCCGGAATGAATACCAATTCGTATCGACCAGGTAGGCTTATTGGCCTGCGCCTCCTCAATGTTCCTTGCTTTAGTATAGCGCTGGAGTTCAAGTGCTGCAAGCACAGTGTCGAACGGGTGGCTATGGTTGGTTCTTGGCAATCCTCCTACGCACATGTATGCATCGCCTATCGTTTTAATCTTCTCAATATAGCGCTGGGTAACTATTTCGTCGAATGCTTCAAAGTAGCTGCTCAGGACATTAAGGAACTCATCAATATTCTCGTATGCCACACTTATTTTTGAGAAT
>JAKPCT010000070.1 GCA_029553165.1 Bacillota bacterium
GAAATTTTGGCACAAGACGAAATTACGCAGCTTTTAGAACCAAAAGTATTAACCAACGCCAAACGCATTGATGCCTCGACAGGCTCTGCACAAGAACACCCCTTTGATGGTTTTAAACGTGATGCAGAACTTAACCGCAAACGAGGATTGCCCGAAGACACCATAACCGATAACCTGATTATCAAAGGCAACAACCTTTTAGCATTGCATACTTTGAAAAAAGAGTTTGCAGGGAAAATAAAACTGATTTATATAGACCCGCCTTATAATACAGGGAATGATAGTTTTAAATATAACGATAGCTTCAACCATTCTACTTGGTTGACTTTTATGAAAAATAGATTAACTATTGCAAAATCACTTCTTTCAAAATCAGGGGTAATTTTTGTTCACTGTGACAATAATGAACAAGCAACATTAAAAATTCTGTTAGAAGAGATATTTGGTAAAGAACAGTTTATAGAAACGATTACAGTTGTAAACAATCCCCGAGGAAGAGATTATGGTGGAATTGCAAATATGCACGAATATATACATATTTTCGCTAAGAATAAGTTTGATTACGAAATGTTCCGTCTCGTTGACGATGAAAAAGAATTTCCATTTATAGACGAACTTGGGGGATTTGAAATTAGAGAATTAAGAAACCGAAATACAGCTTTTAATGATAAAAACCGACCAAATTTGTGTTATCCGTTTTATGTAAATCCCAATAAGATGCTTGATAACGGTTTTCTTGAATTGTCTCTAGAGCCAAAAGACGGCTTAGTTGAAGTTTGGCCTGCAAAATCCCAAGGAATACAGACTGTGTGGAGATGGGGAAAAGATAAAGCACTAGAAAATCTTAATAAAAATATTGTCGGCAAAACAATGCAAGAAAGTGGTCGCTATATGATTGTGGAGAAATATAGAGACAATTCAAGGTTAGCTCGGTCTGTTTGGTGGGACAAAGAAGTAAACTCTGAAAGAGGCACTGTTCATTTAAGAGAACTTTTTGGAAACAAGGTTTTCAACTTTCCCAAACCAGAAACATTATTAAACAGAATTATCCAAATTTCTACTGTTGAGGGTGATATTGTTTTGGATTATCATTTGGGCAGTGGAACTACTGCAACAACTGCACATAAAATGCAACGACAATATATCGGAATTGAACAAATGGATTACATAGAAACGGTTGCCGTTGAAAGGCTTAAAAAAGTAATTGGCAAAAAAGTGTCATTGCAAAAAGAAGAAACAATTCAACAAGAGTTAAAATTGGTTTCTGAACCCGGTGGAGAATATTACAAACTTGATTATGATCAAGGCGGTATCTCAAAATCCGTCAATTGGCAAGGTGGTGGCTCATTTGTTTATCTCGAGCTCAAAAAATACAACCAAACTTTTATTGAGCAGATTGAAGAAGCCCAAGATAGCGAAGCACTATTACAAATTTGGGAGCAGATGAAAGCTAAAAGTTTCTTTAAATACAGCGTAGATTTGCAGAAATTTCAGGAAAGCATTGAAGAGTTTAAGCAATTAGACCTTGCCAAACAAAAGGAATTGCTCTGTGAGATATTAGACAAAAACCAATTGTATGTAAATCTCTCATCGCTTAATGATACCGATTTTGCATGCACAGAAGAAGAAAAGAAAATAACCAAAGATTTT
>JAKPCT010000079.1 GCA_029553165.1 Bacillota bacterium
GAAAATAGGCATGATAACACGAATAATATTCATAGAAGACAACACCTCTGAGTAATCATTTTTGGTTACTCGTCCCAGCTAGGACGGTGCTGTCTTCTTCTTTTTTGCTCTTAAAAACTCCTACAATAATTTTACACTAACAAGCGGCACAGATTTTAATAAAATTTCCTTTTCATGGGTATATTATCATTATACTTAATGGAGGTGTAACCGATGAAAAAGAAGGTCGCTGTTGAGTCTGATCTGCCAAATGTAAGCAAATATTTAGCCAAAATGGGTTATGAAATTGAAGAGTACCAATACAATCAGGAACATCAACGAATCTTCAGCAATGTTGATGCCATTGTCACCTCTGGCATTAATGAGACTTATTTAGGGATTAATGATTTTAAAGATCCGCTGCCAATCGTGAATGCCAGTGGCTTATCCCTTGAACAGATCGCCAGTATGCTTGAGGAACGCTTATAAGATTATTCAGCCTCAACCCAGAATTCATTACCATCCGAATACAGGGTCAACACTGATGTCTCTTTCAAATTAATCTTCCGCCAATAAAAAATATTACCTTCTTCATCCTTAACCTTGATATCCCAATATGTTTCCGGCCGTTTCTCTTTAAATGTAATATCTAAACGACCGCCATCGGCAAGAATCTCTCCTTCAAAAAACTCGCTCTGCCAGTCATCTGTCTGATACGGAGCGAGAAATAATTCAACAATATCCAGCCCCGTCCGGTTAAAAATTGTAAAATCCTGACTTGCCGCATAACTTCGATTAAAACAGCCGTGCATCAAGATAACTGCCAAGAAAATCAAACATACTTTTCGAATCACCATTGCCAACCCCCTAGTAAAATCGTTAGTTATTCTATTTTCTTGAAAAAATCATATTTTCCTTTTTTATCCATAGACCACGGAAAAATTCACTGGAATGAACGGTTATCTTGCAGGTTTTTAATTACAATTGTCGAATAATAATAGAAAATGTTTCTTTCATAGTTCATTTGCGATTAACATTATTACTTCAAATCATTGTATTTCAATACTGAAAACATCCACCCAATTCATCACACTATAGCTTGCAATCAATCTACGTCACACTCTTACAACCAAATGTCCAAGCCTAACTGATAAAAATATATTTGAAGGGGTTTATTTTGGCTGCTTTTTTAAATCATAATAAACCATCCCAACCAATCTCATTCGCTAAGTTAGGAAAATCGCATCTGAAGGTCCTGCTTTCTTTGCTTGTGCTTGGTTTTCCCTTGATTACTTATGTTTTAATTCCATCAATCTTCTTACAAAGCGCTCAAAATGAGTTCCAAAAACACTCCCTTCAGCTCGCTTCCTTGATCAAAAACCAATCTCAAGCGCAATTGACTGCTTCAGGGTCTAAACTGGTCCATCTTAATCTGGACCAGTATGGCCAGCCTGCCAATCTAATCAAGTATCAACTAGTTGATAACCAGGGAATAATAATCGCCTCAACTCAAACAGACGAGATCGGTCACCATGCCAAATCAAGCACCAATTTTCAGCATAACCAAGCCGGTATAACCACCAACCAAACAATAACTAATGACCAAACCATCCTGGAAAACATCATCCCGTTAACTGTCAATCAACAAAAAATCGGTACGATCATGGCCTATTATGATCTTACCGTTCCAATCAATATTACCAATGCCCTGATCCGAAAGACCCAAGTTATTTTTATGATCATCTTTGCATTATTATTGCCTCTGGTTTTAATTACCACTCTTTACTCGCGCCATAACCGGAAGAATCACCAACGCATCGAACATCTCCTGCAACTGGTTACCAATAATACTAAAGTCATTATTTTTACAATTCAAATTTGGCCAACCCTCAAAGTTGACTATATCAGTCCTGCGGTAACTGCCATCACCGGCTATCATCCAGAGGAGTTTTATAACAATCCCAAGCTATTCTTTTCATTAGGGAGCCCTGATGGCCAAGATCTGTTACATACGATCACAAATGGTTCATTTGATTTTTCCAGTCCTGTAACATTGCGTTGCTTTAACAAAGATTTCACGCTCTTATATCTGGAACTCCAACTGGAGCCGATTTACAACTCCAAACACCAGCTGGTTGCTATTGAAGGTACCGCCAGCAATATTACTGAAAAGTGCCAAATGATCGAAAACCTGCATTACCTCGGTCTCCACGACCCGCTTACCGGTCTTTACAACCGGGTGTTTTTTGAAAAAGAACTCACCCGCTATGATGAAGAGAAAGATGTTGCCGTGGCGGTGGTAATCTGTGATATTGACGGATTAAAGCTTACCAATGACACTTTTGGGCATAAAGCCGGAGATACCTTACTTCTTGAAGCAGCCAAAATCATTAAAACCTCTTTTCCGGAATCCGCCAGCATTGCCCGGACCGGTGGCGATGAGTTTACGATCTTAATTAAAGATGCCAATAAAAGAAAGATTCAGGAATACCGGGCAAATATGCTTGCCAAAATAGAAGCGTTTAATCGGACCAATCAGATGCTCCCCTTGAGTATCTCGTCGGGATTTGCCGTTCGGACTGATATGTCGGTTAAAATGCGGACTTTATACCGCTTAGCGGACAATATCATGTACCGCGAAAAACTCCAGCAACAGCAAAGTACCCGCAATTCAATTGTCCAAATTCTCAAAAAAGCGCTTGAAGCAAGGGACTTTGTGACCGAAGGGCATGCCACCAGATTGATTAAATTAGTTTCAATCATTGCTGAACAGTTGAAATCGGTTGACCTTAACATTAATGACCTAAAGCTTTTTGCACAATTTCATGATATCGGCAAGGTAGGGATTCCGGACCGGATTCTGTTTAAGCAAGGTCCCTTAAATACCGAAGAAAAACATGAAATGGAACGCCATTCGGAGATCGGCTATAAAATTGCTTTAACCACTCCGGAACTGACTCCCATTGCCAATTTGATCTTAAAACATCATGAATGGTGGAATGGAGAAGGTTATCCTTTAGGTTTAAAAGAGAATGCCATTCCTTTGGAATCACGGATTTTAGCAATTGCTGACGCTTATGACGCCATGACCAGCGACCGCCCCTACCGTAAAGCGTTAAGTAGCGAAGCCGCTCTGAAAGAACTTAAAAATTATTCCGGGATCCAATTTGATCCTTACTTAGTTGACGTCTTTATTGATACCATTCAAAACCGTAATAGTTTCAACCAGCTCCATTATCTTAACGAAGTAGCTGCTACTTACTCTGAAGAAGTTTAACCCTACCATTTGTGGAACTTTTTTTTGGTAGACTCCGTCTAACCTAAAAAATTGGAATGGTGGGTTGATCAGATGAAAAAGAAAAGACTTCTGCAATTAATAGCACTTCTAGGATTATGTGTGGGGTTAACAGGATGCTATGATAAACTAGGAGCGGTTGACCTCTCCGGCAAAGTGGAATTAACCCTCTCTAATGATGGTTGGGCGTACCGGACTATCAGTAATAAGTCGGTTGACAAGTCTGACTTGTCAAGGGATACTGATTTAGACGATTACCGTCATTTATTGGAGTTAAGCAAAGAAATCAGAATCGGCAAAAACGACTATCATATTACTTCCCGGTTTGGACCTGAATATAATTTCTTCAACTATCACATCGATCCTAAAAATAAACTCTTCCAAAAATTTCACTCGCTGGTATACAGCTATACCACTCATCAAGTGATCGATACTTTTGTTACCAGATCCCATGATTCCGGTGATTCCTGGTATTCCGAAATTGGTGACTTTAGCCCCAAATCAAAGACCAACGAACTGGAACGCGATGGGCTCTTTGAATTAATTTTTCATGAACCCTCAATTGGTAGAGACTGCATTATCTACAGTTACTATTCCATCTCCGGCTATGCCAAACGCAATGTTGATCAAGAAGGTAATTTGATCGCCGCTGATGATCCTGACGCGTTCAAGAATATCTCCATCAAAGGATCATCTAAATTGAAAATTGGATTACGCCAGTGCTTAACCGGGTCAATAACTGTTGCCGGCAAAAAAATTTGGCTGTATGTCATTGATTGGAATTTAGATGGTAAATTCACCGCAGCAGATTACGTCTGGAACGATTATACCGAACAAACACTTCCTTTTGAGACGGAGATTCGTTTGACCAATTCATTAGAAAAGTCTAAAGACAATACATACATCCTTCGGTTAGAAAATCCGGAAGCAGATACTTATATCTTAGATATTCAATTAGCATCCCGGGCTAAAAGCTGAGCGTTAAACTTTTTCAAGCCGATAATATTCGTTAATCAGTTGATCAACACGATCACAAGCTTCCAGGTATTTTTGATCAATTGCCTGTTTCAGTTGCCAATATTCTTCCATGATTTCACGTGCCTTTTGTATATCATTTCTTAAATTATTGAGATTGCTCATCATCTTTACTTTGGCTTGAAATTCAGTCATCCATAGCACTCCTTTTAGATTAGCATTCGAAGAGTCAAGGATTTAGTTTCCTTGACTCTATTTTTTTCCACCCAAGTTCACTTAAGTAATCGGTAGCTACTGGTATTAACTTTAGATTAAAAATATCGGCCGAAGAAAATACAATACTTAAAACCGGCGTGCCACAAAAGGAAAAAAGCGCTCCGGGAAGTGGCAGTCGAAGGTCAAAAAAAATGACGTCAACCAAAATTCAATCGTTGACGTCATAATTAACTTTATTTTGTAGCAACATTATTAACGGTTATCTTCAACCGCAATCTTTCCATCCTTATAAACCGGAACAATTGAGTATTTATTTAACCTTAAGCAGTCATCAATATCCGCTTCCATCCCAATCTGGATCAAATACTGGCCGTGATCCGACTCTTTAACCCATTTTACTAATCCATAACTGTTAGCCTTTTGGGAAGCTAAAAGTGCAATTTTTGCGGAGTCAGATAACTCCAAATCTGACACTTTGGCCAATAAAAGTTCAATTAAATATCCGGCACATGACAGATCTTCAATTGCTAAATTCAGATCCCGGCCCGAACAAACAATTACCAGATCCTGCGAACCGGTGCTGATATAATCTATAATTGCTTGTGCATTTAAGTAAGAACCGATAACTACTTCCTCTGCATTTTGGGCCCATTTGATTGCTTTGGTCCCATTAGAAGTGCATAAAATAACTCTTTTACCTGCTACTTTTTCTTCAGTATACTCGCTTGGAGAGTTACCGAGTTCCATTCCTTCAATCTTAAATCCTTTTCGTTCACCACCGGTAATACACTCTTCCGCACCAATGCTCTTTATCAAATCTACTACTTCAGCAGGCTCAATTACCGGGATCACTCCGATTGCCTGATTGGCAAGCGCGGTAACGATACAACTGGTAGCCCTTAATACATCTAAGACAACCACTTTTTTGTCAGCAAAAGTTGGCATTGTACCAAATTGGGGATATAGCTGCACATCAACCTTCATTTAATTCGAACTCCTTAACTCTAAAGTATTAAACTTTACACTTTTCAGACAACTGCCAGATAAAAATTTTAGTAGTAAATAGCTCTAATATTATAGCATAAAAATTGATTTCTATGAGCAGCTTTTTATACTTTTATTTGCCGAAAAAAAGAACAATATCCAAGTTTAACCGCTTTTAAATCTTAACGCAAAAAATCCGGTTATCCCGGACTTTTTTTGAAGCAACATAAATATTGACTTTCTTCATTAGCTAGGCTATTTTTGATCAATCGGACCTCCAGCAGCCTAAAATCAAATCGAATAAATCCATCAAAACGATTAATCTTTTCGATTTCAATTTTAGCAATGATCCGATTAACGGTTGAACCTAAATGAATAATCTCTCCAAGTACCCCTTCGCCAAGGTTACCGTTTTGTATTGCTTCCTTAACTTCTGGACTTATTTCACTATATTGATATGCTAAATGAGCTAAATAGCCACTACCAAGACCCATTAAACTCTCAACGATCCAGTCATTTTTAACCATAAGCTGTAGGGTACCGGGAGAAAACGATGGATTCATTTTCTTTTCCCTCCCCATATTTAACCTTTAATTGTTTATTATATGCTTGAAATTTATTTTCTTCTCCTTGGTTACCCAAAGATAATCTTCTTGTAAATAAAAAAGACGGTTATTGGAGCAACCGTCTTCTTAACCTTAATTAGATCAATTATAAATTAATTGCATAAGCTTTCGAGACCATTTTTAAACTCTCTAATTTAATTAGTGTATCTGCGGAAACTTCAGAATCAACACTGATTACCATTACCGCTTTACCACCTTGTTGCTTTCGTCCTACAGTCATCGAAGCAATGTTAATTCCGGCTTCTCCTAGGATTGTTCCAACACTGCCGATGATTCCCGGTTGGTCAACATGTTCGATCACCAGCATATTGGTTGTTGGCTCCAGATCGAAGTGGTAGTCAAAGATATCAATAATTCTGGTATTATTCTTATTGATGACAGTCCCGGCAACCGAATAGGTCCCTTGTTCGGTGGCAACGGTGACTTTGATCAAGCTCGAATAACCATCAGCTTCCTGGGTTTTATTTTCGGTTACTTTTAACCCGCGCTCTTTAGCGATCATCATCGCATTTACCTGGTTAACTTCATCCCCTAAACTGGCTTGCAGGACTCCCTTTAAAAATAACAATGATAAGAACGAAGTGTCATATTTGGAGATCTCTCCCAGATAACTGACTTCCAGCTTGTTAATCCGGCCAGATACCAATTGAGCGATAAATTTACCAAGGGTTTCAACCAGGTTGGTATATGGTTCAATCGCTGCTTTGACTTCTGGCCGTAACGGCGGCAGATTAACCGCATTTTTAAATGACTCGCCTTTCAGCACTTTAATCACTTCTACAGCAACGTCAATCGCCACATTCTCCTGTGCTTCAATTGTTGAAGCGCCTAAATGCGGTGTAACAACCACTTGTGGTAAGTCGATCAAGGTACGATCAGTAGGAGGTTCGACTGGATAAACATCAAATGCAGCTCCGGCTACCTGGCCAGACTTAATCGCTTCAGCCAAAGCGGCCTCATCATAAATTCCACCACGGGCACAGTTTACAACCCGTACTCCTTTTTTCATTCTGGCAAATTCTTTGGCGCCAAACAAACCCTTAGTTTCAGCGGTTAATGGCGTATGTACCGTGATAAAGTCTGAGTCAGTAATGATTTTATCAATATCTACCAGATTAATCCCTAGCGATTCGGCTTTCTCTTGCGTTAAAAACGGATCATAGGCGTTGATATTCATCCCCATTACTTGCATCCGTTTTGCAACTTCTGTACCGATTCGGCCCATACCGACAATTCCGAGCGTTTTTCCGTTAACTTCAACACCGGTGAAGCTTTTCCGGTCCCATGCGCCGCCCTTCAGTGAACCATGAGCTTGCGGAATATTTCGTGCTAATGCTAAAATCATTGCTACCGTCAACTCGGCTGTGGAAATAGTGTTGCCATCAGGAGCATTAAGAACAATAATTCCCTTTTTGGTTGCTGCTTCCACATCGACATTATCTACCCCAACACCCGCGCGACCAATCACTTTCAACTTCTCTGCCGCAGCGATAACATCTGCAGTCACTTTGGTTTGACTACGGACAATCAACGCATCATAGTCTTTGATCTTCGCAATTAACTCTTCTTTAGTGTGGTCTGTTTTTACTTCGACCTCGAAACCGGCCTCTTTAAAAAGCTCAATACCGGCAGCTGTAATTGGATCACTAATCAAGATCCGGGCCATTGAAACACTCTCCTTTAAATGATTTTATTTTTATGAAAAGTTAATTTAACAGTATATAAAAAAGCCTTTCGCCGTTTAGGGACGAAAGGCCGTGGTACCACCCTACTTTCCGATTAAAACCGGAATCTCTGATTGCGATAACGGGCTAACCCGGTAGAACTTAGTTTTCTCGTTCTACAGTTCCAAGGCGGATTCATCTTCGCTGGTATCGGTTCACAGCAACCACCGACTCTCTTCAAACCAGTTTAAAGATTACTACTCCTCTTCATCACCAAATATAACGTTGTTAATGAAGTCTATGTATACTATATACTATATTATTTTGTATTATATCTTTTTGAAACAGCTTTTGTCAAGATTACTTTATAAAAGTTCGTTTCCGTACTTATCGACACGACGAATTTTTTCTTCCCGTCCGGTATTCGCGTTATAATAAATTAAAAACCGGTCATTACCTTGAGTACCATCGACTTCATAACACAAAACTTTATTATACATTTGATCAAGTACCTGTGCCAACTGAATCCGTCGCACTTTCAGATGCGGACTGACAATTTTACTAAGCCGTTCTCGGGAGATCTTCGCGATTGGTTTTTTCGGAAACGCTCCAGAATCAGGCTCATAAAAAGTCAGGTAATTGATCGCCTCAAAGCCTAGGATATCACCATTATCAAGGGCAACCTGAATCTTAATCAATTCCGGATAATATAAGACTTCGTTCCGTACCGGAACTAAAGTAATGGTTGCTGTATTTTGATACTCTTCAATACTTACTGCCTGAAGACTGCGATAACCATTCCGGTAGCTGAATTCCAACGCGCGTTTTTTGGCTTGATTTAAATTAAGTTTGCTCTTCCGCACCTCCCGATTTCCCAACATCCAGGCAACATGTCCTCCTTTGACACTCACACTGAGACGCAAATCCCGGTACGGGGTTTTACGGTTAGTAACTAAAATCATATAACTGGGAAAACCGCCATTGATCATTCGTTCGTAACGGATCTCCGCGTTGCGAAATTTAGGATCAATAAAATTGCGCGCCCGTTCAACAGCTTGTTGGGCAGTGATCTTTGGTCCGGTTAATCCTGTTGGTTTAGGGACAAAATCCAAATCACTACCCTCAAATTCAATATCCGGAACCCGTTTCATCCCATCTTCCAACATCAAAAACGCTTTTGTTATTTTATTGTTATTGACGCGGGTTGCCGTATTTGCCGTTGTTGCAGCAATCATCCCTAAGCGATCAACCTCTAACCATCTGGTCCTTTCTGTATAAAAACGCTGTTGTAAATTCCGTAAATGCCGTGCTGCCAACCGGGATTGATTGTGAAATTCTTTTAAGATCTTCCATTCAGCTTCGGTAAGCTGTGAACCATTGATCAACTTCTCTTGTGCGGTGTTTAAACTAAAAGCCCCGGCTTGAGCTAAAAACATCTTCGTCCTTGATAAATCGACCGAGTTTAAGGGTAGTTGTCCTAAGTTTTCCTGCGAAGCATTTGATTCCCGCCAGATATTAGTCAGTAATTTAATTGTTTGGGGAAAAGAAGCCGTCACTAAAGATTTTGAAAGTTCCACTTCCATATTATTCACATGTGCGGTAAGCTCTTCAAACGCTCTTTGATATTGATTTTCGGCATTTATCTCCCATTGTTTGCGTGCCTGATGCTGCGTATACCCCCAACCGGCAACAGCCATAAAAGCTATAAATAAGATCGGAATAACAAATTTATTCTTCAAAATTGACTCATCCTTTCATTAATTCCTCTTAAAAGTAATATTCCCATCAAAAGGAGGAGGTTATTCCTGTTTCTGAAATTTGAGTAATTCGAATCAAAATAAGTATAAAAAAGGCTGTCCGCAAAATTATCTTTTGCGACAGCCTTAAATTGTAACCAAGAATCCGTTGCCCGATTTTTGACACCCTATCTCACGATAGGTGGGTGACCGCATAAATCCTTCAACCTTCCCCTGCCATAAAATGGACTTACTCTGGGCCCGATATCCAACATTTAATATAGATCTCCCGATGTATTGATGTAGGTTCAAAAATTGAGCTAACGCGAATCCCAGTAAGTTGATTAAGTTTTACATTTGCTATTATATAAAAATCATTGGGATTCTTCAATAGTTATTATTTGGAATTTATGTTATCTACTATTTTTAGATTGTGCTTTCTTGTTCCTCTTCCTCACTTCAAGTAATTTTGTAAAGAATTGTTTATATGTTAAACTATTAAAGATTTTTCTTAATCAATTCGATAATTATATTACCCACATCAATAGAAAGAAGCGTTTATATATGAGTACAAGTTCAACGATTAGCCCGCACGAACTCAAACCCGGGATGATTATTAATGCCGATATTATTTGTAATGGGAATTTGCTGCTAGCGAAGGGAACAGTAGTCAAACCTAATTATATCGATCAACTATTGGCTTGGGGTATTTCTACAGTATCTGTTTTAACGGACCAGTCTTCTGATGAAGAAATTTTAAAAAACCCGGTTCAGGAATTTTACGCTCAAACTTATAAAGAGGTTGGAGCAATTATCGAAATGTTCCGGCAAGAACAGCCTCTTAACACATCACACATTTTTCCTTTGGTTGAAAAGATCCTGGAAACGGTCTTTGTCAACCAAAACTCGATGCTTTTATTAACCGGTTTTAACAATGTCAGTGATTATCTTCATGCTCATTCGCTTGATGTTTGTGTTTTTAGTCTGATCACTGCCAAAGCAATGGGGCTGGACTACGAAGAGATTGTCGATCTAGGGATCGCGGCATTACTTCATGATATCGGCAAGATCAACGTATCTGATGCGATTCTTTCCAAACCGAGTAGCTTAACTCCTGAGGAGTATGAGGAAGTTAAAAAACACTCGAAATATGGGTATGATCTGGTCCTAAAAATACCCGGTTTTAAACGCGACGTTGCCCAGATTATTATGCAACATCATGAACGTTGTGACGGGAGCGGGTATCCTCGCGGTTTAAATAGCGACGAGATTTCATCATTAGCAAAAATTATCGTTGTTGCTGATATTTATGATGCATTAACCTCCGATCGCGTCTATAATAAAAAAATTCTACCCCATGAAGCGGCAGAATATTTACTGTGCATCTCATATTCACTTATTGATCCTGAAATCACCAAAGTCGTTCTTAAAAATATAGCAATCTACCCACCAGGTTGTCAGGTATTACTGAACACCAATCAAATCGCAATCGTAGTCGATCCTAATCCAAATATGCCTTTGCGACCGTCATTAAAGATTACTACCGACAACGCTGGGAATCCTTTACACAAACCATACCACTGTGAACTTGAAACCCATCCTAATATCTTTATTAAATCGATCTTCAATTAATCAAATTGGACATTTTAATTTATCAATGCAATAAATTGATTGATATTTTCATCTAGATGATTAAATTGATCTTGAACTGATTTGGTCACCAGCTTCGTAAGCAACCGATCACCAAAATTCATCTTATTAAAAACCAGCTCGCCGCCAAAGTTTTCGGTGGCAACCGCTTTTGCCAACAATTCCCGGGGGAAAACACTATCTAACTCCGCCCGGGCCTCATCCCCATTCTTCATACAGCAGATGAATAACCCTAATTTTTTTGCTGTTAAAATCTCCAAATTATTATGGCAAAATCTTTGGATTGCTTTGTGAATCTTTCCAATATAAACTGGACCGCCTATTACTACCCGCTCATACTTAGTAAGCTCAATATTGTTTAATTGGGTAATATTAAACAGATCAACCTCCCCACCTAGCTTCGTAACCAGGATTTTAGCACATCGTTCGGTATAACCATACTTTGTTCCATAAATAACTACGGTTTTCATAACTCCCTCCAGCATGATCGTTTTCGGAATCTAAATTCTTTTTGGCTAATTTATTGCCGGATTGACAATAATAAGTACAAACACTAAACAAATAAGAGGTAAATTATTATGAATCCAAACCCTTCACAGGTTAAAAATCTCTATCGAAGTAAACAAATAATCCGTTATCTGGTCCGTTTAATCTTAGTCTTACTTAGTTTCCGATTTATCTTAAAACTCCTTGGTGCTAATCCTGCCGCTGGATTTAGCCAATTTATTTATACAATCACCCAGCCGCTGGCAGCACCTTTTTTGAATGTCTTTCAAATCAGTCAGGTAAGCGGTAGTATCTTCGAATGGACTACCTTACTGGCTATGTTAGTATATTGGTTGATCGGCTGGGGGATCAGCCGTCTGTTATCAATGTGGAAACCGGTAAGTACTTCCGAGGCAGCTGATAAACTCGATGAGTAAACCGGTTAAGATTATTTATAACACTACGGCCGGAGCTTCCTCCCATTCACCGGAGCAACTGCAGCAGACGATCAGTGAACTCCAATCCAGAAACTTCGTCCCTGAGGTCTATATCATTGAACCTGATCGCGATTTAGCTCCAATTATTAAAGAAGCGCTTGGACGAAATATTGAACTCTTTGTAGTATGCGGCGGTGATGGCACGATTGAAAGTGTTGCCAACAATTTAATCGGGACCACTGCCACACTTGGCATCATACCAACTGGTACACGAAACAATATCGCACTCAGCTTGGGTATTCCGGAAGATATTACAGCTGCGGTCCAAATTATTGCATCTTATTCACCAGTCCGGATCGATGTAGGCCACGCTACTTGTGGCGCTAACTCCCGGATCTTTTTAGAAACCTGCTCAATTGGGTTAACTTCGGCCCTTTACCCGGCGGCTGACGATATTCAACACGGTAATTTAGGCCGAATCGGGGATTTTTTAGCTACTCTAATAACCACACCGGCAGCACAGATTCGCCTGGTTATTGATGACACAAATGAAGTTAAAACCGAAGGCCATTTAGTACTGGTCGCCAATTTACCTTATGTCGGCCCCCATTATCAAATCGTACCCAACGGTTCATTTGAAGACGGAATATTAGATGTCCTGGTTTTCCCGGAACTAACTAAGCTGGATTTATTAAACAATGTTGTCGAATTAATGATCGGCGGTGATGAAGATCCACGGATCAAGCGTTATCAGGTAAAAAACTTAGTGATAGAGACAGAACCGGCCATGCCAATCATGACCGATGGTTTTGAGTTGGGAAACGGATCCGTAACAATTAACATCGAGCAACAAGCTTTACAGGTGATTGCCGGGGAAAGATAACCGATTACTTATGATACTTCTCACCCCGGTTAATCTTACACGCCCGGTAGAGCTGCTCGAGGAGCATAATCCGGAACAACTGATGAGGAAAGGTCAGCTTTGAAAAGCTCAGCCTTAAATTAGCCTTCGCTTTAATACTCTCCACTAACCCCAAAGAGCCCCCGATTACCAGCGTCAGATCCTGAGCAGTCACTTGCCTTTCATGTAAAAAGCGTGCTAACTCCATGGAAGTCAACTGTTTCCCTTCAATATCCAAAACAACCAAATAGCTCTTTGGTAAAATCAAATTGTCAATCAATGCCCCTTCCCCATTTTTAACCTGTTCTTCCTGTGCCGGACTGGCGTTCTCGGGCACAGGTAAATCCGGAATTTCCTTGATTTCTAATTTGAGATACGAAGCCAGTCGTTTCAAATACTCTGCCTCTGCTTGCTTCAGGTAATTCTCCTTCAGTTTTCCAACCGCAATTATTCGAACTAAAGCCATAGTGCCCCCAAATTAAACTAAAGCCCAGTTAGCACTGGGCCTTAGATTGCGATTTATCTTTTCAGTTCCCCGATCTTGGCAGTGGTTGTGATTCGCTCCACGCCTCGGTAATAATCCAGTTTCAGTCGGGTCCCAATCGGATGTGCAGAAATATATTCCTTGACCAAATCCCGCTCCTTAACCGTCTCACCGTTAATCCTATAAATAATATCTCCAGGAGCTAACCCTGCTTTAGCAGCTTCGCTACCTTCTAAAACTTTAGCAATAAAAATACCACTTTTAACAGGTAGTTTACGCTTCAGACGGTATTCTAATAAATTAACATTCTCCGGTGTAAAATGAATGTATAAAGCAATTCCCAGTCCGGGACGTGAGACATAACCTTTAGTAATTAATTCTTTGGCCACACGGTTAACCGTATTACTGGGAATCGAAAACCCAATTCCTTGAGATTGGGTCGCAATAATCGTATTAATACCAATCACATTCCCTCTGGAGTCAAGTAATGGCCCTCCAGAATTCCCCCGGTTAAATGAAGCGTCAGTCTGGATCATATCACGTAATTGAACGTCATCGTTAACCGCTAAAGTACGCCCCTTCGAACTGATCACCCCAACCGTTACAGTATTTTTTAGATTCTCATCAAGGGGATTACCAATCGCGATTGCAGTCTGACCAACGTTTACCTGATCAGAATCTCCCCAAATCGGAGTAGGCAAATTGTTCTGTTTAATTTTCAGTAATGCTAAATCGGTATAAGGATCAACACCGACAATCTCTGCCGGATAAGTCTTGCCATCGGCAAGGACAACCGCAATTTTCTTTATTTTACCCGGCAAACCGTTAACGACATGATTATTAGTTAAAATATATCCGTCAGAACGATAGATCACCCCAGAACCTAAGCCTTGAATATTCCGGATCTCCGGACCGGTAAAGAAATCAAAATCTTCAACAACCGCATTTGTTGTAATCATCACTACGGAGGGACTGACCCGATTAACAACATCGATGATTGTATTCTCATAGTCGCTGATATTTGATGATTGTTGAAAAACCCGATTGGAACTTTCAGTTTGGACCTGCGGAGACTCCGAAGACACTAACATTCGCCCCAAGCCAGTATATTTAACAACCAGTAACATTAAAAATGAAGCAATTATTGCCGCAAAAAAAGCTGTTGCAACATAAGTTACCTTACAATGGCACTCATGAGAATCAAACCGAAATTGATTCACCCGAGAGATACCTCCTTTAAGCTTCGATCAACTAATGAATAGACCAATTCATTATTCGCTCTTAGTAGAAGAAAACGCAAAACCGATCTAAAGGTTCCCTCTCAGGTAGCTCTAATAATTAGGAATTCTTTCGGGTTAATTGGTAAATATCGATCAGCATTTCTTGAGATCTTTCGGTAACGGCAATCTGTTCCTTGGAGATCTGCCAGTTATATTTGGCAATTTTATCAATAAACAGTTTCGCATAATCCCGTCCGAGATCGGCCAGCCAAATAGCGCCGCCAGGTTTAACCAGTGCTTGAAAGATCCCAATTAAATTGTCGTGCAGGAGTTTTTCATAGAGGATATCCGAACCGATAAGATAATCAAATTGGGCCAGATTGGTGGGGAATGTCTTCCAATCAGCCAACAATAATTTACCATCGGTAATTTGATTAAGGTGATAATTTAATTTTACAAATTCTAAAGCATCAGGTGCAAAATCGGTGTGAACCAGATCGGCACCTGCTAATTTGGCGGCAATCCCTGCTAAGCCAACCCCAGTCCCCAACTCCAAAACAGTTTGCTGTGCCAACAACTCTCGGCGTTGGATAATAAACTGGGCCAGCCCCCGCGCCGCCGGCCAGAGCTCAGCCCAGAAAGGAATTTCTTCCGGTTCGTTAATCCGGTCCAGAAGTTCATCAATATTCTTTACTTTAAAAATTTCAATGTAAAATTCCGCAAAGTTGAAATCAAGCTTTTGAAGATTATATTTTAGTTTTAACGCTTTAATTTTAGCTTCCAGTGATTCCGTCCGATTGGAAAAACACGTTATGCAGTTTTGCTCCATTGCTCCACCATCTGTTGAACCTGATCAGTCAAATATTCCAAATCCGCGACTGATTGAGCTTCAAAGTAAATTCGAATTAATGGTTCCGTTCCGGAAGGCCGGACCAAAAACCAGCTGTTGTTCTCTAAAATAAACTTAAATCCATCAATTGTCCGGGCTTCACTAATCGTTTTCGTTCCAATCTTTCCGGGGAAGATCGTTTTGACCTTGGTTAAAATCTGTTGTTTAATTGCTTCGTCAAGATGAAGATCAATTCGCTTGGTATAGAAATTGCCCAACTCCTGATATAATTCCTGCAATGTTTCCAGGAGCGGTTTCTGTGATACTGCCCTTAACTCGGCCATCAAGGCGCAAGCCAGGATCCCGTCTTTCTCGGGAATATGCCCGATTATACTCAAACCACCACTCTCTTCACCACCAATTATTACCTGATGCGTACGCATCTTTTCACCAATATATTTAAACCCAACCGGGGTCTCTATCGTCTCAACCCCAAACATTTTCCCCAGTTTATCAATCATATGGGTAGTTGCTACCGAACGCACGGCAACTCCTTGTTGGGCCCGATTTTTGATTAAATGCGCCAGCAACAACGTAATAACCTGGTTTGGAGTCAGGTAAGTTCCGTCAGAATCAATAATCCCAAACCGGTCAGCATCCCCATCCATTGCTAACCCAATCGAGTTTGGTGTCTCCATCACCTTTTGCTTTAATTCAGTTAAAAACTGCCCTTGCGGGTCCGGCATACTTCCACCAAATAAAGGGTCCCGATAATTATGTAACTCAATTACATTACATCCCTTTAACAGTTCCTTCAAAAAGCCCCGCCCGGTGGCAAACATTGGATCAATGAAAATATTTAACCCGGAATCAACAATCTTCTTTACATTCACGATTTTATTTAATTGTTCCAGATATGGTATTGTTGGATTAAACTTTTCAATCAGGCCCGGATCCGCAATTCCGTGATCATCATCAGCAACTGCTGATAAATTAGCCTCAATCGCCGCCGTAATATCCTGGGTTGCCGGTCCGGCATATTCAGGAATGAATTTGATTCCATTATATTCCGGAGGATTGTGGCTTGCCGTAAACATCACTGCGCCAAATGCGTTATAATGCTTCACCGCAAATGCGACCACCGGAGTCGGGTAATCCCGTTCGCCAAGCAGTACCTTGATTCCATAGCCGGTAAGTATTTTTGCCGCTTCATTTGCAAAAAAATCTGAAAAGAAGCGTGCGTCATAACCAACTACAACGCCACGTTCT
>JAKPCT010000136.1 GCA_029553165.1 Bacillota bacterium
ATTTTTTCTTTTTCCAAACAATTTGCTTATTATGCTGATGCGGCGCCTAAATTTTCCCAAACTCTTTGTTCTACAGGCGAAGGCATATGTTTTACTCCCCAAGGAATAACGCAGGATTGGCTTGCTGTTTGGTTTAATAAAGCAGGTTTTTCGTATACACTCTTAAACTCTTGCGGAGATAATTGTAAAATGCAAGGGAGTTTTACATCAGAAAAAGGGGTTCATATTAAGTCCTCCTCGCTTGTTTCCTGCGGTTCTTATACTGGCGATCAAAAACCGAATGTTGCTGTTTTGAATAATGATTTAAAAACTGCCAGTGCTCAATATTTGCATAGCACCCAGGTGAAAAATGGCAGTTTTACAGGATATTCTATTGTTGAGGCCAAAAAAACAACAATGAATTTATCTGCTGATAAGCGCGTAATTAAAAAAGTGGGTGAACCCGTAATATTAACTTGGTCAGTAGAAAATAGTTTATTAACCAAAGTCGGAGGTGGTAAGCTTCCGCCAAGGGATAAAAGACAGCGCGATGCTGAAGGAGATTATTTAGAGGATTTAATTAATAGATTAATTTTCGGCTCTCTTGATTCCCCAGGTTTGGTTTCATTTAATTCCTTTAATAATTTACTAGCAAAGGTAAAATCATTGTTTATTCAACCCATCATTGCCCAAACTACTCCTCAGCCTATTGTTTTTCTTTTTGTCGGTAATGCTGCTTGTCATCCAGAAGGCGATGCAAGTGATTGTGATTTTACCCCCAATAGTTATTATCCAGTTTTAGCCAATAGCGGTTCACTCACTGTTTATCCGCAGTCAGATACCAACTTTTATTTAATTGTTTATGGTATTTCTGGCGAAGGGCCTAAAGTTTTTGTTTCTGAACCATTGGAGGTTTCTGTAGAAGATGAGCAAAAAGGCTGGGTTGATTTAAAGGTGAAGGAAGATTCATCGGGACATGATTATACGGATGGGCCGATAACAATCAGCCGCGGAGCTGATATTAGTTTGAAATGGAGTGGAGAAGAAAATTTGGATTCTTGCATAGCTACAGCCTCGCCAGAAAATTCAGCTTGGCAAGGCAAAGTAGCAACAACTGGAACCAAAACAATTTACGGCGTGACAAATTCAACAATTTTTAAACTCGATTGTACATTGAAAAACGGAAAGGCGGTTTCTGACTCGGCGACAGTAAATATTGGAGAAGATCCAAACGATCCGACAAGACAGGGTTTCATTGAAGTGAAGGCGCGACTGATCAATGGAACAAGCACAACTGAATATACAGGACCAGTGAAATATGCGATAAATGGTCCCCAATCATTTACAGGCGAAGCGCCTCAATCGTTTACTGTTCAGCCCGGACAATATGTGCTGACTTATGTTAGTGGCGGTCCAAGTGAAGCAGTTTGTATTACTCCTTCGAAGGCCGGAGTTGTAGAGTCACAAAAAACTCTTACTTTCTATTTGGATTTTGAAGTTCAGAATCTTTGCTCTA
>JAKPCT010000123.1 GCA_029553165.1 Bacillota bacterium
TCGGAGTTTGTTCCTGCTACCACAGCCTGAACATCGAGTTCGTTGTAATCGGAAAAGTAACCGTAGAAACAGCCAGAGCTGGAACCGCCATTAACAATCCCGATATGAAAAAGGTCTTCTGTATTTTCAATAAAGTGGGAACCAACCAAAATGTGAAGTGAATCTGGGGCAAAAGATCCAAATCGGGCAACACTCCATTGTGATCCGGGGATAGGAATAAAGGATGCCGGATTAATAAGGTCGTTACGAACAAAACCATCAAAAAGGAAACCGGTTTCGGCTCCCTGCCGAACCATAAGAATTATATAGAAGTTTTCGGCCGACGTACGGGCAAATGCCACCTGGGTACTACCGGTACATATATCGATAGGAGGCAATATGGCACCACCCTGCTCGCATCCAAAGCCACCAACATGCCAAACATAAACAGGTTTATCGGCTACAATACGGTAGTAGGTTTCAGTAGTAGGAATCTGGTAGTAAAGTTGCTGTTGGGCATTAATAGCAGTTGAGGCAACTACACCGCCTGCAGTGTTGTAAACGGTAACACTTGTTGCGTTTTGGGTACCCAAAATATAGATATGATCGTGGTTGTTGAGGAAAGTTCTGATGATAGCATACTCCTTACCCGCAATAGAAGTTGGAACCATTTGGTCGCCTGCAATATCGTAGCAACCACCCGATGTGTGATAAAAAGAATCGTCCTTTAATGTTACTGCAATGGGCTTATTTGCGGTAACCCTTGTACCCCTCAATTTGAATGCAATGGTTTTGTTTTTTGCTCTTGGGAATAGCGAAAAAGTCTCACCGCGGTTCAGGGTACGGGTAAGCGTACCTCCTGCCGGAACATTAGTCATTGGATTTCCATAAGAAGCCTCAATACCTGGGGGTAACTGAAAAGTAACAATCGTATTATCCTCTGTGGCAACAACATCAATGGCACTTGGGGTGTCCAATATGCTTGTATTGTTTCCATGTGTTTGAAAAGGAGCAAAGAATTCTAACCCAAGAGCATTTCGTCCTTTAAGAGCCCAGATATCCTTATTATTTCGTCTTGATATTTCCCAGTATGCAGTAATTGGGTTAGTTGAGGTAATTCGAATTCCAAATTTATTGATACCTGAAGCATTTAAGGGTTTATTCTCGAGCCTGTTAACATCGGCATAATCAGCTAAAGCATACGATGTATCGATGGGTATACTATTACAATCGGGCACTGAAGGGTTTACCCGTCGAACTATCCAACACGATAGATCCTCTTCATGAAAGCTGTTGGCAGCCATATTAATCACTATATCTGGGAAACCTGTGGGGTTTGTAACAGGATCATACTGGTTGGCCGGCATGCTAATGGTAATAGTAGCCGGTAGAAGTCCAGTTGAAAACTTAAAGTAAGCATTTGCCCCACCGGGAGCGTAATGACTTAGGGTAACCTCGGGCACCACAAACCAGAATTCAGTATCTGTTTGGGCGTGAGCGCACACAGCTACAAATTGTAAGTAGAGAAATAGAATCCAGTATTTTATGGTGTGCTTAAGCATCCTCAGACATTATATCATTTATCGACAAATATATTATTTTTGTTTACATTTTACGTCCGTTTGTCAGTAAATGTTATAGCTTAATCAAAATCAGCCGTTGTTAACCATAAAACCAATACCCTAAAAAATTGTTAATGCAGTTATCAACCTATTTATAAATATAACGTAAAAATTAGTAAACGGTTTGCTAAGTTTTGACTATCTTACAAAACAAAACCACTAAAAACTGGATTATGAAGGTTAGAGGTTTCTCAATAGGTATCTTGCTATTAATGCTGCAAATAGTAAGTACCCACGCACAGGTTTACCTGAGCGAAGGCTTTGAAACCGGAGCCAAGCCAACCGGATGGACTGAGGAATACGTTTCGGGTAATGAACCCTGGCGGTACCGGAACGGAGGACATAGTCCCAACGATAACAACTGGACGGTTCCCGCTTGGCAAACCGATATTACCAGGAATCCCTTCAGTGCACATAGTGGCACCTATAATGCCATATTTTTCAAGCAGAGTACCAACCAGGAGCGTACAAAACTGATTACCAAACCCATTAATCTTGAAGGGGCAATTCAGCCCGAGCTGAGCTTTTGGCTATGCCAGGTTCCCTGGACCTTCTCCGGTAATACCAACTGGGACTACCTTAGGGTTTACTACAAACGTAACATTACCGATAGCTGGACCCTGCTCCAGGAGTTCCTTGATCCCATATCGGAATGGACAGAGTTTAAAATTAATCTGCCCAACCCCAGCAGCACCTATTACATTGCCTTTGAGGGTCAAACTAACTGGGGGTTTGGTACCTGTATTGATGATGTGGTTGTGGAGGAAAAAGGTTTTCAGGCCCGTTACGTCAGTGAGCTAACCATTACCCATCCCGATTTCACGTTTATTCCCAGCGGTTCGAAAAATGAGCCCATACTCCGGCTGGGATTCAAAGTTTTCGGAAATACCGGTACGGCTACTTTCAAAAATTTGGTGGTAAAATCAAAAAATACCAATGATGATGATATTGAGGCCAATGGGGTAAAGCTCTACTTTACCACAACTGCACTATTCGACACCCTTGTACCGCTCTCAACACCCATATCCTTAAGCAACGGCTCCGCAACCTTCAACAACATCAACTACAACCTACCCAACGGGCAATCGTACGTTTGGGTAACCTATGATGTAAAACAGAATGCCGTTCACGGCAATATTGCCGATGCCCTGATTGAGGCTTATACGCTGCAGGTTGGAGATTCCCTATACCCTAAGCAAAACGAGGATCCAACTGGCAACCGCCTGATATACGAAACCATTTACCGGGAGAATTTTGAGGGTTCCCCAACCTGGACCCTTTCCGGTGAATTCCAAATTGGAACACCCCAGGGTTTAGGTGGGTTTGCTGGGAACCCTGACCCAACTTCGGCTTTCAGCGGAACCAAAGTGTTAGGCACCGACCTGACAGGTCTGGGAACAGCCCTTGGCGATTACGAAAATAATCTAACAGAAGCAAATGCATACAAGGCCATCAGCCCAGCTATAAATGCACTATTCTATAAGGATCTGAAAATCTCGTACCGACGTTACCTTAACATTGAGGTTTGGGATAGGGCAACCGTGGATGTTAGCAAAAATAACGGAGCAACGTGGAGCAATATCTGGTTCAACAACAACTACTTTACCGACAATCTTTGGCTAAAAACATCGCATAACGTTCCTTCAGAGGTATCGCGTTCCAACAAATTAAAATTTATGTATAAGCTTGGCCCCACCGATAACTACAGCACCTACTCGGGTTGGAATGTGGATGATTTTACGGTAACAGGCGACTACATAACCAAGGATGTTGGTGTTGTGGAATGGGTTTATCCTTTGTCGGGCTGTGGCCATTCGGCAAATGATAGTGTTACGGTTAAGGTTGCCAACATGGGTGCCGAACCCTCACCGGCTTCAATACCCGTTCAGTACTCGTTCAATAATGGAGTTACATGGGTGACCAACTACCTTAACCAAGTAATTGCACCAGGCGATACAGTGCAGTTCACCTTTAGTACTAAGGTTAACCTCTCCACACCCGGAATCAAACAGGTTAGAGCACGCACACGCCTTACCGGCGATGAGGATGCATCAAACGATGGTATTTCAAGACAAATCTATATTGTTCCAACATACACCCTACCCTATACGGAAACCTTTGAGAGCAACGATGGTTACTGGCGAAAATTCGGAAATCCAATTTGGGAATGGGGAATTATTTCAAAACCCTCCATGAGCGGAGGCTCAAAGGCATGGGCTACCAGCTTAACCCAAAACTATGGATCATTGCTTACAGGAACAACCGATACTTTATTCTACGACGATTTCGAAACCATAAAGGGGTGGACATTCACCGGAGAGTTTGAGCGTAATCAAATCATCATGCAATGGGATACTATTCCAACATACACTTACAGCGGGCAATACTGTATTGGTACCGATTTAAGCAGGCAAGGGGTCAACAAGGGCATGTATGAACCCAATGCAACCTGGTACGCCAAATCGCCAGCAATTGATGTGTCAAACTACAATAACTTAACACTTTACGCTTGGCGTTGGCATAAACTTGCAGCGGGCGATACCGCAATGGTTCAAGCCAGCAGCAATGGAACTACATGGGAAACCCTATTTACAACTGGCGGCACAGCAGTTACTCATGAAAACTGGGATGTTGATACCATACCAATCCCCAATGGTCTTGCCAATTCAGGAACACTTTACATTCGGTTTGTTCTGAAATCGAATGGCGATGCCAATGTAGCCGAAGGCATCAATTTTGATGATGTTTGGATTACAGGTTCCAGATTTAATACCGAAACGGCATGGCTGCAAAGCCCCTGTTTCGATTTCAGCGGTGTAACCAATCCCATTATCGACCTTAATGTATTTAACAGAACTGAACCTGAGGTGGATGGTGCAACCCTTTACTACTCCA
>JAKPCT010000145.1 GCA_029553165.1 Bacillota bacterium
TGGAGGTAAAGGTTGGCGATGTTGTACTCTATGGCAAGTATGCAGGTACAGAAATCACCATCGATGGTAAGGATTACCTCATCATGAAACAATCCGACATTTTGGCTGTTATCTAAATCATTGATTGTAAACAATTAAAAAACGATAGACTATGTCATCAAAAGTATTAACCTTCGACATCGAAGCACGCGACAGGCTTAAAAAGGGTGTTGACCAGCTGGCAAATGCCGTAAAGGTTACCCTTGGCCCCAAAGGTCGCAACGTGGTTATTGAAAAGAAGTTTGGTTCGCAGCAGGTTACCAAAGACGGGGTAACCGTAGCCAAGGAAATTGAACTTCCCGACCCTCTTGAAAACGTTGGTGCACAAATGGTTAAGGAGGTTGCCTCCAAAACCGCCGATAATGCCGGTGATGGAACCACCACTGCAACTGTTTTGGCACAATCCATTGTAAACGTTGGTTTGAAAAACGTTACCGCCGGGGCTAACCCTATGGACCTAAAACGCGGTATCGACAAGGCTGTAGCCAAGGTGGTTGAACACCTTAAAAAACAATCGGTATCGGTTGGCGATGACTACCTAAAGATTGAGCAGGTAGCTACCATCTCTGCTAACAACGATAACGAGATTGGTAAGCTCATTGCCGAGGCAATGAAAAAGGTGAAGAAGGAAGGCGTAATCACCGTTGAGGAGGCAAAAGGTATTGAAACAACCGTTGAGGTTGTGGAGGGTATGCAGTTCGACCGCGGTTACATCTCGCCATACTTTATCACCGATCCCGAAAAAATGGAAGCCGTTCTGGAGAATCCTCTTATCCTGATTACCGACCGTAAGGTTTCGACCATGAAGGATCTCCTTCCCATCCTTGAGCCTGTAGCTCAAAATGGCCGTTCACTGCTCATCATTGCCGAGGATGTTGAAGGCGAAGCCCTTGCTACCCTTGTGGTTAACAAACTGCGTGGCTCGTTGAAGATAGTTGCCGTTAAGGCTCCCGGTTTTGGCGATCGCCGCAAGGAAATGCTTGAAGATATTGCAATTCTAACCGGTGGCGTTGTAATTAGCGAGGAAAAAGGCTTACGTCTCGACAGCGCTAAGATGGATATGCTCGGCCGTGCCGAAAAGGTTACCATTGATAAGGAGAATACCACCATTGTTAATGGTGGCGGTAAGAAAGAAGCCATTGATAAACGCGTGGCTCAAATCCGCACCCAGATTGAAAACACCACCTCCGATTATGACCGCGAAAAGCTTCAGGAGCGTTTGGCTAAATTAGCCGGTGGTGTTGCCGTTCTGTACGTAGGTGCAGCTACCGAAACCGAAATGAAGGAAAAGAAAGATCGCGTTGACGATGCCCTTAGCGCTACCCGAGCCGCTGTTGAAGAGGGTATTGTTCCTGGTGGTGGAGTTGCATACATCCGTGCCCTTGAGGCTCTTGAGAACCTCAAGGGTGTAAACGAGGATGAAACCACTGGTATCCAAATTGTGAAGAGGGCTATTGAAGAACCTCTCCGCCAGATTGTGGCTAACGCAGGTCTTGAAGGCTCAGTAATAGTTCAGAAGGTTAAGGAAGGAAAAGCCGACTTTGGTTATAACGCTCAAACCAATAACTTTGAAAACCTGTTCCAGAGCGGTGTTATTGACCCAACCAAGGTTACACGTGTAGCCCTTGAGAACGCTGCTTCTATTGCTGGTTTAATCCTAACCACTGAATGTGTAATTACTGAGAAGAAGGAAGATAAACCTGCACCAATGGGCAACCCAGGCATGGGCGGTATGGATATGATGTAATATAAACAACAAACCAATTAAAACGGAGGGATAATCCCCTCCGTTTTTTTATATTTGACCATTTCTGAACGTTCCCGGCCAAAACCAAAGGCAAAAAATCTTGCTTTCTCAAATCAAATTTTTATTTAACCCGTAAAAAATATTTCCAACAGGCTCAATCTATTTGCCATGCTTTTGCCATTCCTGCTTGCACAACTCATGGCGCATTATTCGGCGTAGTGGATTTAATTCCTACTATCCTCCAGGATTTAACTTGGTATACATATCTTGGTCATTCTCGACTTGGGAAGTATTTTCCCGGATACCGATATCCTGATTCAGAGTTGGATAAAAAGGGTATTACTTGAATTTCCAATATTTCCACAATCTAACATTATTGTTGGTGTTAAAGAGCCTTTTTAGCTGTTTCTCCAAAACAATATTTACATTGACACTAGGCGCAATGTTGGGCTTTACTTTCTATACAATTGTTAAAAACTTGCTAACTTTGTAGGAGAATTAACATAATCCAAACAACCATGTCACTAGAAGACCGCATAAACCAGGATATCAAGGCTGCCATGATGGCAAAGGATAAGGTGCGCCTTGAGGCTCTAAGAGCTGTTAAAAGTGCTATTCTGCTTGCCAAAACCGATGGCGAGCATAAGGATTCGCTATCGGTTGACATTGAAATGAAAATCCTGCAAAAGCAGGTTAAACAACGCAAGGATGCAGCCGAACAATACGTACAGGCTGGACGTAAGGAACTGGCCGAAAAGGAATTGGCCGAAGCCTCAGTAATTGAGGAATATCTTCCCAAAATGCTCAGTGCCGATGAGCTAAAGGCTGAACTCCAAAAGATTATTGCCGAGGTAGGAGCAAAGGCTCCTTCCGATATGGGCAAGGTAATGGGTGTTGCATCAAAGGCACTGGCTAGTAAAGCCGAGGGTAAAGCCATAGCCGATATGGTGAAACACTTGCTTGCCGGAGGTAATTAATCCTGCACGGGGCTGAACCTATCAGTCCCCTCTACCCGTTCCAGCTCCGACCCGGTTTTCGATTTCAAATGGGGAATAATTGCCGGGTCGCAATTGGCTATATAGTTCAAATCGAACATCATAAAGTGATAGGGATTCTCAACGTATTCCTCATCCTCGGTTCCGGAATAAAAACGCCAACCGCTATCCTCGGTTTCCTCAGGCTTTTCACGATGCATGTAACCTACAGGTTCACCATCTACAGTAATTTTATCCGATGCGTAGCAGTATTGCCCCGATGGTATGAGGTCTTTTACCTCTGAGGGTTTTATTTTATACTTAAACTCTCCCATGGTATTTTAAATTAAGAAGTACAAAGCAAAAAAGTGACAGGCACTGCCTAAAAGAATGAAAAGGTGAAAAATCCCATGAACAAATGGGTAATGATCCTTAAGATAAAAGATAACGCTGGTGCTATAAGCCAAACATCCGGCCAAAAGGAACCATAACGACAGGTTTGGCGTGTTTTGAATAATGGGAACAACAGCAATTATACCAATCCACCCCATTGCCACGTATAGCCATGCCGATAAACTCCGGTATTTAACCGAGTAAAACCAAAGTTTAAAAACAACTCCGGCAATTGCCATTCCCCAAACCAACCCAAAAACAGTCCAACCCAGCCATCCCTTTACGCTTAATAATGCAAAAGGTGTGTATGTGGCGGCAATGAGTATATAAATTGATGAATGGTCAAACTTATTCAGGTTAAACTTAATGCGGGGGTTTATGGCCGAGTGGAATAGGGTTGAAGCGGTGTACAGGTTTATTAAACCCACCCCGAATATCGAATAGGTTACAATGTGCCAAGCCGTACCATGCATGGCTCCGCGGATAACAAGTAAGATAGTTGCAGCAATGGCAAGTAATATGCCAACTCCATGGCTTGTGCTGTTAATAATCTCCTCATACTTTTTAATTCTTTTCCTTGACGAATTCATACAAAATGCTTTTAAAACCTCATAAAGGTAGTTAAAATTGGGGTTTGTTAAAGCTAATTACTATTTCATTTGGTTAAGGATGCTGAATATTCTATGGCC
>JAKPCT010000146.1 GCA_029553165.1 Bacillota bacterium
CAACTAACTATTGTATCATAATCTTTTTCCTTAATTGCACGACAATATGTAGCGACTACTTCATTAATCAAACTATCATTTGCATTAGCAACCTGATTGCTTTTATTACCACTTTTACTTCCACCGCCACCGCATCCTGAAATAATTAAAGTTACAATTAAGCAAAGTAATATTCCGAACTTGAATTTCATAATAAATCCTCCAAAATATTAATAAATTTATAATATATTTGCTAAGGATATCCAAGAAATTCTCTATTTTTACGAAAAATTAATACAAAGTTATAAATTAACTATGATAAATTAGTATATGATTTAAACGTTGAGTATGATGCTATAATTTAAAATGTGCAAATTAGCAGGTTATATTATCTTGATATCTGCAGTTGTATGAAGGGATTATTTATTATGAAAAACATTATCCGTCTGCTTAAATATGCCCGACCATATTGGGGTTATCTAATAATATCCGGTGTCAGTCTGCTGTTAATTACAGGCGCTAATTTAGTCAGTCCCTGGTTAATCAGGGAGTTGATGACGATCTTGACTGTTGATTCGGTTAAGCAGTCAATGAGTAAGGTGTGGTATCTGGTAATAATTTTGATCGTAACTTATTGCTTAAGGGCGGTCTTTAGATATTTAAACAATTATCTGGGGCATGTGGCTGCTTGGAAATTGGTATCGGATATGCGGGTAATTGTTTATGATCATTTGCAAAAGCTATCGTTGCGCTATTACCATGATAAACAGACCGGACAGCTGATGTCACGGACAGTCAATGATACCGCAACATTTGAACTGTTGATTGCGCATGCGGTCCCAGATCTGATTACTAATGTTTTAGTGATTGTTGGAGTTACAGTCATTTTATTTGTGATGAATGCATCACTGGCGCTATTAACTTTGATTCCGATCCCGTTTTTAGTATTTGGTGGCTGGTATTTTGCGAAGAAGATTCGTCCCAATTTTAACAAAGCCCAAAAGGATTTGGCGGTATTAAATGCAACCTTACAGGATAATATTTCGGGGATGAAAGAGATCCAGGTGTTTAACCAACAACCCCGGGAACGCAAAAGGATCAAGAGAAATTCGGATAGCTATGCAAATTCGGTACTGTATGCCTTGAAACAGAGTGCCATCTTTCATCCGGCGGTTGAAGCGTTCAGCTCTTTTGGGACAGTAATTGTTGTCGGTTTTGGTGGCTGGCTGGCCTTGAATAACCGGTTGCCGGTTGCTGATGTGGTTGCTTTTCTGCTGTATTTAAACCTGTTTTATCAGCCAATTACTACTTTGGCGCGGGTGACCGAAGATTTACAACAGGCGATCGTTGGCGCCGAGCGGGTCTTTGAAGTACTGGATACCGAGCCAGATATTAGTGATAGCAAGGATGCGATCAATCTTAGCCAAGCTAAAGGTGAGATTGAGTTTCAAAATGTCAGTTTTCATTATCTTGAGTCAGCGCCGGTTTTGAAAGAGGTCAGTTTTACCGCGAAGCAGGGCGAGATGGTTGCACTGGTAGGCCCGACCGGAGTCGGAAAAACAACGGTGATCAGTCTGATTGCCCGATTTTATGATCCGGTTTTCGGTAGTATTCTACTTGACGGGATTGATTTGAAAAAATTGTCTTTAACATCATTACGTAATCAGATCAGTATTGTATTACAGGATGTCTTCTTATTTAATGGTACGGTAGCCGAAAACATCGCTTATGGTAGTAAAGAAGCGTCACAGGAAGATATTATCCGTGCCGCGATGATTGCCCGGGCGCATGATTTTATTGTTGAGCTTCCGGAAGGCTATGATACCGTAATTGGTGAGCGGGGCGTCAAATTGTCCGGAGGGCAGAAACAGCGCTTATCGATTGCCAGGGCGGTGCTGCGGGATACGCCGATTTTAATCTTGGATGAGGCGACTGCTGCAGTAGATGTAGAGACTGAAGCAAAGATCCAGCAAGCGATCCAGGAGTTAGCAGGCAGCCGCACGATTATCGTTATTGCGCATCGGCTCTCAACGGTTAAACGGGCGGATAAAATTTTGGTGCTTAAAGAAGGGAGAATTGTTGAGTCGGGTAATCATCAGGAACTGTTAGCAAAAGGCGGATTGTACAAACAGCTTTATGAAGTCCAGTTCAAGGTTGAAGATTAAAAACCGTCTGTCTAAAGCCATTCAGTCAAAGCCGAATGGCTGTTTTATTTGTTTTAAAAGGTGTTTTTGGATATAATTAAATAATAAACTAAAATTGGGGAAGTTTTGATGAAGCAGCAATCAAGTCAATTACCGGTAGTAGTGGATCAACTGATCGAATTAAATATTGATAATTATGGGCATGAGGGCGAAGGGGTTGGACGGTTTGAAGGTCTGACGATCTTTGTCCCCGGTGCGTTACAAGGAGAGCAGATTATTGCCAGGGTTACCGAAGTGAAGAAGAATTATGCCCGGGCAGCAATTGTAAGGATCGAATCGCAGTCCGCTGAACGGACGGAACCGATGTGTGCTATTTATGGTGAATGTGGCGGTTGCCAGTTGCAACACCTTGATTATCAGGCGCAATTAAGGATGAAACGGGAACAGGTAGTCACTGCTTTGGAACGGATTGGCGGTTTGAATGACGTAACAGTCCATGCAACACTGGGAATGCCGGAACCATGGTATTACCGTAATAAAGTGCAATACCCGGTGGGGATGGTTGATGGAAGTTTAGCAATGGGCTTTTACCGAAAAGGGACGCATCAAATTGTGGCGGGGTATGATTGCTGGTTGCAGACGGCGGTCACGAACCAGATTGCTAAGAAGGTAAAAGACTTAGTGGAGCAATATCAGCTTTCAGCCTATAATGAGCAGACCGGAAGCGGCTTTTTACGTCATGTGTTAATCCGTAAGGGATTCAAAACAGGTGAGATCATGGTGGTGTTAATCGCCAATGGAGTAGAGTTTCCGGCCGGTGGACAGCTGGCCCATGACCTGATGGCGAGTTTTCCGGCGATCAAGAGCGTAGTCCAAAATATCAATCTCACCAGGGGTAATACGATTTTGGGCAAAGAGACCAGGGTTTTAGGAGGGACGGCCACAATCAATGACGAGATTGGCGGATTGCGGTTTAAGATCTCGCCCCGGTCTTTCTTTCAGGTTAATCCGGTCCAGACTGAAGTCTTGTATCAGAAAGCAGTCGACTACGCTGGCTTAAAAGGGACGGAAACTGTAGTTGACGCTTATTGTGGCGTGGGGAGTCTAAGCCTTTTTTTGGCCAGGAGGGCAAAATGGGTTTATGGAATCGAGGTGATCCCGGAAGCGATCAGGGATGCTGCGGAAAATGCGGCTGTAAATAAGATCACTAATGTTGATTTTAGCGTTGGAAAGACCGAAGTTGTTTTGCCTGATTTATTAAAACAGGGGATTAAGATCGATGTAGCCACGGTCGACCCACCCCGCGCCGGTTGCGAGGCCAGTGTTTTAAAGAGTTTGGCCGATGCGGAGGTAGCGAAGATTGTCTATGTTAGCTGCAACCCAGCAACGCTGGCCCGCGACCTGAAGTTACTTGCGGAATTAGGGTATCAGACGCTGGAAGTCCAACCGGTCGATATGTTCCCGCAGACGTACCATGTTGAGTGCGTGACATTGATGTCGAGGGCAAAAGGTTGAGAGAGCTGAAAACCCTTATATATCAAGGCTTTCAGCACACATGGGTATGAAACCCAAAAAGCAAAAATGACATTTCTGCACTTTGCGGGAACAAGTCAAGAAATGCCCTATTTGATAGTTAAGTGGTCAGGTTAGATGTCATAGCCCCGCGAGTGGTCGGGTTAGATGTCAGCCTTCGCGAGTGGTCAGGTTAGATGTTTTTTCGTATTTTTTTGAGGTTGTGTGGTCGGGTTGGATGTTGGTATAAAAAAGATGATAATAGGCTAATCATCATTCCTGTAATATGCTATAATGTTTGTTATCCATTGGAGAAAGGAAGAATATTATGAACCTTATAAATATAAAAGTATTTCATAATACGCTTGGGACAGGCTCCGTCATTGAATTTGACGGTCAATATATCACTGTTCAATTCGTAGGCAAGACGAGTAAGTTCATATACCCAGACGCATTCGATAAATTCCTCAAAGCTGAAGATCCAACCGTACAAGAAGCAATCATGGCTGATATTATTTCCGTCAAGCAAGCTGAGGAAGAAAAGCGCCAAGCCGAGCTTGCTGCTCGTAAAGCTGAAGAAGAAAGAAAAAGCCAGACTGCTGTATCAACCATAAGAAAAGCAACAAATATTGAAGACGGCTTTGGTAAAGACTATAATGTTGCGCACTTAGCGAGACAACCCATTCTTACATACCAAGAGGTTGAGGAACAATTTAATATCAAAATTTCTGGTTTCGGGAGAGGGATTAATATAACACCATCAACCGTTGTCTTAATTTCCTCTGTTGATAAAAAGAAGTCTGGATTCGTTTATCATGATCACTGGACTACGGATGGCGATTATATTTATTCTGGCGAAGGAAAAGTCGGAGATCAGAAGATGACATCTCGCAACAGGGCTATTGTGGATGCTGCTACAGAGGGAAAAGTTATTCACCTATTCGTTAAATTTTCTCCCAAAGAGTATTATTACCAGGGTATATTCGAGCTTACAAATTATACATATGAAGATGCATTAGACGAGAATGGAAATACAAGAAAAGAGTATAAGTTTAGACTCAAAAAAGTAAAGAGAGGCATAGAATCTTGATTCAGGTAACTGCAGCAATTATACAAAGGGACAGTAAACTGCTTATCTGTCAGAGACCTAAGGGAAAACGCTGCGAGCTGTTATGGGAATTTCCAGGAGGAAAGATCGAGGCTGACGAAACGCCAGAGGAGTGCCTTGCACGTGAATGTCACGAGGAATTAGGAATAACAGTTAAAGCAGAGCGGCTTGCACAAGAAGTTGTATATGCATATCCAGACATCACCGTCAATATTCGCTTTTATTTTTGTAAACTTATTGGTGGGGAGCCGGTTTGTATTGAGCATAACGACATTCAGTGGTTCACCCTTGATGAAGTGTCAAAATTACCACTATGTCCTGCTGACAAAAAGATGTTTAATTTAATTTCAGATAATATTAAAGGGTATCTGGCGCAGACAACTTCCAATCCAGACTAAATGGAGGTTAATTATGGCTGAAGATAATAAAAGAATTCATTTTATACC
>JAKPCT010000169.1 GCA_029553165.1 Bacillota bacterium
GATACTATCACAATAAATGTCATTATAATTGTAAACATCGCTTATGTGAATTTATAGTTTAACCTATCCTTGTTGTTGCTTTTTAAGCTTTTGAATTTGATCGGCAAAGTAACTACTTTTTTCTGGATATTTCAAACGCAATTTTTCATATACTGAAATAGCCTTATCAATATACCCCTGAAGGGCATATATCTCTGCTAAAGTTTCGGTAGCAAGTTCATCGGGCTCTATAACCGAGTTAATCGATATGTCAACTACACCATCGCTATCGGCACCCCTTGGGGGTGTTTCAGGCCGTGGGATTTTAGGCTGCTCGGCAATAAATTTTTCAATAAGATCTATTGGTTCTGCCCCTGTTCCATTATCGCTCTGGATTAACTCAAGTATATCGGTATCGTCAGCTGGTGTTGGTTTACTATCGGGAATAATGGTTTTTGTTGGCTTTTCATCGTTCCCTAAAAGTTCAAAGGTGCTTTCGGTATCACTGCTCTTTTTACGAGGGCGGCCACGTTTTTTGGGTGTTTTGGGTAAAGTTTCCTCTGTGGGTTTTACATCGATATTTTCTGGTTTTAGCTCTACCTTGGGGGTTTCGGTTTTAACCTCTACTTTATTTGATGGTATATTTTGATTTTCGATTTCCGAAATAATTGAGGTAAAATACCGCCTATCGGAAATAAAAAGGGCATGCTGGGGCAATTCCCTTTTAAATAGGTCTTTATCAGTAATAAACAATTGCTGAAGAAGAACCGATCGAACAGCGCTAAAGTAAGGGTATTTTCTGACCAACTCATATAGCTCATCGGGGTTGGCTTGGTTACCCTTGCTGCCCTTTTCCAGAAGGTTGAAGAAAATGTGCTTGTCCATGGCTTACCAGTTTGATGCCGCTGCATTAAAAATATCGTCGATTAATTTTTCAACTATTTCCTGAACCAGCGCCTGCTCTACCAGGGAAAAATTCTGACTACTGCTAAATACAGCGTATTGCGAGAATGTTTTATCAAAACTTTGTTTTGGGTCAATGGCGTTAACAAATTTCACCTTAACAGCAATGGTTAGCCGGTTTTGAGCAGCTATCTCATCGCCCTGAATAGCCATTGGCGAAACATCATAGGTTACAATCTGGCCGGAAAAGGCAAAA
>JAKPCT010000170.1 GCA_029553165.1 Bacillota bacterium
TTTTGCCTTTTCCGGCCAGATTGTAACCTATGATGTTTCGCCAATGGCTATTCAGGGCGATGAGATAGCTGCTCAAAACCGGCTAACCATTGCTGTTAAGGTGAAATTTGTTAACGCCATTGACCCAAAACAAAGTTTTGACAAAACATTTTCGCAATACGCTGTATTTAGTAGTAGCCAGAATTTCTCCCAGGTGGAGCAGGCGCTGGTTCAGGAGATAGTTGAAAAGCTAATCGACGATATTTTTAATGCAGCGGCATCAAACTGGTGAGCCATGGACAAGCAAAGTTTCTTCAGCCTACTGGAAAAGGGTAGTAAACGAGAACAAATCAACACAAACGAGCTGGTTGAGGTGGTAAACAGGTACCCTTACTTTAACGCTGCGCGTTCAGCATTACTCCAGCAAATGTTCATTTCCAATGCTGAACATTTCAAAATCGAGCTGCCCAAGCATGCCCTTTTTATCCCTGACCGCCGATACTTTGCAATGTTAATCTCGAATCTTCAAAACTCCAGCACAAACATTCAAACCGATGATAGGGTTGAAGCAGCTAACGCTAATCCTATTTCAGAGGTAAGGGAAGAGGATAAATCCGCTCCCGAAACTTTGCCAAAAACACCCAAAAAGCGTGGACGGCCCCGTAAGAAAATTGACGACACCAATAGCACCCTTGAGTTACTTGAGAGCGGGGAACAGCCAACAAAAACCATTATTACTGAAAGTAAGCCCTTGCAAACCGATGATACTGACATTCTTGAACTTATTGAAAATGGCAATGAGTCAGGTATTGAGCCGGTTGATTTAATTGAGAAGTTTATTGCTGAGCAACCCACCATCCCGCGTCCTGCAACTCCGCAAAGGGGTTACGACACCGGTGAGGTTGTAGATATCTCCGTAAATTCCGTTATTGAGCCCGACGAACTCGCAACAGAAACACTTGCTGAGATTTATGCCCTCCAGGGGTATATTGATAAAGCTATTTCGGTTTATGAGAAATTACGTTTGAAATATCCAGAAAAAAGTAGTTACTTTGCCGATCAAATTCAAAAGCTTAAAAAGCAACAACAAGGATAGTTAAACTATAAATTACCATAAGCGATGTTTACATTTATAATGACATTTGTAGTGATAGTATCAATTTTACTGATACTTATCGTTTTAGCCCAGAACCCCAAGGGGGGAGGGTTGGCATCAAACTTTGCCGGATCGAACCAGATAATGGGTGTACGCCGCACTGCCGATTTTCTTGAAAAAGCTACATGGACATTGGCCATTGCACTAGTAGTACTTAGCTTTCTGGCAACCATCACCATGCCAAAGCCTGAGGTTGAACAAAAATCGGTTATTGAGTCCAAGGTAAAGGAAACTCAACCCAGCGCTCTACCAAACTTCCCAATGCCAACTGAGCAAACGGATAGCGTAAAGTAAGTTACGCCTTTTAAAAACATTGCTTTTGCAATGAAAAAAATATTTTTTGCAATACTTTTGGGCTCAACCTCATTATGGGGCTGGGCCCAAAATGTTTTGGACAGTGCTGCTGCAAACCCTTCAATCCGGTTTACCACTACTGAAATTGACTACGGATCAATTCCACAGAATTCCAACGGCGAACGCGTATTTGAGTTTACAAACAACGGTTCAAAACCATTAATACTTACTAATGTGGCAGCGTCATGTGGGTGCACTGCAACTGAGTGGCCCCGGGAGCCCATAAAACCAAATGAAAAGGGTTCAATCACCGTTAAGTACAATACTTCAATTACTGGAACTTTTAGGAAAAGCATCAGGGTATTTACCAATTCAAGTCCTGAGCCAATCCTACTTATCATAAAGGGTGAAATTAAACCAAGTCATAGCGATAATTATCAAAAGGAAAACCAAAAATAGTTAACCATGCCAAAGATTTCGGAAAAAGGATTAGCCATGCCAGCTTCGCCCATTCGTAAGCTGGTACCCTATGCAGAGGAAGCAAAACGTAAGGGGCGAAAAGTTTACCATCTAAACATCGGCCAACCCGACATACCCACCCCACAGGTAGCACTCGATGCTGTTAAGAGTACTGATTTGAAGGTTATTGAGTATAGCCATTCGGCAGGTATTGAAAGCTACAGGAGAGGGCTTGCCAAGTATTATCAAGGTTTAGGCATCGATATCACCCACAACGATATGATTATTACCACTGGGGGGTCGGAGGCCATTACCATTGCCTTCATGACCTGTTTGAATCCGGGTGATGAGGTTATTATACCTGAACCTTTCTATGCCAACTACAACGGATTTGCCGTTCAGGCAGGCGTAGTTGTTAAACCAATTGTTTCCAGGATAGAGAACGATTTTGCGCTACCCCCCGTTGAGGAGTTTGAGAAGCTTATTACCCCTAGGACTAAAGGTATTGTAATTTGCAACCCCAATAATCCAACGGGTTACCTCTACTCAAGGGAAGAGCTGGAGCAGCTTGCAACCATTGTAAAGAAACACGACCTTTACCTTTTCTCCGATGAGGTTTACCGTGAATTCTGCTACGATGGCATTACTCATTACTCTGCCATGATGCTTAAGGGGCTTGAGAACAATGTTATACTGATGGATTCGGTTTCAAAGCGCTATAGCATGTGCGGAGTTCGAATAGGTGCACTTATTACCCGCAATAAAGAGGTTATTGCTGCTGCCATGAAGTTTGCTCAGGCACGTCTTTCGCCCCCATCGTTCGGGCAAATTGCTGCCGAAGCAGC
>JAKPCT010000176.1 GCA_029553165.1 Bacillota bacterium
GGAATTTAGTTATTTATCAAGGGAGTAATTGAAGACCGTACTGTAAGAATAACTTGACATAAATCCCTTTATAAAGCAGGAAATTTGTTGAAAATTGAGGAATTATTTAGTAAAATTTAGTAAAGTGGAGGGCAAGATAATGCGTAAGGTGATTTATTACTTAATGGTTTTAATACTTGTTTTATCATTGGTTGGGATGACATCGGCGATGGATAATGTTGAATATAATGCCGTATATCTATTGACCAACGGTAAAGAGACTTTAACGCAAAAGTTATATTTTAGCAATGATAAAATGCGGATGGAGATGGACGGCAAAAAGGGTGAAAAAATAAGTATGATTGTCCGTGTTGATAAGAATGTAACATGGATCTTGATGGATGAACAAAAGATGTATATGGAACAAAAAGTTGATCCGGAGATGGTGAAACAATATGCCAAGCAATTTGAAGGATACGAAACTAAATTAACCAAAATCGGTTCGGAGAAATTACTTGGCTATGATTGTGATATTTATGAAAATGTTGAAGGTAAAAATAAATACAAATATTGGCTAGTAAAAAACAAAAACGCTGTATTAAGAAGTATATTATTTGAAAATGGCAAAGAAAAATTGCGAATAGAAGCTAAAGAGATTAATTTTAGAAAACAGGCTGATTCACTCTTTGAGATTCCCGACGGTTATCAAAAATTTGCGTTCAATCTTAAGATTCCAAAACAATAAATTAGTGTTTGAAGAAGTTGCCCGGAAAATGAATCAGTTATTGTTATGATAACCTAAAGGACTGCGTTCTGTATTATACAGGGCAGTCCTTTAGGTTATTTTTAATTATTATTAATCTAGTTTATTTACTTTTAAATAAAGCAAAAAATGCAAAATTAAAGAAAAATATGTTAAGATTAAATTAACAATGATCAGAGTAAAAACCTGAAAGAAGTTGATAATTTTGAAAAGATCATTCTTATTACTAATTATAGCAGTGATTTGTCTGTCCTTAATTTCCTGCGGTGGTGGCAGTAAAAGAGGTGGCAGGGGTAACGTTGGTGGGAATAACGGTGAGAATGTTTATATCATTCGTCCTGATCACCCGCGTGTTTTTATTACACCTGACAGAGTTTTGCGCATCCAAAAAGATTATGATTATCAAGCTGCCAAAAATTATGTTGGCCGGATGCTGAATCGTAATTCTGCAGAAGTGAATGGGTATCTTGCTGCAGAACAATGTAGTACAATGATTATTAATATCTGTTTACTCATATTGGCTGAACCTAATGAAACTATCTATTTTGAGAATATCAAAAGGTCGGTAAACTGTTTGGAAGCTGCTAAACAATGGGTAAACTATATTTTAAAAAATGTTCCGGTAAGTGCCGGTGATGATATTCCGCAGCGCAATCGCTTGTTGGCATTGGCAGTTGCCTATGACTGGCTGTATTCCAAATATTCTGCCGCAGAAAAGAAAGAATTGGCGGATAAGATGGTCGAGTATTTAGATTACTTGGATCAGCAATACAGATTTTTTTCAAAGCCTAAATATGTGGCCGGTCATTCCCGGAGGGGCAATATTATTGGTTTTGCGGCTGTTTTGGCATTATATGGCGAGGATGAACGTATTAAACCGTATTATGATAAGATTTATTATAACTGGATTGGCAATCCCCAGGGATACCAGTATGTCTTAGATAGAGTTGGCCGTGACGGCGGCCATTTTATGGGATGGCTCTATGGTGCCAGTTATTCTTCGCCGTTGTTCTCGATGATGTGGCATTCGGCAACCGGCCAACTGGTGGGCTCGCAGTTCTACACAGATGCTCCCTATTTTTATATTTACGGGACCGATCCCTTTTCGTTCAGTGTACCTGACAACAATACTCCCTGTACTTTACCGAGTTTTGGGGACTGTTGGACTTTGAAACCAACCGGAGAAATAGCCAATATCATGGCTTTTTCATCCAGTTTTTGCAACAATGGTTATGCAGAATGGTATTATCAGAAGTATTTCAAGAATTATCTTCATGATGGTAACAGAGAATTTAGGATAATATCAAAAACCAATAATGGTGCTGCGGGTACAGTATCGCCGATAGGACTGCCTTTAGCCCGGCATTTCACCGGCTCCGGATTTGCAATTGCCCGTAATACTTGGAACGATGTTGATAATTCATCGGTTTACCCTACAATCTTGATTTTTAAATCGATGCCTTATTTGATCTACAATCATGACCATCTTGACCAAAATTCGCTGACACTCAATTATAAAGGGCCTTTACTGATTGACGCAGGGACCTATAATGATGATTATAATTCGACCTATTGGAAGGAATATTATACTCAAACTAAAGCGCATAATGCCTTATTGATTGATAACAAAGGCCAAACTGCAACTCCACGCAATGAAGATACCCTGTCAGGGCCTGATGGAATTAAAAAAGTTTCACGTCCGTCTTCTCAAGACGGTATTTGGATCAAAGGAAATGCGACCGAGGCTTATGGTTCTCCGGTTACCAGTTACTTGCGTAATGTAATGATGGCCTATAAGCCAAAGTATTTATCACATCCGGTATTGTTGGTGGTTGACCGGGTGAAGACGGACAGATACGCGACTCCGAAATTGCTCTGGCAGGTTAGAAAAGAACCCATCATTGATACCACCAATAAATATGCGCGAGTGTATAATGGCTGGGGCGGTTATGCCAGATTGGAGTTCTTCGCTGATAAAAGTATTAGTATTTCGACTGTTGCTGATACTTATAACCGTGATGACGGTAAAGGCAATGGGATTGCCGGCTGGGGCAGAATTGAGGTTGCATCATCCGTTACAGTTAATGATATCAGGTTTGCCACTTTAATTGTTGTGAAAGATCAGGCTGTTACAACCGGTGTTGTCCCTAAAGCCAGGTATATTCAAAAAAACGATTGGATTGGAGTCTGTGTTGATAAAACATTATTGATTATGGCTGATGATACTAAAGGACTGACTGATATTACTTTATCTGCCACAGAAGCTTCGGGTGTTCAAGAGATTTATGTTGCCGGAATGAAGGACGGAGCAGCGAAGATTCAGTTAGGTAGCCAGTTAAAGACAGTCACAGTGATCGACGGCTTTGGCTATTTGGGGTTTTAATTGCCATTGGATTGGACTTGGATTGATCTGGTAATGCTTCAAAGCGACATTGGTTGGTGCTTCGAATTTTATCATAGAGCTAGATTTACTTAATATAACTATCTGAAACTAAAAAAACCAAAGGATTGTCAATTTATTTATTAGCGTGTAGGTAAAAATTATTCTAACAAGGAATATTATTTAGCTAGAATTGATAAAAATTTAAGGAATAGCAATGCGGAACAACACGGTTTGTCTGGTTGTGTTCTTAGTGGGGAGTTCATTAGCTGCGTCCGCTTTGGAGTATAAGGTAGTTTTTGTTGCAAGTTTATGAGCATAATTTTAGTACCAAGGGTATAGTGAAGTTGGGTGCTCGAGGTTACCAAAAATATTCACCAGATAGTGACGACCAACCTCAACAACGATTCTCAAATTAGTATTATTAATAATTATTAATTCGAAGCGACATTGATTGTCGCTTCGAATCTTTTACGGATAATAGCGGTTGAGCCATTCAAGATCCTGCCGGTCTTCGTTTGGCTGATACCAACCTTTTTGGAAAAGATTATTGATTCGCTGGAAATACTCTTCATACATTCGGCCAATCCGTTCAATCGAGTAGTTTGTTTCTGCCCATTTACGGCAATCTTCGGGTTTGATCCGGTGGATGTTCTTAACCGCCCAGCAGAATTCCTCAAAGGTACGACAACGGTAACCGGTAACTCCATGTAATACTGTTTCCGGAAAAGCACCCCAATCACTGGTGATAACCGGAGTCCCGCAGAGTTGTGCTTCGACATTGACACCGCCAAACGGTTCCAGGTAATAAGTTGGCATTAAAACGGCCTTGGCATTCCCTAAAAACCACGCCCGTTCTTCAGGACCGACGGCGGGGAAATACTTGATATGCTTTTCGGAACCAAGTTGGAGACCTTCAGCCGGGTCATCCAGTGAGCCTTGACCAACGATGTATAACTGGTTTCCGGTGGCTTTCGCAACATCAGAAGCAACCTGAACGCCTTTGCGATGGATGATCCTGCCGAAATAGAGTAAGAAATCCTCCTTCTCAGCTTTAAAAGGAAAGTCATTTATATCAAAGTAATTGGGAATAACTGCATCATACCAGGAACCATCACTTTGATTCAATAAACCGTATATGTAATGCATCCAGGCATAGGACTCAAATATCCGGTAATTGCTGAAAACTCCGGTGTAACCTATTCCTGATTCAACTGTCAGTAATTCTACGGCATCAGCGATCGGTTTTTGGTAGTTTCCCATGGGGCAGAGCAGAACATCCTGCGTCTGTTTACGTTCATTAATTGCTTTGATGGCATTTTGATTGAAGGTTCGGTGGGCCAGATCGAAGGGGTTATGTTTAAAAAACTCTTTGGACTTATCATAGTCACCATAACATCTCACTAAAATATCCTGGCTGGATACGGTGATAGATTCATCACAGATGACATCTGAACCTTCAACGCCATAAAAGTAGAGGGTATGATCGTAGTTTTTGATGATTTTGGCAAGTTTGAGCACTTTTTGAGTATAGGCACAGGCAGAATTAGTGCGGTTGGTTGCTAAATGGGCTAATCCTAGCAGATGAAAACGCATTTTTTGATTCTTCATCGATTAACCTCGTAATAATAAAGATTTTCTTATTTTTATAATATTTTATGTAACTAGTTTATTGAAGGGAATGTGACGGGAGAACCAAATGGGATTTTTGAAAATCCATAATCTTTAAACAATTTTATACATCTAATAACCAAGAAAAGATGTTAAATGCCAGAAGACTATTAGCGCTATCTTTTTTCTGAAGATAATGGTATTCTACTAATAGTAAGATGTTATACTGATAACAGGAAGTTATATAGGAGATTTCTATGAATAAGACCGGTCGGATTTTTGTTGCTTTAATGATATTAACGTTTGTTTTCACTGGAACACAGTATCAGATTAAAGCCGATAATAAACCAAATCGGGCTGAAATACGGGCGCTTTGGGTTGATGCGTTTCGTGACGGAATTAAGACACCGTCACAGATCGATCAACTACTTCAGGATGCAGTGAGTGGGAATATCAATACGTTGATTGTTCAAGTGCGCCGTCGCGGTGATTCGTTTTATAACAAGAGTATTGAACCGCGGACTGAAGATCCGGACTTATTGCCGGGATTTGACGCGTTGCAATATTTGATAGAGCAAGCTCATGCCAAGAATATTGAAGTTCATGCCTGGCTCAATACGTTAGTGGCCTGGAATAGCGTTAAGCCGCCCAAGGATTCTAACCATGTCTGGAATCAGCATGGTCCGTCGACAACCGGAAAGGATAATTGGGTTTCGTACTATCGGACTTATGATAAGAATAAAAAAACCTGGTCGGATCGGTTACAGTCCTCGTATTTTTTAGACCCAGGACATCCGGATGTTATTGATTATACTGCCGCGATTTATCTTAATGTTGTCCGGAATTATGATGTTGACGGGATTCATTTGGATTATTCCCGTTATGCCGGATTAGGCTGGGGTTATAATGCAACCAGTGTAGCCAGGTTTAATCAACGTTATGGGACTGAAGGAATGCCTGATCCGGATGATCCAAGATGGGCCGAATGGCGCCGTGAGCAAACGGCTAATCTGGTGCGTAAGATTTATTTAGAAGCAATTGCTATCAAACCACAGATCAAAGTATCATCGGCGGTTGTTACCTGGGGCAGTGGTCCGCTTACCGATGAAGATTGGGAAAAATCGCGGGCTTGTCAAGAAGTGTTTCAAGATTGGCGTAGCTGGCTTGAGGAAGGAATTATCGATCTGGTTATTCCAATGAACTATTTCAGCGAGTGGCGTTCTTCCCACCAAAAATATTATAATCAATGGATTGAATGGGAGAAGGACCATCAATATAATCGGCAGATTGTTATCGGTCCTGGAATTTATATGAATTATATCGAAGATTCACTGGAACAGATCAGAAGAGCTCAGGCGCCTTCCCAACAAGGGAATTATGCTGCCGGTGTCTGTCTATTCTCGTATGGTGCAAGCAATATCTACAGTTGCAGCGATTTTAAAACACCGGCGGCATCGCGTGGATTCCCGCGCCAACCACATCGCTATGTCCCTGAAACCAACTATAAATTGATTGATGCTTTAGCCAGGCCGAATTATATCTATGATCCTGTTCTCGAACGTTATACTCATACAACACCAGTGTTTTCTGATTGGGTTGATGTTCCCGCGATGCCATGGAAGGTAACTCCGCAAACAGGATACCTGATGGGCACGATTAATGGCAATAATAAAGTCTATGATTATACTAAAGTTACTGTTGAGAGGGTTGGTTTACTGGCGACGAGACGTAAAAACCAGGATACAGATGAGCTTGGTTTTTTTAAAGAGGTTTATACCAATGGTAACGGGTGGTTTGGTTTAGCCGAAGTCCCTACCGGTATTTATCGGGTATCAATAAATGAGCCCGAATTTGAAGGCAAAAAAGTTTATTATATCGTGATTAAGCCTGGTCAAGTATCTGAAGTTTGGTTTGAAAATAAAAAGAGCGGAGATGTTTGAAGAAAATCGATTACTGCGGCGCTGTTATTTTTGAATGTATAGAAAAATGACGATTGCATAACCTAATTTTGTAAATAAAATTAGGAGGGGATTAGGTGTCGGTTCAAAATGCAATGACGGCAGATTTCTTACGTTCCGCATATGGTGGCGAGAGTATGGCGTACATGCGGTATCAGACTTGGGGGAATTTAGCTGCAAAAGACGGCTTCCCCAATATCGGCAGATTATTTCAGGGAATTGCTTATGCCGAACAGGTACACGCCGCCAATCATTTTCGGGAACTGAATATACAAAAAGGCGATTATACTGTCGCTGCGGGAGCGGTTTTTGGTATCGGAAGTATCGTTGACAACTTACAAGGTGCTATTAATGGCGAATTACACGAAGTTGAACAGATGTACCCAGTCTATTTGCATTCGGCCCAATTTCAAAACGAAAAAGGAGCGGAACGATCGTTTCATTTGGCATTAGAAGCTGAAAAGATTCATGCAACCCTTTTTAAAAAGGCCCAACAAGCGGCACAACAAGGGGAAGATTTGGAGTTGAAATCAGTTAATGTCTGTCCGGTTTGTGGGCATACAGTGTTAGATAATATTCCGGATAAATGTCCGATCTGTGGTACCAAGAAAGAGATGTATAAAAATTTTTAGCCTTAAAAAGAATGGTTAAATCCTCTGATTTTTAGTCAGAGGTTTTTTTATGTTGGGTACTTCCGTTAGATTTTTTAAACAAAATATTCCATAAAAAGAAGGAATATCTAAAATTAACTCGAAAATAAAATAACTAAATACAAATATTGGATTATTTTATTATTTTTAGTGGATTCACTGTTACTTAACGAGATAACGGAGAAGGACTGCAGCAGTATGGAATTGAGCTTATTAAATGAAATAATCAACTGTAACCCGGAACTGTATGAAATAGTTAAAGGATGTCCCTACGAAATCTTGAAAACTTGGGAGTTTAAACAGTATGAGGCGGGTACAATCATCTACAATCAGGGAGAGCAAACTGATTTTGTTAATTTAATTATTGAAGGGTATGCTGATATTTATTATATGGCTGAAAACGGGAAGAAGTATTCGCAGGTGATCATTAAAAAAGGAGAAATTATCGGGGAGTTTGAGATCTTTGACAAGAGGCCATACGTTTGTTCAGTTGAAGCCCTTACCGATTTGAAATTGTTACAGATTAAACAAAGTCACTTTATTAAATGGTTGCAGATGGATAACAGTATCTGTTTTTATTTGGTTAAATATTTATGCAATAAATTTTATTTGTTTGCTGAGAAAGCAAGCTCGGATACATTATATTCCTTAAAAGCCCGCCTCTGTAATTACTTATTATCATGCAGCCGTCAAGAACAAGTAACCAAAAATGATAATGGGATAAGATTAAAGTTAAATAAGGAGAAGATTAGCGATTATTTTGCCGTGACCGTAAGAAGTATTAATCGGATTTTACAGTCTTTAAAACTGAAGGGAATAATTGAAATCGGGGCAGATTTTATTATCATTAAAGATCTTGGCAAATTGATCCAAGAAGAAGAGCTTTGCCGTTATGAGTAAGTATTAAAGTAAGGGTTTATGGTGAACAGATGGATAAAACCGTCAGGACGATTGAGAGTTATAATCGTTGCGCTTCCAGGTTTAATGAAATCTATTATGATAATGGTGTTTATCAAGATTTCATTCAAAATTTTTCTGACTTTTTGACTGAAGGAGCGGCGATCTTAGATCTTGGCTGTGGTCCCGGAAATGTTTCCAAATTTCTTTCCCGGCAAGGAAAAGGATATAAAATAATTGGGGTTGATCTGTCAATCACTATGCTGGAGATCGCCAAACGGAATGTTCCGGGTCAGTTATTTATGGTGGAAGATATCAGACACCTGGAATTTAAACAGCAGTTTGATGGGATTATTGCTTCATTTTCGATAATTCATTTGGATACTGGGGAGACCTTCAAACTGTTAGAAGATTGTTTTAATCTGCTTAAGGACGGAGGTTATTTGTATATCAGCTTTATGGCTGATGGTTGTTCCGGGTTTGAAACAACTAATTTTTCTGATAAAGAAATTTACTTTAATTATCTGGTTCCAGAGGAAGTAATTGCTGTTTTGGAGAAAACCGGTTATTGCATTGTTGAAAAGCATTTCAGGAGTTATTATCGGACAGCAGAACGGGTAGTAAGAGATGTAATTATTATTGCTAAAAAATAAAAATAAAATAAAGAAGGGGGCTTGATGATGTTTAACAAAAAAATGAAGCTCGGAACCCTTTGTGCTGTTGTTGTTATTTTATTGGCGGCTACAGGTATCAATGGGGCAGCAACTTTAAAAGTAGGAATGGTTACGAATTCAGGAACCATTGATGACAAATCCTTCAATCAGGGTACCTGGGAAGGAATTTTGCGGGCCGGTAAAGAGTTTAAAGTCGAGACCAAATACTTAAAACCTGACGGGACGACTGAGGCTGATTATATTAAAGAGATCAGCAATCTTTATGATGCTGGTTTCCGATTGATTATTTGTCCGGGTTTCCCTTTTGAGACAGCTATTTTTAAAGCCCAGGACAAATATCAGGATGCCAAATTTGTCCTAATTGACGGAACTCCCCATAATGGAGATTCGAAAGCAGTTTTAAAGAAGAACACGGTATCGATCTTATTTTCTGAGCATGAAGCGGCATTTATCGCTGGAGTAGCCACCGCTCTACAGTTAAAAGAAGGTCTGGTTGGTTTTATTGGTGGGATGGCTATTCCGCCGGTGCAGAGGTTTAACTGGGGATTTCAACAAGGTATTATTTATGCTAATGAAAATTTTAAAACCAAAATTGTGATTAAACCGGAAAATATTATTTACCAGGGAACTTTTAGTAATGTAGCAGCCGGACAACAATTAGCCGCCCAAATGTTTGACCGTGGTGTCAAAGCAATCTTCTGTGCCGCCGGTGATGTGGGTATCGGTTCGATTAATGAAGCAAAATCCCGTGTTAAAAGTGGTCAGAATGTCTGGATAATTGGAGTCGATCGTGACCAATTTTCGGATGGGATCTATGAAACTAACAAATCGGTGGTACTTACTTCAGCGATGAAGCGAGTTGATCAAGCAGCTTATGCGATGATCAAAGCGCAGTTAAAAGGGGAATTTCCGGGTGGAGAAATTTTAACGTTTAACGCTAAATCAGATGGTGTTGGTATTCCGGACAAAAATCCCAACTTAAGCAAAGAAGTACAAGCAAAAGTAGCTAAAGTTTCAGAAGATTTAAAAGCCGGGAAGATTGTTGTCTATGATGAACAACGACAATTAATCAAATAATAAGTGCTTGGTACGAGTGAATGATGTTAATTGGGAGACTGTTGCCAAATGAATTTGGGAACAGTCTTATTTTTTTAAGTATATTTCGGACATAGATCCTTTGAAAGTGATGTGGAAATTAGTATATTTTACTGGTGGAATATAGTTAATGATTGAATGGGGTTAATCACTTGAAAGAAATAATGAATAAAATACCGATAATCCTTGATTGTGATCCGGGTTGTGATGATGCTTTGGCGATTATAATTGCTTGCCGTCATCCGGCGATTGATTTACGGGCTTTAACAGCTACGATGGGTAACAGTACTGTTGAAAAAACAGTAAAAAATGCTTGTCAAATATGTACTTTATTGGGTGTTAATAATATTCCAGTTGCTGCTGGGATGGCCCAACCGATCATCAGGAAACCTTATCAGGAGAATTATGTTTTTGGGGAACTTGGATTGGAACAGTTCGGGTTTAAACTACCGGTAAAAAAAGCGGTAAAGCCGGAACCAAGACATGCTGTAAACCTGATTAGTGATCTTCTAATGGCTTCTAAAGGGGAGATAAGTTTTGTGGCAACTGGCCCATTATCTAATTTAGCAATGGCAATGCGCTTGGAACCGCAGATTATACCCAAAATTAAACAGATAGTGTTAATTGGTGGTTCCTACGAACAAGGAAATGTGACTCCTGCAGCCGAATTTAATATCTATTGCGATCCTGAAGCAGCTCATATTGTATTCAGTTGTGGCCGGCCGATTGTAATGATTGGCTTAGCAATAACTGAGAAAGTATTGGCTACTCCGGAAATAATTATGGCAACCCAAAAGATTAATAATCAGACCGCTAAAATAGCAGTAAGTATAATGGAGTTTTTTGCTAAAAACAATCAAATGATTTCACATCTGAAATTTGTTCCGGTATACGATCCTGCAGCAATTGTCTATCTGCTCAAACCGGAGATCTATAAGGTTAAACCGATGCATGTTGAGATTGAATTGAAAGATGAATCCGAATATGGCCGGACCAAGTGCGAACTGCCTGTGAGTTCGAGTAAACCTGCTAATGCCGCTGTGGTCATCGATCTTGAATTTGGGAAATTTTGGGATGAAATCCTTCGGATTCTCAAAGATTACTGTGAATAAAATTACCGGTTTTAGCTGCGATAAATATTGATTTTCCTGTATTAGTTAGTTGCTAGCAATTGATTACTATTTTTTCAAAAATTATTTTATTTATTAATAACCTGGGACAAAAGTCCTTTATTGATTTGACAATTGCGTGTATAGTTGAGGTATAGAGAGATAAGATAAAGTTTTAAAAGTGAGGTTGGGTAATGGAACAAGTAATTGATAAGATGCGTCTTAAAGACCAAATAAAGATTACCAGGGCTAAGATGAATGAGATTTGGAATCGGTTGGGTTATACTGATGAAGAAGTCCTAGCAGTCAGTATTGAACTTGATAATTTAATGAATCAGTATCAACAGTTGTTTGCGCAAGAGTTGATCAGACCGGCAAATTGATCCGTTGATTATTCTGTGAAAAACCTTGAAAAAGGTTTTTTTTATGTCTGTTTATTAATTATCAATTGTTATTTTGGGGCATACTTTTAATCGAATCAATAATTAGACTTAAGGGATAATGATGATAGAAGAAAAGCAAACATCAATTAAGAAAGATTGGAATTTTGACAATAGTTATGCCCGCTTACCGGAATTGTTCTATTCTGTTACCAATCCCACTCCGGTATGTTCACCGAAATTAGTGATCCTTAATCAACCATTAGCGTTAACTTTGGGATTGGATCTTAATGAATTACAGAGTGCGGATGGTATTGCTGTTTTGGCAGGGAATAAACTTCCAGAAGGAGCATTGCCGTTGGCACAAGCTTATGCCGGGCATCAGTTTGGATATTTTACGATGTTAGGTGATGGTCGTGCAGTGTTGCTTGGCGAGCAGATCACTCCCCAAGCTGAACGGTTTGATATTCAACTGAAAGGTTCCGGAAAAACTCCTTATTCGAGAAGAGGTGATGGTCGGGCCGCTCTTGGCCCGATGTTACGCGAATACATTATCAGCGAAGCAATGCATGCTTTGGGTATCCCGACAACCCGTAGTCTTGCGGTAGTAACTACCGGTGAATCCGTTATCAGGGAGACCGAATTACCTGGAGCGGTTTTGACCAGGGTTGCTGCCAGTCATCTGCGGGTTGGCACTTTTCAATATGCTGCAACCTGGGGGACGGTTGGTGAACTCCGGATTTTAGCTGACTATACGCTAAAGCGGCATTTCCCGGAGGCGAAAACAGTTATGAATCCTTATCACTATTTGCTGCAGGAAGTGATCAAGAGGCAAGCGGTTTTGATTGCCAAGTGGCAGTTGGTAGGCTTTATTCATGGAGTGATGAACACTGATAACATGACGATTAGTGGTGAAACAATTGATTATGGCCCTTGTGCCTTTATGGATGCTTACAACCCGGCAACAGTCTTTAGTTCGATTGATCTCCACGGACGGTATGCTTATGGCAACCAACCGCGGATTGCGGAATGGAATTTAGCCAGATTTGCGGAAACCCTTTTACCACTGTTGCATCAGGAACAACAAGAGGCTGTTAAGATAGCCCAGGAAGCACTGGCGGAATTTTTTAAGCTGTTTAATGATTATTGGACTTCCGGGATGAGAGCCAAATTAGGATTGTTCAATCAAGAGACTGACGATCAATTATTGATCGCTGACTTGCTCAAAATGATGTACAATTATCAAGCTGATTTTACAAACACTTTCCGAGCACTAACAGTGGGTGAATTACAAGGAATGACGCTGTTTGAAACGGACGAGTTTAAAAGCTGGCAGCGGCGTTGGCAGGAGAGACGGAGCCGACAGCAGGAATCGACAACCCAATCGCAGGAATTGATGAAGAGAACTAATCCGGCAATAATTCCGCGAAACCATCGGATTGAAGAAGCTTTAAAAGCTGCCGGAGATGGAGACTACAGTATAATGGAACGTTTGCTTGCAGTTCTTTCATGCCCATACGCCTATTCAGATGAGCAACTGGAATATACTCAAATACCTCCGCCGTCAGCATATCCTTACCGGACCTTCTGTGGGACCTGAACTTGATAAGTGAAATTAATAGTTGGATTGATGTTGATAATACTATATAATTGATTTTGAAATAATTAGATAATTTTTGGAGTTATTGATGCGACGTCCTGAATTATTGATTCCCGCAGGTAATCTGGAGAAGTTAAGAACAGCGATTCTTTATGGGGCAGATGCAGTCTATGTTGGTGTTGCCGGGTTAAGTTTACGGGCCCGGCAATCCGAATTTACCTTGGCCGATCTTGAAATGGGTATAAAAGAAGCTCATCAAAAAGGGGTTAAAGTTTATGCTGCATTAAATATTTTTGCCCGTAATAGTGATCTGCCAAATGTAGAAACGGTTGTTAACCATTTGGCTGAAATGGCAATTGATGGAATCATCGCCAGTGATCCGGGTGTAATCCAACTAATTAGGAAGACCAATCCCAACATGGTGGTGCATTTGAGTACGCAAGCCAATACAACTAATGTCGAGGCAGTTAAATTTTGGGCAAACCATGGTGTCTCCCGGATTGTCTTGGCGCGTGAATTAAACTTGGATGAAGTTGCAGCAATTGCTAAGATGGTTCCAGAGATGGAGTTTGAGTTGTTTATTCATGGTGCGATGTGTATGTCGTATTCGGGGCGTTGTTATCTCTCTTCCTATTTAAATCATCGCAGTGCCAACCAAGGTGATTGTTCGCAACCATGCCGCTGGGAATACCAATTGATTGAAGCAACTAGGCCGGATGTGCCGCTGATTCTTGAAGAAGATGACCGCTATAGCTATTTTTTAAGTTCGAAGGATCTTTGTATGGTCGAGTATCTGCCGCAAATAGTCAATGCGGGAATCAGCAGCTTAAAAGTCGAAGGCCGAATGAAGACCGTATACTATGTTGCCGTTGTTACGAGAACATATCGTCAGGCGCTTGACAGTTATTTGCAGGATCCGGAACATTATTCGGTAAAAGCTGAATGGATCGATGAACTGAATAAAGTATCAAATCGGGGTTATACTACGGGTTTTTACTTTGCTTCGGAAAAAATCAATGAGATTAATCCTACAACCAGATATTATCAGTCTTACGACATGGTTGGAACCGTCCTTGAATATAATCCTGCTGCAAAAAAGATCTTGGTCGGGGCCCGTAACCGAATCAGTTTAAATGATGAAATTGAACTGCTACTGCCTGATGAGACAATTAAGCTGAATGTTACCGAGATGCACGATGAAGCAGGAGTACCTTTAAGAGCGGCCCATAATCAATATCGGATCATCTTGCCATTCGATCGCGAAGTTCCGGTTGGTGCCGTTATCAGACGCGCTGCTACTGCGACAAGCTCAGATTAGGTGATAACCCGTTAATCTGAAAATCGTTTAAAAAACGAAAAAGAATCCATATGGGAGTGAATGCTTAACCATATGGATTTTTCATTTTACTAGGTCTAAAGTCCTAGAAGATATTAAGTCTAACGGAGGATATAATTTGCTATTCGGTTATGTTAACATATTAATATGAAAAAAGACCAGAGCTTTCTTAAGTATAATTTTTTTGGGACCCGTTCTTTTTTCATTTATATTTCTTATGAAGATCCATTGGTTGTGGGTGTTCATAAGAATTATTCATTTTATACTTTTAAGGAGGTTTGAGAAGAATGAGGCGTTTGTTATTTGTTGTTGTATTGAATTTAGCAATGATTTTCGGAAGCGTCGATTATTCTTTCGGAGCCAATAATTTTAGTACGAGAATCATTAAACCGCAATTAGAATGTTCCACTAAACCTGTAGCTCCGCCAAAATGTTTTCCTAAACCTAAATATCGACCGTTACCAAAACCAAAACCAAAACCTTCAAAACCTTGTAAACCTGTGAAACCTATAAATCCTTGTAAACCAACAAAACCTACGAAGCCTACGAAACCAGATTGCCCGACAAAACCACCGGTGGATGAACCTCAAGAGAGTTCCAGAAGCATTAATGAGCCTTCAATTATGTGGCGTGGATTGGACTGGAGTGGCGATGTGATAGCTTCTTTAATCGGTGATGTTGTTGGCGACTCCAATAATGAAGTTATTTGCTTTACGGCGGATACTTTCAGTGTTATCAACGGAAAGACCGGGGAATTAATTACTTATTGGGATTTTCAATCCAGTTTTCCGGATCGAAAGGTTGATATTAATAATAATGAAGGTTTTCGTGAAGCAATTCTCTTAGATATTGATGACAACGGTAAACAGGAGATTATTCTTCAAATCCGTTACAGTTCAGGTTCTTCGTTGATTGCTTTTGATGGATCCGGAGAAATTATTTGGGTTCAGGAAACCGGCGCCAATTTAGCGTTTGGTATGAACTCTTTTAAACAGTCGCAAACCAATCAAAAAGTGATCTTTACCGGGAGCGAACTGCGTGACGCGCTGACCGGTGCACTGTTAAAAAGCGAACTCAAATCGGGAACGATTACTGATCTTAATAACGACCAAATTCCTGAAATAATCACTGCTGATGCGATTTATAATTTAAATGATCAATTGTTAAATGCGCGGAATACCGAAGTGGGAACGGTTGTTAATCTTCCGATAGTTGCTGATTTGAATAAAGACGGAAAGCCGGAAATAATTTTACTGACAACCAATGGTCTTTATGTTTTCAATAGTGACTATTCACTTAAATGGTACGATAATAATTGTTCGTTCCAGGAACCATTTTTATATTACGAGATGGTCTACAAACAAACAGCAGTTGTTGCTGATGTTAATCAAGACGGTCAATTGGAGATAATTGTCCGAACCTTTAACGGTTCATATGATGATTATGACCCGGCCTATGCTACAACCACCTGCTATAATTCGATTGGAGCAAAATTATGGTCATTTGACAGTTTGTTTGAACCATATAATGGAATTGCCAATCCGGTGTTGGTTGATGTCCTGGGTGATGAGAAACCGGAGTTGGTACTTGTTGATGGTGATTATATAATGACGGTTTATGATCCGCAAGATGGAGAATGGTTACTTAGTAAGCCGCTTTTTGACTATTATTTCTCAGCTCCGGCGGTATCAGTGGGAGATGTTGACGGTGATCAACAAGTAGAGCTTGTGGTTTCAAATATTTGTGTTGGAGCGGTTGATGTACCGGTAAATATTGAAAAAGTAGTTACTCCGGTTTATAGTGTTGAAAGTAATTTTATTGAATTAACACCACCTTACTCGTTGGTCATGCCTGATGGGGTACTCTGGGCTGTTGGTAATCAGTGTCTGGTATATTACGATCCGGGAACCGGCCTTACCGGAAAAATTGATGTTGATTTTGAAGGAGAGAAACCGCTTTTACGTCAGGAATCCAGTACGGAGATCGGATTGTGGTCGGAGACTAAGAAACTACAACTGGGAGTTGTTAATACCAGAACGCGTAGTTATCAAGCGACAAAAAAAGCGGATTCCAACTATCGTTATTTAAATCCTTTACAAATCAACCAGAACAAATACTACTTCACGATGCGCTTAGATAATGGGGATACGGCACTCTATGAAGAGGATCTAACCACTGGAAACGTCAAACTGTTACTGGATACTGTATATATTGATAAAATCTTGGGATTCATTGATTCCAATACCATGTTGGTTAACTTAGATTTTGGCAGAATTGCAACTTTGAATTTGACAACTTTAAACTATACAAATATTATCAATCAGGTTGCCTGTGATGATGCCATTTATTTAAATGGTAAAGGGATCATTTTGACCAACCGTGGCTGGATTAAGACTACCGCGTATGATTATAGCAATAACGACCTGTTATTCTCTTATCAGAATGGTACTTTCGGTACAATTCTATCCAAAAACACAGTCCAGGAATTAATCAGACAACAGACAGGAGTCTTATTGGAAATCTCAGGAATAACAATCTGTAAAAAGGACGATGACCATTTGTATTTATTAGCAAAGGTCAATTACCGTAACGAGTTTGATCCGGCATTGCCATTGGAGTACAATCTTAATCCAGCCCAGCATCAATTGCCGTATTTGATGGAGTTTGAAATATCGACCCGGAAGCTGACTTATAAAGGATTATGGCTTGAAAATCTGAAAATAGGCAGCTTTACATTTGCAAACGGTAACATCATCTATGCACCGGCTGGAAGTTTAAATACGGTCCGCTCTTATAACCTGACCTTAAAGAATACAGTCGAGTATCCGGTCTCTGAAGCGTTGCAAAAGCAATATCCTAATGCCCGTGTGGTCAAGATTATTGCTTCCAACAATCAGGTATATGTCCTCTTATGGGAATATGCAACTCCAGGAGGTACTTTAGCGAAGAATACGTTCAATCATCATCTCTTTAAACTTAATTTAGCCAATAAAGAATGGTCCGAAGTGCCAATCAGCGGTGTACAGGGACTCATCAATGGGATGGTCGTATCGCCACAATCACCGGATTACTTATATCTTTATACCGGGCAAAAGCAGAGTGAGACACAGAATATCTCTGTATACGAGCTGAACGTAGTTACCGGTTATGCTAGACCGGTTTATAGTTACAATCCCAAAACATTTATACCGTTAAATCAGTCACTCTGTACCGATCAGAATAACCGTCTTTACTTCTATGTACCAAATGATGATGACGATGATATTATTAAGTATTACGATCTCAATACAGGGGAAGTTAAGCCGTTGGATTTACGGACCGGAAGTGACGGAATCGCTCTGTTGGGAGCAGATCAAAATTATCTCTATTTATCAATTCATCTAACCGATGAATGGAATCGGGTTAATACTTACCGTTATAATCTGACCACCGATCATTTAGAACCATTGTGGAGCTATTATGATTCCAAGCAAATTGATCCGACAATGATGTTGGGAATGACTCATTTTGGTTACTTGCCGTATGATTTTTCAGAGTTTGGATTTAATAGCGAAAATAAATTACTTTATTTCACCGACACACAGAATATTTTGTCAACCGTCTTAGAACCGCAAACGGCACTGTCACCAACACAGCCACCAACACAGCCACCGACGCAGGAAATACAACCAAAGCTTAAACCGGTTTTAATAAGGGTTGAAAAAATCGGGCCACGGACTTATAGGGCGGTATTTGGCTACGTGAACTCAACTAAAAAACCGATCTTTGTCCCGTTAGGTACTAATAATCATTTGAACCGCTTCTATTTTGGCGTAATACTCCCAATCTCATTTATATCTGGAGAACACAAAGCTTTTTCGGTGGAATTTGATAAGTCAGAGACGGTCAGCTGGACCTTAAATGGAATCACAGTGACTGCTTCCAAAGAGAACGCAAAATAAATTCTAAGTAATATTTGGTGAGGATGTATCTTTAAAATACATCCTCACCGCAATTGAAGATTTTAGGGCTTTTATACTGAAATGAAGCAGTTAAACACTCAGAGAAGATCAATTTAATAGTATATATAAAAAGAATAAAGGAGGCTGAAGGATGGCTAACAATCCCAAAAAAATAATTGTGCATCATTCAGCTACTTCTGATAATAAAGTTGCTAATGACTGGGAAGCAATTAGGCGTTATCATAAATCATTCCGGTATCAAGGAAAGATAATAACAGAAGCACAGGCCAACCAATTGATCGCCAAAGGAATCCCTGTTGAAAGGCCTTGGAAAGATATTGGATACCATGCTGGTCAAGAGTATGAAAATAATCGCTTGGTCCGAAGACAAGGCCGTGCTGACAATGAAGCCGGAGCGCACTGTGTAGGAATGAACAGTCAGAGTTTGGGGTATTGTTTTGTTGGTAACTATGACCAACAGGTGCCTTCGGATGAAGAGTTACGGTTTGCGGTACCGTGGATCGTTGAGAAATTACGCAAATACAATCTGAAATATACTGATATTGATCTACATCGAAAGTATGCCCAAAAAAGCTGTCCGGGAATGAAGTTTCCGATTGAAAAATTAAGATTGATGGTTAAAGAAGAACTTAGCAGGAAGTAAGGGAAAATAGATAACGATAAAATAAAAAACCCCTATTTTAGGGGTGTAATATTCTGGTGCCGAAGATCGGATTCGAACCGATACGCTTTTAACGGCGGTGGATTTTGAGTCCACTGCGTCTGCCAGTTCCGCCACTTCGGCATAAATAAATTTGTTAACGCAATAAAAATTTTAGCATAAAGATCTGGCAATTGCAAGTGGAGATTTTTTCAAAATTAAATGGAGTGGTACCGGGTAAAGAATTTTAGCATATGATAAATGAAAAATTGGATTTAATAAATATTTTAGAAAATTAAAGAAAGGGTATTATCGAGCCGATAATAATAGTGTGGTGATGATCATGAAACGGATTTCATTGTATCGTGCCCTTTGTCTTCTTTTACTACTAACGCTTACAGGATGTGGTGGCGGTAGTGGCAAAAAAAATGCTTCAAAATCGACAGTTGGCATCCAAGGAACTGTGACGTTAATTGGCGACAGTACCTTAGTTGGGTCAAGTTCTGTTGGCTTGGAACGCAATTCTATATTGCGTTCTAATACTCTTGTTCGGGCTGCTTTGATGACCGAAGAGATTATTTCTGACCAGCTCATCATAGCTTTTAAACCTTCAATGGACCGGACGCGAGTAACCACTTTTTTAGCGCAATATGGATTAACAATTATCGAAGAATTACCAGAATTTAATGCCTACAAGATTCAGATCACTGAACCATCAAGATGCCAGGAATTGATTGAAGAATTAAAAAAACAGAAAGAGATTGAATTTGTTGAAGTTAACCGGCGTGTAACCCGACCAATGGGATTTCCGAATGATCCTGAATTTAACAAACAGTGGGGCTTGCAAGCGGTTGATCTTCCAAATGCCTGGGAATTGGTAGAGTATGGGGCAAAAGTAAGAATTGCCGTAATTGACGGCGGATTTTTCCGTCATGCCGATTTGAAGTATAATGAAGCATTAGGTTATGACTTTTTTGATGATGATCCTGATCCATTTGAAACTGTTGTTGATTATCGAATTGCTCACGGGACTCATGTTGCGGGAATCATCGGCGCGATCGGAAATAATAATATTGGAACAACAGGCGTATGTTGGGGTATCAATTATGAGATTATTCCAATCAAGATCTTCGGAGTTGTTAGGGGAGAGTTAAGTAGCGCCGATAGTTTTCGTATTGCCAAAGCCATTCAGCATGCAGTCAACAAGGGTGCTCATATTATTAATATGAGTTGGGGTGGCTCTTACGATCGATTGATTGAGCAAGCATTACAAAAAGCTTATGATCAGGGAGTAACTTTAGTTGCTGCTGCCGGTAATACTGGGCAAGGTTTTTCAGAGCTGATTTATCCGGCCAGATTAGATTTTGTAATTGCGGTCGGAGCCACCAATTCTCATAATGAACGCTCCGGTTTTTCGCTACCAGGAACAAGCTACCGCAATGTTGATCTGATGGCTCCGGGAGAATGGATTCTTAGTACGGTGGGAACTAATGGTTATGAGTATTGGTCCGGTACTTCAATGGCAGCTCCATATGTTACGGGGTTGGCCGCTTTGCTTCATGCATCAGGGATTACTGCACCGAGGGCTATAAAAGACTACCTGGTTAATAGCGCTAAAGATATTGGAAGTCCAGGAGTGGATCGGAACACCGGTTATGGCGTTATTGATAGTTTTAAGACCGTTGGCTTGACTAAGGTTCAAATTTTATTAATTGATCAAACGACCAATACGATAATCAAAACTGTAAAGCCTAATCCTGGAGGAAATTATTATTTAACTGATATTCCTCATGGTAACTATAAAATAGGAGCATGGGTGGATGTCAACAAAAACAATCTGTTAGATACAGCCGACTTTTATGGTGAGACCCAAACGACATTCAGTTTTACTGGGGAGACCGTGTCAGTTCCCAGCATTATTGTCGAGCGATATTCAGGTGGCGGGAGTTTGGTTGGTTTTGTCCACCGGTGATTTGTTAGTAAGACAGAAAAAGCAACCTTGTGAATGGGTTGCTTTTTTTGAGCCTAAAAACACCAGTGGATTATTTTAGAGAGATTTAATCATCAATCTTATAATTAATATTAGGGAAATTTTTAAGGAGGTCTAAAAACAGTGACCAGCTGGTGTTTGGAACAGCAATTTGAAGTGCAATATTATGGGAATAAATTGTATCAAGTAGTTCGGCCTCAATCTGATTTAACTGGTATAACATCATGGAATGCTCGGAATATGGATATTCTAAACAGACCCGAGTTTTAGGAGTAACGGTAATGACACCGGCCTTTTCCAGGACTAAAGTGGCAGTTTGACCATATGCTTCGATTAAGCCTCTGACTCCCAATTTTTTCCCACCAAAATAACGGGTCACGACGACCACGGTATTGGTTGCTTTAATCCGTTGGATGGCGCCGAGAATAGGTTTACCAGCCGTCCCGCTCGGTTCACCATGGTCATTAAAGTATTCTTGAATGTTGTTGGGTTCACCAATACGATAGGCAAAACAGTTATGTGAAGCCTGTGAATGTGTTTGGCGAATTTGGTAAACAAATTCCTTAGCTGCTGTTTCAGTGGTGGCAGGCTGGCAGTGCCCGATAAAACGGGAACGTTCAATTGTGATTTCGATTGAAGCCGGAGAGGCAATTGTGATATATGGTAAAGTGTTCATGGTCATGATTCATTCCATAAAAGTTAATAATCAATTTTTGTTATGGGGATGAAAACGGTTTCACTATTATAACCAAACTTATGGTTAAGGTTCAAGTAAAAAATAATACTAAAGAAAGCTTTTTCAAATTATAACACCAATAATTAGATACTTATTATTATATCATAAAGTTATTAGTGGATGATTATAGCTAATATCTTGGTCTGAATCTCAAAGAGAAACATCAAGAAAGAAAGCGTTGCTCTACTCAAAAAGAGTTTTGCAACGCTTTTAAATTTAGTTACTTGTTGTTGGTGGAGCTTCTTTGATGATGCAATACGCAGTTACGTATATTTGGTTATTCTTTTTAAACCATTGTTTCTTTTGGGTTCCGGTTACCCATACTTTGGCGTTGGGATAATTTTTAAAAATCTCCACGTTTGGTCCGATTATCTGATAACTTTTCTGTTTTGATGTTTGTAGATAAACCAGGTTATCATTGATGTTAATAGTACCAACCCAGGGTGTCTGACGGTTTTCTCCCTCGCCAATCCATAAGATTTCGTAGTCGCTAACTTCCAGTTTTGGAGTTTTAAATATGGGATCATTACTGTTGGAAATGAAACCTTCTATCCGGAGATTAGCCCCCTGTAGTTTAAACAGTTCCTGCCATAACTCATTCTTATCTAATAAATATTTTTGATTATTGTTGGCAGAAAATATTAGTTTAGTAAATGGTTCATTACCAATTACGGCAACTGTTCCTGTCAAGCTGATTTTTTCCGCTGTGGCAACAACAGCCGTAATTATTATCATAACCAATATGATACAGTTCAGAACTTTTTTAATACCCATATTAACCCCCAACTAACTATTATTGATATGTAACTGAAAGTCCTTTACCTTCTTTAGGAATTAAAAGCAGTCGTAATTTAAAGTTGGGGTCGCCATTAACCTTGATGGTAATTTTGTTGCAATTTGATACATCTTTCCGGATGAAAACACCTGAAGTATCCGGAATCGTTATTTCTTTTCCGGTATAGTAATTTAATGCGTAACCAGGAAGAGCCAGATTAAGAGTTTGATAATGTAATCTGGAATCAATCAGATAATTTTGTGATGAAAAAGCAACTGCAGCAAGCCAATCCGGGAAAATGGTATTAAAAGAAAGGCCGCTGACATCCGTAAAGATGTCCTTCCCGACTTTTTTGGATTGGATTAACTTTTTGATACTGCTCTCTTGATAACGGTCAACGAAGTATCTCATGAACATGTATGCTGGAGCATAGTCTGCTAAGCTGTACTCCCAGGTACAGAGAGAGCTTGCTGCTGGGTTATTAAGATATGAAAGGACTCTCTCGACGGTACTTTCGGACTGAGTTCGGGGTTTTCCACTCATAGCTAAATCTTCTGCAATCATGGATAAACCTTCGCTGATCCAAATTTCAGCAAAATAATCTTCAGCACTTTTCCAAGCACCGATCCGATTATTAAAATTGATAAGGTGTTGGTATTCGTGTGCAATTATTGATTGGACTAGTTTAATCCAATATTCCTCAGTCCACTTTGGAGATTTGAGTGTAGTGACATAAAGCATTTCTTTTTCATTTGATTTATCCTTAAGATCTGCTTCAAGTAAATCTGAATTACGATAATCATTTACATTGTAATAGACTCCGGCTAAATAAGCGTCGTTAATAGGGTCATGTGGGAGTTCAGTGAGCAATATAAAAATCCTTCTGTTGCCGTCAATATCCCCCAAGACACCATCAGCTGAACCAAAGTTTTGTTCTAATAGATCGCGGAACTGATCGAATTTAACACCAATTTGAGCTATATTATTTTTCTTTAAATGTGTTAAGTCTTTCTCGCTATCATCAAGATAGATCACACAGTGCTCGCTCTCATACATTTTGGTAGCAGTGATTTTATCGTATCTTTCAATCTCGCCAAAATGATTTTCAATAGGCTTCCAAAATTCTAAGGAGTTAAGTTCTGATTGGACTTTGGCAGCAGCACTAATTTTGTTATGACTTCTGTAATAATGTACTGGTCTGTGATTTAGTAATTTTTTGACTACTTCTCTGCTACGTTGTTGATAAGCATGATTTAAGCTTTTACTTTGTCTTTGAGGTGTTTTGGTGTTGAATGAGTAAATAGCTTTAAGGCCTGTATCAGCGTTAATGCTAACGGTTGTGGAATAGTTACCGGCAGTCATGCTGAGGTTATATGGGATTGCAATTAATTCTTTGAGAGTATCATTAGTAATGATGGTTAGTGTACCGGTACCATTTTTCATGGCAACATCTTTGATATTCAATGGAAGGCTGTAAGGCTGAGAACTTGATTTTTTACCTCCGCCACCACCGCCACAACCGACTACGGTTAAAGCTAAAGTAAAGATTAATACCAGAATAAAGCTTTTTTTCAATGACATAACCCCCAAGTCAAGTCCAAATTTATGTGTAAAATACCTCGGTCATCAAAGCAGTAGCTAATCAAACAATAGTCTAAGCGTTTATGCCGCGAAAGCTGTTGACAATGAGTACATGGCATGTTAGGCTGGTTGGCCGGGCATCACTACA
>JAKPCT010000178.1 GCA_029553165.1 Bacillota bacterium
TGTAGTGATGCCCGGCCAACCAGCCTAACATGCCATGTACTCATTGTCAACAGCTTTCGCGGCATAAACGCTTAGACTATTGTTTGATTAGCTACTGCTTTGATGACCGAGGTATTTTACACATAAATTTGGACTTGACTGAGAATAAGTAACTTTTTTAGAAATGTATATTTTAATGATATAAAGGAGAAGCCAATGTTTATGATTTATAATAATAACTTGTATCATATTTTAGATGAAAAATCGCATTATGTTATTATTACCAGGCAGAAAGCCAAAGCGGATGGAGGTTTTTCAGCAACAAAGCTGTCGTTTTATAAAGAGATCCCGAAAGATGATCGCTTGATTCAGGATATTTATCAAGTGCAATTTTTCTTAAAATGGGACAGTCATTTGGATGGTGTTGATAAAAGATGGAGAATTCTTACTGAACCGGAATTTATTCAAGATAATAGGGTATTACTGAAGTTTACCAATGGGATCTTGCCAGGATGGGAGATAGAAGAACAGGCGGTATGTTCAAAATATGTTGCTATTGACGAATGTGAAGATTTCCAAATAAGATATACTTACACCGTTAAAGATGGTAAAGTATTAGAGCAACCGATGGTGTTGGAAGAAAAAGTATCGAAGGAAGACTTTCAAAACGGGATAGTTAAGCATCAAATAAGAAACATTTAATCCCGGTATAAGGAGGAACCGGATTTATATATGGTTATAACTGAATTTGAATCAGAATATTGCATGAATTTTCAAAATCAAGAAATTGTCGATTATCTGGTAAATGGTTAAAAAATAATCCCTATGTAGATTTGAAAATTTGGTCAAACTATGAAGAGGTCCCGGAAGATACAAAAAGAAAGATTGAGATAATAAGGAGCAATAATGCAAAATAAGATCAATATTTCACAATTGACAAGTATTGATGAAACACCGATGGAACTATTATTACTGGCCGATCCTTCAGTTGAGGCAATAAAGGATTATTTAAAGCGCGGGATCTGTTATGTTGCCAAAGAGGATGAGCAGGTCGTTGGTGTCTATGTGTTGTTAAAGACCAGGCCATTCACGATCGAATTGGTTAATATTGCGGTTGCTGATGCCAAACAGGGCCAAGGTATTGGTAAGCAACTGGTGTTTGATTGTATTAACAGAGCCCGTGCTTTGGGTGTCAAGATCTTAGAGGTAGGTACCGGTAACTCAAGCATCGGTCAACTGGCATTCTATCAAAAATGCGGTTTCAGGATCAAAAGTGTCGACTTTGATTTCTTTACAATACACCATAACGAGAAGATTATGGAAAATGGTATTTGGTGTCGGGATATGATCAGGTTGGAGCTTCAATTGTAAATTGAATGTTAATTAACAGGGAAGGAATTTACTGTTGAATGCTTGAATTTTACTTGCAAAAATTATATTAATCTAAAGTGATAATTTGATTTTTATTAACGATTGTGGAGGGTGAACGGATGATTAAACATATTGTAATGTGGCGCTTAAAAGAACAGGCAAATGGAGATGCGAAGCTGGCAACAGCATTATCAATCAAAAATAAATTGGAATCTCTAAGTGGGAAAATACCCGGATTAATCAAAATTGAGGTGGGAATCGATTTTTCAAATACCGATCGCAGTTCGGACCTGGTACTCTACTCTGAGTTTGAGACCAAAGAAGCTTTGGTTAACTATCAAAATCATCCTGAACACCAAGCGATTGTTCCGTTTGTTGTTGAAAATGTTAGTGAACGCCGAGTAGTTGATTACGAAGTTAATTAATCTAATTCGATAAATTGGTAAGATAATTTTGAGGACGTGATGAAATTTAATCTGCAGCGTAATTTGCGGCCAATGCGTAACAAAAGGTTGAAAATCAGAATCTTTCCGGTAATTCTGTTGTTGCTAGGGTATCTATTGTTTGAACCATACTGGATTGAAGAAAAAGTAACGGTATTTGTCGACGAAGATATTCCGGCAAGCTTTAACAATACCAAAATAGTGTTTATTTCGGATATCCATCATGGCCCTTTTTTCAGTCGTTCCAGAGTTGAACGCTTGGTAAAACGAATTAACCGGATGAATCCGGATTTAATATTACTTGGCGGTGATTATGTACACCGGGATTCAAAATATATTGAGCCTTTTTTTGAAGAAGCTAAAAAATTTAAGGCCAGATTAGGCGTATTTGGTGTACTGGGGAATCACGATCATTGGGAAGGTGCGTCGTTAACTCAAAGATGGATGCGTGAAGCAGGAATTAAAGTTTTAGATAATACTGCTTACTGGATTGAACAAGATGGTGTTCGGATCAAACTGGGTGGGATCGGAGATTATTTTGTTGATCATTATACAGTAAAGCCGACCATTAAAGATGTAACGGTTGATGATTTTGTAATTTTAGTCTCACATAATCCGGATTTTGCTGAAGAGCTCGATACTGATAAGATTGATCTAATGTTGTCCGGTCATACTCACGGGGGACAGGTAACACTGTTTGGTTGGTGGGCACCGATAATTCCGTCGCGCCATGGACAGAAATATCGTACTGGTTTGGTTGCGACACCCAATACTAAAGTCTTAATCTCTAATGGTATCGGGACCGTTACTCCTCCGGTAAGATTTTTTGCAAGACCTCAAATTAATATTATTGTACTGCAAAATAAAGGGTGAAGTTCAATTGGGTTTTTTACTTGAGAATAGTGAGCTTGAGTTGTATTTAAAAGAATCTGAGATTATTGATTACCATCATTCGAGGATTCAAACATTAGTAGAAGAATTAAAAACTAAAGCCAGCGATGAAATTAATTATACTAAAGAAGCTTTCGAATTTGTCCGGGATGCGATCAGTCATTCAGGAGATATTCAGGCGCGGCAGGTTACTTGCAAAGCTTCAGAAGTCTTGCTGTTAAAGCATGGGAACTGCTGTGGGAAATCGCATTTATTAGCCGCTATTTTAAGAGCTGCTGGCATTCCGACCGGTTTTTGTTATCAGATGGTATTAAGTGATGAAGTTGATAATTTATTACTGCTTCATGGTTTAAATGCTGTTTTTTTAAGAACAATTAACAGATGGATCAGACTTGATGCACGGGGCAATAACGAAAATGTCAATGCCCAATTTAATCTCGAATCAGAACAACTTGCTTGGCCGATTCGCTCGGAGTTGGGAGAGAGAGATGGATTAGTTATTTATTCTGTACCCAAGGAAGAGGTGGTTTATGCTTTGTTAAATGCTGATAATCGGCAAAAATTGGGCAAATTATGGCCCAGAGAAATTGTCCCAAGATAGTTCTTAGTAATAAATCTTTGCTTAGTCCGAAGCGCTTCGGACTTTTTTATTTTAGCAAAGTATTTTTCTTCGTAAAGCCTCATATATTGGTCATGTAATTGAAACGCGAAGGGAAACCGCCAAAGAGGTGAGGTGAGTTCTGATGACTAACTTAGAGATTCTGGCGCGCATTATTTGGGGTGAAGCTGAATCAGAGATTTTAAACGGTAAAGTTGGAGTAGGTGCCTCGATCTTAAATCAGGCACGGGCCGAAAATAAATCAATTCTCCAAATAATTCAAACGCCTGGTCAATTCGAAGCCTATTCCAACAATCGCTTTTGGCAGGCCCCATATAACTCCAATCAACCAATGATGGTCGAAGCTAAGCAGGCTGCCAGCAGAGCCTTGCAAGGAGAGGATCCGATCGGTAAAAAAACTCATTTCTGTGCTTATCAGAAAAGTCCGTGCCGGTGGCATTATACACAGACTCCTCCAATACAGTATTTAGGAAAGCATTTGTTTATCAGAGCCCAAATCTATAGATGAAGGGGTTGAATCAGGTGTTAAATACAGTTCATTATCGACTGCGTACAACTTCGTTAACGGGACAGTTTACCAATGCAATAACAACTTATGATGTCTATTATGATAATGCCATTGGTATCGCTTATGAGGTGGAGTTACAAGCGCCAGTCAGTCCCTTATCATTAACTGTTCAGCCTGTCTGGCGGGCGCGGATTGTCAATGAAGTCGGCGGCCGCAGGTTCGAATATGATCAATTGCAACGGATTTACTACCAGACCAATCAAACAATTCGCGTGGAGAGTTCACTTTATAACCTCCAAGCTGATTTGATGCAATTTTTAAACAGCAGTCAGTTAGTGGCAGTTGAAGATCGGGTTATTGGCGGGAGAAGTTATCCCGGATACCGTTTGAATACACTTACTATCTGGTATGATCCGGTACAATACTTACCGGTCTTTCGTGAAAACCTGGACCGTGGCAACCGGATTGTTGATGAATTTACTTATTTAGCACTTAATACACCATTACCGGCAGAAGTCTTTACGCTTCCAAAACCTGCTGAAGCTATTGCTGACTTTAATCTTTATCCGGAGGCTCCAACATTGCCCCGGTTTCCAATCGTTCAAACAGTTGAACAACCACAGGATGGGGTCTATGTAAATGTCTTGCTCGAAGAGATTAGGCGTCATACAATTTTAAATCAATGGGAGTACGGACCGTTTTCGACGCTCAAATTGCCTTGGTTAACCGATATGCCAATAATAATTTACCGGCGGGTTACTGAAAATGCTTTTCCACCATTGATCGTTGTTGCCGAAGTTCCAGAACAGGGGCGCACTTATTTCTTTGTAACCTATGATTTTTTGGGATATGTGGTTACAGGATTCACGCAGGACCCTTATGATTTGACGGGTTATGAAGCCTTACCAATAACTGCAACTTTGAGATTGGAAGATTTTGTCCCGCTTTATGCCAGCCCATCACCTGAAAAGGAATTTGTAGTTGATAACTTTGTAATTTCAGTCCAAAGTAATGACTTCTTTATCAGAGCTTTTGATATGGGTGGCAAAACTTTTGACATGGTAATTAAGAATTTCAGTTTTCATGAGAATGAAGGTTATTACATCTTAAATGTTTATGGAAAACTCTACTGGGACAGTGTTAATATGGAGGCAATGTTCAATTATGTTGTTTCAGGGCAGCTTAGTGATGCCTATACCGTACCAATCACCGTTTATGCGGTTAATACTTTAAAGCGTTTAGGAATCTACCGTCAGGTAACAATGCCGGTTTATACCGAATTTCCGATAAATTCGCCAACATAATTAACAAAAAAATAAGGTAAATTTTTAAAAAAAGGTGTACAATAGTAACTAATACTTAGTACACCTTTTTTAAATTGGTTTATGGGGTGAGAATGTGAAAAATCCGCAACATCATATTTCAATACCTACATTATTGGATGTTAATGAAGGGAATCTGGCTAAGATTGGTTCGTTGGTAAAGAAAACCGGCAAGACCCATGTGGTGCTTTTTTTTGGAGATGGGATTAAAGAATTATTCGGGATGACCGTAATTGACTCGTTGAATGATGACAACATCGAAATATTACATATCTACGAAGAGGATAACAACAGTATTGACTGTCTTTTAAATTTTGCGTTCTCGATTCCGTCCACCGCTGAAATGATTATCGGTGTTGGTGGCGGTAAAGTACTTGATATCGCTAAATATGTCAGTTTCTTAAATGATATTCCGTTCATCAGTGTGCCAACTTCAACTTCCAATGATGGCTTTTCCAGCTCGGGTTGTTCCTTGTTTATCGAAGGGCGGCGACGGTCGGTCCCGGCAAAAATGCCATATGGAATTGTTGTCGATCTGGATGTGATCAAAAGTTCACCCGAGAAGTTAATCTATTCGGGGGTTGGTGACTTGATCTCGAAAATCACAGCGGTCTTTGATTGGGAGTTTGAAGATGCAAAGGGAGTTGCGAAGATCGATGATTTTGCAGCGATGATCGCCAAGAAGTCTGTTAACAGTATTGTGCGGATGGATATTAAAAAAGACATTCATGATGAATTTTTTCTGCGGGAATTGGTTGATTCATTGATTATGAGTGGCGTTGCGATGGAGATCGCCCGTAACAGTGCTCCGGCAAGCGGAAGCGAACATTTGATCTCCCATGGGTTGGATCAGTTAGCTGAAAAGCCACAGTTACATGGGATTCAAGTCGGAGTGGCTACTTATTTGATGAGCTTAGTCCAAAATCACCGTTCGCCGCGGGTTACCAAATTTTTAGAGGAGACCGGATTCTTTGAACATGTCAAAGGATTGCAGATGAAAGCTGTTGATTTTGAAAGAGCTATTGATATTGCCCCTTCTTTTAAGCCATATCGTTGTACTTATATTCATTTAGAAGAAAATCGCCGGTTAGCAAAGCGTTATTTGGAGACAGACCCGATTTTAAAATCAATTTTAATTTAACTACTAACAAAATTTAGCTAAAGATTGTATTTAGAATTTGATCCCATTTTTTGAAGGATTTTAAAAAAAGGTATGGAATTTTGAGTATGTTAAATATTGATCTCAAATAATGATTATTGGGAGGAACTGGATTGAAAAAATTGATATTGATTGTTTTAGGTTTAATATTCACAATCGGCATTGGTTTTGCGCAATCATTGCCAACAGAGTTAAAATATGCGCCAAGTAATAAAGAGTTTAAATATTCAACCGACATTAAAATCGAATTAGCTGTAAAACCCCCGAAAGAGTTTTTGGATCGCAACCTTAGCCTTAAGGCTGATATCGACTTGCGATATGATTCACTTGAAGTGATCAAGAACAACGATCAGGAACAGATGATTATTGATTTAAGTATCAGTAAAATCAGTTTTAAATCTCAATTTTTAGGAAAAAAGTATAAACAAGTTATTAATTCTAACGAACGTTCAGCCATCCAACTGATCTTGGCGCCGTCGGGAGAGGTCCTTGATGTTATTTTAAAGAAAGCTGATGTTGAAGAGGTTGTTGAAATTAATCAGTTAGAAGAGTTAAAATCAGATAGCCAGGACTCTGCGGAAGAAGGAAATCAGGAAACGAGTGTAACCGATGACGAAGGAATGACTGAAGCAGAGATTGAACTTGCGAAAGCGCGGCTCGAAGAGTTTCAAAAGAACTTTGAACAAACATTAGTTGATTTTTTGAAGTTTTATTTTGGATTGAAGTATCATATTTTACCTGAAAAGTCAGTTAAGATCGGTGATAGTTGGACGAATAATCATCTGTTGAAGACCAAATTAAAGCTTCTTGATGATGGAGAAGGGATTGTCTTTCCAATATCCTATCAATTAGTACGGTTCAAAAAGAGTGGCAAAAACAATTTAGCCTACTTTAAAACCACGGCTGATGTACTGTTTGAGAAGACAATAGATCTTCAAGAGTTAAAAGCACAGATGTTGTCACAGGAGAAAAATGCGGTTAATTCAATGGCTGAATCCGGTGCAGAACCGGAATATCAAGCTGAAGACGGGGACGAATCTGATACAGATAGTTACGAATTCTTTGGTTTTGGGAGCAAGATCGATTATAAATTGCCATTTATTCTAAATGGAGAGACTGTTTTTGATTTAACTAATGGTTGTTTATATTCGCGAAATATTGAGATAAAAGGAGTTGGGCAAGTAACTGCAAGTAAATTTGATTTACCGATCCAAACTGAAATCTCCTATAAAATAAAGGTAAAGACGAAACGGAAGTAATCAAATATCAATATTATTAAAACTCCTTTTTCAAGGAGTTTTTTATATATGATCTCTGCTAATATTAAAAATTTCAGTAGTAAAATATGATCTGTAAATAAGACTATGGCCTTTGGATTAATAAGGTAATTTGGCATTAATCTTCTTGGCTATCTAGATGGCAATGTTTTTTCTTTAATGAACTGGTCAAAACAACAGTGACTACTTGATCTTTTTTTACTGTAATTGAATGAACTTCTAAAAATTCGGTTAATAATCCGGCTATAACCAGCATTTGAGCGGGAGTTTTACACAAGGCTGGTTCGCTTTTTTTTTTAGCTTCTAAAGGTTTATTCTCTAAAAAATGCTCCTTATTATTTGGATTTTGATCTGTTTTTTGTAATTCAGGTTCATTTGCTTTCAATTGAGATAATACTTGTTTTAGCTGTTCAAGTTCTTCAGGGGAAAACATTATTTTCCCTCCCTTTTAGCTATCTAGGGGAGTGATAATGGTCGAGCTGAAACCTGAACAGATCAGCTAAACCATATGTAAATAAGCGATAAGCAATTATATCTTTGTAATATTATATAAGTTTTTAG
>JAKPCT010000188.1 GCA_029553165.1 Bacillota bacterium
ATACCTGAATTCTGCATTATCCTTTAGTTTTTGCTCCATTCCCTTCTCAAAATCGAGTAGCCCTATGGAAAAGTAGCCTTTAGCCTGTGTAAGCTCAGCCATTTGCTGAGGGGTTGGCTCAAACATCTCAGGGCTGCTGCCAGGAGGAACAAGTACTTTAACCTGAAGGGAGGAATCGGCAATCTTTTCAACAAAGTATTTTAGTGGCAGTATGCTTACCACTACTGTTGGCTTACTGGTGTCTGTAGTTTGGATATCACAACCAGTAAGTAATGTCAGTACTGAAAGCGTTGCAATAGTTATGTATCGAGAAACCATAGCAAATATTAGTTTGATGATAAAGTTACACAATTATAGTAGCATTAAGTAACCACAATCATTGGAATTTGTTTAAAATGTTTTTCTAATTAGCGAATCTGCTCTAAATCAATTAAATTAAAAGATACCATGTTAAATATTGCCAATTTTAAATGTTAAACAATCGCTACTAATAAACTGAATAGTAAAAAGCAAAAACCAACACAAAACTTTACTCCAAATTCGTCATCTGATGCAAGTTTTAAGAACATTTTTTACTCTATTATTTTTTGTCTATTCCAACAAACTCAGAATTATTACAAATCATACCCGCTAAAATCACGCGCTTAACGGCTCGCGTTTAACGATTTAACTCGTAATAGAGATTTCTCGACGAGCTCGGAATGACAATAGGTAATAATTAGATTCCGTTTAACGGCTCACGATTAACGATTCATGCACTTCTTTTAACTTCCTCTAACTTCCTGACATTCTCTAAAAAACTCGTTTAACGGCTCACGGCTCACGTTTAACGTTTTAGCTCAATTGAGATTCCTCGACATAGTCTATCCCGATATATCGGGACTTGGAATGACAATAGGTAATAATTTGATTTCGTTTAACGGTTCACGGTTCACGTTTAACGAACAAAACTCCCTCCAATTCTACATTCCGAGTATTCCGTTTCATTCCGCCTCATTCCGCCTCATTCCTCAAGAAATTAGCCCAGCTAAATTTGATAATTCATAGCACATAGGTTCATTTTTATCAAATTCCTTTGCATAATGCTGTAATCTTTAGTAATTTGCTCACGAATCATTGTGTTACCATGAGGGCAAAAGTCGTATCAATCACCCTATTAGCGCTAACCTTTGCATTTTTTACGGTAAATGCAAGTGAGC
>JAKPCT010000190.1 GCA_029553165.1 Bacillota bacterium
ATGCTGCAGCGGTAAGGAGCAAAAAGAACCCTGTGATAAACCGTGTGAACATAAACACTAATCAGAAGATAGTTAAGCAAAAAGGCCGTCGAATAACCGACGGCCTTTCTTTTTCTATGTTCTAACTTGATTAGAAGAGGATTAATGAGTTAATGAATCCTGTAACAACCTTTCCACTTTCATAATCAAGTTCCGATCCCCATACGCTGTGAGGAATTGAGAAAACTATAATGGTTACAATTGCAGCAAACATCGCTATAGCAGGCCTATCGTTCTTGCGGTTAATTAAATAAGCTATAAGCCATGTTGCAAAAGCAATAAGGGTTTTATTATCGGTAAGGTCATAACCAAAGGGGAAGCCAGTCCAGTAGGCCCCAAATGCAAACTTCTGGACTATGGGGCCAAGGATTAAACCACCAAAAAATAGCAGGGCGAGGCTTATGGTTATATTCCGTTTAAACGAGGGCATATTGAATGCAGCCTGCAAACCGGTTAGGTTTGAGAAAAGCATAGCCAGGAACATTATTAAAATGTGAGGGATTAAGACCCAGGCTGGCACAGGATCTTTATACCTAATGATGATGGGATTTTCTTTGAAAAAATGCTTGGTTTCAGCGCCATCAAGTATTTCGATATAGTATTCAAGTTTGGCAGCGGCAGGCATTTTGGGTAGGTAAACTTCTTGTTTGTTTTGGTCAATCGCCATGAAGGGTAAAGCAATAAAATCTTCATCTACCTTATATTTCTTGTAATATAGGGTTGCCGTGGCATTAATAGGTAGGTTAAGGGTTATTTTGGTATCCCTATCGCTCTCCCCACTGCGGATAAGTTTCGATTTATACTCAATACTATCGATTGTGTAACTAATCCGTTTGGGGTGAGTTGGACCTGTAAGACGCTGATAGATAGCAGCGGTTATTGTTATCAGAAGTGCAAAAAAGAAAATTAAATATTTCTTCATTTCCATATAAGTTTAAAGTTCAACAGAAAACTCTATTTCGTTTTTATCTCTTAAAACCTTGACAGTTATTTTTGTTCCAGGTTCAAGGGCTGAAAGCGCTTCGGTGTAATCGTAAATATTTTTTATGGGTTTCTGGTTTATGGCGATAATCAAATCGCCTACCTGGATACCTGCAATTTCGGCGGGTTTACCTTCGGTAACCCCCATAACTTTTAGGCCTTCGTCCGATGTACCGCTTACATCGGGCATAATACCTAATTTGACCTTAATTTTTGGGGTGCGTGATGATGAAAGTGAACGGGTGCTTGACTTAGTAAAGGTAAGCGGTTTCTGCATTGTTGAAAGCTCAAAGGCTAATCGGTACGTGTAACTTGCAACCTGTTGCATACCTTCAATGTTTAGCAGGGCAACATCATCGTTAGGGGTGTGGTAGTCTTCGTGTAGTCCTGTATGAATAAAGAAAACGGGGATATTTTTGGAGTAAAACGAGGCATGATCCGATGGGCCAAAGCCGTCGGGAACGAGTTTTAGGTGAAATAAGCTATCGGAGTTAAGTTTGTTGAGGATGGAGTCGGCTTCAAGTGAAGTTTTTGCCCCGTGAACTTCGAGTTCACGATTGCGGAGCCTTCCAACCATATCGAGGTTTATCATAGCCTTGATGTTCTCGATGGGTATTAGCGCAGAATCAACAAATCGTTGAGAGCCGATGAGTCCTTTCTCTTCGGCGCCAAAAGCAACAAACACAATGCTTCGTTTAATCTTTTTCGGTTCCGATGCCAGTTTTTGAGCAATCTCGAGCATCGAAACTACGCCCGAAGCGTTATCGTCGGCGCCGTTGTGGATAGCCAGTTGGTCAGGTGCCCTGCTTCCGCCCATTTCGCCCATGCCCAAATGGTCGTAATGCGCACCAATCACAATATATTCGTTTGCTAATTTTGGGTCGGAACCGGGGAGCATAGCCACAACGTTTTGGGTTTCAATAAGGTTGTATAGTTTTGCTACCTTGCCGCAAACATTAACCCCCAAGGGTTGTGATGCAATGCTGCTTTCTTTGATCTTTTTTGCAATATCGGAACACAAACCAATAGGTTTGAGTAGTTTAGTTGATGCATCGGGCGAAAGAATAAAAAGGGGTAGGTTCGGTATATTTCGGAAGTCAACATCGATGTATTTGCTTAAAGTATCGTTGCTGACAATGATTATTCCAGCAGCACCTTGATTCTTAGCAACCTCTAAAAGTTTAGCGTTCAAATACTCATATTTCTGGTCATTAGGGTAGTATATAACAGCCCATTTCCTCCGAACTTTAACATTTTGGTATGAAATCTCATCGCCTTTTCCAACAAAAATGGCTTCGGCACAAAGTGAATCGGAACCGTTAACGGTGGGAGCAGAGAAGTCGCGGCCAAACTCCAGTTTTTCACCATTTATCATCAGGTTGGTTTTCTTTTCGAACTCAGGATTGAAACTCTTAAAGGAAAAGAATTGATAACCCTTTTTACCTAAGAGGGTTAGGCCATACTCACGAAATTCATCTCTGATATACTTTGCTGCAATTTTGTCCTGAACTGTTCCCGGCTGCCGCCCTTTTAAACTGTCGGAAGCCAGAAAGTTTACATGGTAAAAAAGTTCATTATTGGTGATGTTAGCACTTCGTTTAATCTGGGCGAATAGGGTAGAAGAAACGAATAACAAAACAATAAGTATAATCCTTTGCATGATGGTAAAAATTTGTATTGTTAACAATAGAATTCAAATATAGCTTAAATCATCAACTAAATTTTTTATTATTGCTGTCAATTTTAGTACCAATTTTTTAGGGGATGGAAAAAATCAAAGTTTCTGAACGTAAGTTAATTCTTTTTACTGTTGGTTTGCTTATAGTAGCTGGGGTAGTTCGATTGGGATTTTATAAAGTGGGAGTATGGCTATTCTACTTGGCATTTGTGCCAATTATTTTACATAGATTGAGGTATTATATCAGGAATAGCAAAAATCTACATAAAGCAGACAGGTATAGACGGTTCACGTTGGGGTTTATTATTGCTACTATTATTCTAAACCTTTTAGGATTTCAGGATGTAGAGTTTGTTTTGCTTTTTGTTCTAGCTATTGACTACTTGATTGTTGTGCAAAATCCAAGGGTTAAAGGTGGAAAGGAATAGAGCAGTATATAAGCTTAGCCCGTTGTGGCAGCGTGCCATTATTGGTGGTAGCATTTGGGGCGCACTGGAAATCATCTTAGGTTCGGCATTACATAACCTTATGGTACCCATGGTGGCCGGAACATTGTTGGCATTTCTTGGAGTTTTTACCGTTTCGGTTATTTCGGCTAACGATATTCAGAGGGGATTTTTTTGGAGGGCTGCACTAATCTGTGCCTTACTAAAGTCGGTATCGCCAAGTGCTGTTATCGTACCGCCTATGGTGGGAATTATGGTTGAAGGGCTATTGATGGAGGTCGGGGTGCTGGTTTTGGGAGCAAATGCTTTTGGGCTAGCGTTAGGCGGTGGTTTGGCTATGCTCTCTATACCCCTTTTTAAAGCAGTTCGACTTTACATGCTTTATGGTCAAGGAATAGTCGATTTCTTTATGGGTTTGATTTCCCAAGTATCAAAAAGTAATACCATTGTTATTACCAACGCATTAATTTATACTATACTAATCATCTACTTGATTTTAGGCTTACTGGCGGCTTTAATCGGCTTTAGTTTAGGGCTAAAAGGTTCCACTTTTGGTTCAAGTCAAATTGAGCTGACTATTTTTGGAGAAAAGAGAGGGAAGGTAGCTTTTAGTAACTATTTACTACTGATTATTCATCTTGTTGCACTGGTTGCATACCTTACTTATGCCTCGGCAATGCCCTTTGCTATTGCAATTTTGAGTGGAGGGGTATATGTTTTGTTAATTGTTTTATTTTACGAAAGACCACGAAGAATGCTATTGAAACCTTTCTTTATTGTGCCTGTTTTGGTCTTTTCTTTCTTAATCCCATTTTTTACAACCAAAATTGCTTTAGTGCCAGTATATGGTATCTATATTTTTGTAAGGGCTATTTTTGTTGTGGTTACCCTAGCTGCAATTGGGACTGAACTAGCCAAACCAGCGGTTAGCCAATTTTTTAACAGGGGATTTTTTAGCCCGGTTTACTATGCCTCCAGTATGGCATTCAATGCATTGCCTATTTACCTAAATGTTTTCAGGAACATCAATTTTTCGGCATCAAACGCTATTAAAGATATTCAGGGTGTAATAAAAAATTCCGGTTGGAGTGGAAATAGGCCTATTATAATCATTACAGGCGGGTTAGGCGAGGGCAAATCAACCTACCTTGAAAATATTCTGAAAATTTTGGGAAAGGATAAAGCGATAAACTTTAGAGGATTTATTGCCATGGGTATTGGTGCGCCTCCACTACGAGAGGGGTATAATTTACGGATAATCCCAGATGGTAATGAAATGATGTTGTGCCATCGTATTGGTGCTTGTGGCTTGCCAAATAAATCATTTGAGTTTAATGATGAGGTTATTAAGGGGCTAACTTCCGAACTTGTTTCAATAAAGGCTGATGACATACTTGTAATTGATGAGGTTGGCCGAATGGAACTTTATGGTGAAGTTTGGGCAGAGCTGATAGAACATCATCTTACTAAAACTAAGAATGTTTTAGTATTAACGGTAAGGCGCGAAAACCTAATGCATGTAGTGGAGCGGTGGAACCTAACCGATGCCTACGTATTTGATATTAATAAGGTTGGTGTAACCGATGCTGCAAATAGCATTAAAAATTTAGTTCTCAGTTACCACGCGGCCAGTTCCCGAAAGTAATGAACGTGAATCAATAATTGATGTACCGTGGATGGCAGGGTAAACAATTACTACATTTTTATCGGAGATTATTTGGCTAGTGAATATCAGAGTGTTTTGGATATCGCTATTGTAAGCAATAGTTCCT
>JAKPCT010000192.1 GCA_029553165.1 Bacillota bacterium
ATAATTTGTGTAGTCAACCTCACCCTTTTCAACAAGGTATGCCTTTATGTTTCGAATATTATAAAGTTCACCGATAAACTCGTGTCCGTTGTGATTTGGGCCAACTAGAGCAATAAACATGGAGCCGTTTCCCGATACAGGCACTCTACTATCGGTAATAACGTTTCTGATAGTAAAACCCGAATCGCCAATTACTTGACCCAGAACAATTTCAGCAAGCTGTATAGCAGTTAGGTTAATCATCAATGTTTAAAATTGATTGGTGCAATATAATTCAACAAATTTACAAAATCTATTTTTTGTTTCTAAAAGCAAGGTAGAAAGCCATCCAAAGTAAAAAAAGTATTCCTGGGATTATGGCTTTTCGGTCAGTATATAAAGCCCCGAAGCTAAAAACCCTGCAATCGGTGGGGTTATTGGGACTGTAAACCACCTTTAATATAGTACCTTTGGGATACTCAAAATTTTCAAGGCCGTAAAACTGAACTGATTTGCCTTCAAGCGTAGTAAAAACTATTATAGGATACTTATCGGGGCCAAAAGCCGATATTCCTAGTGTTTTTTCATACTCCACTCCAACAACCTCACCGGTAGTGTACTCCCCAAAAATCAACAAACGGTATTGTGTGGTTATAGGCAGAGTTATTATCATCAAAGTAACAAACCAAAAAAGTTTTGGCGATATTCGATGCGATATGTCAACCTGGGTTTTCATCGATGCAGATGATAAAAAATCCTCTAACTTCCTTGCTTAACGATAGGCAAACCTAACTTTTCGGAGTAATAAACCAGTGTCTCGTTTGCCTTTTCAAGGCTTTGAACTCGTTGGATATCAGCAAGAGGGTTCACTTGTTTATCAACAATCACAATACGGTAATCGCTATCAGCAATATCGAACGACCTATTGCTTGAGCTGTACGTCCTCCATGCCCTATTCAACCGATTAACACTCAAACCCATTGAGCTATCAATGCTTTGCCATTTCCCAACAGGAATTATTCCAAAAAGCAACAATGCGTTCCGAAACCTTTTATTTCCAAAATCAACCTGGGCAGCAAAAGAGGTAAAACCAATGAATAGTCCAATGATAATCAAAACTATTGCTAGGAAGGAGCTAAAAAGTTGAATAATTCCCACCAAAGCAATAAAATACCCAGCAATGGATCCAACTGGCCCTAGCAATTTCCCCAACCTGTTAATTTTTTGCATGATGCTGATGTTATACATCGGGTCGAAAAAGCCTACTTTCTATTCTTACGGGTTACCTCGTTGTAGCATAGCCTGCATAGCGGC